>CAYSWZ010000060.1:0-25812 GCA_964434945.1 uncultured bacterium | reverse complement strand
CCTGCGCTCCCGTGGGATGAAGTACGCGCGATTCCCCGCCATGTGACGGCCGTGGGCTACCCCGGCGTTACCGTTTCACGCGCATCCTTTCGCTTCCGGTCGCGATCTCAATCACACGCAACTCTCACGCATCCCGTGCGGGACGGATTTGCCCGGCCGTGACGCCCGGCCGGGAATCGCCGCGCATCGGATGGATTACTCGGCACGGCGAGCCCTTCCCCGAACAACGCACTCAAGCCCCGCGCCCCGGAGCCGAAAACCTCCCGGGGGTCTGTGGGACCTGAGGGAACAGGACCATGAACGAGCGCATCTTCGTCACCGGAGCCACCGGCTACATCGGCGGCGTGGTCGCCGCGCGCCTCGCGCGTCAGGGCCACCAGGTATTCGGGCTCACCCGGCAGAAGGACAATGCCCGGGCGCTCGCCGCCGTGGGCGTGACCCCGGTGTTCGGCGATCTCGCGCGTCCGGAGGACTGGAACGGCGTGCTGCAGAACTGCGACGCCGCGGTGCACGCCGCCTTCGACGGGGAGAATGGCGCCGCCGACGTGGACCTGGCCGCGCTCGAAGCCCTGCGGCACGCCGCGCTCGACGGCCGCGTCCGCCGCGTGCTCTACACGAGCGGGATCTGGGTGCACGGGCACGGCGTGAACGGCGTGGCGGACGAGATGACGCCGCTCGCGCCGCTCACGGTGGTGCAGTGGCGCGCCGCGCACGAGGAGATCGCGCTCGACCTGGGCGCACACGAGGTGGACGTGGTGATCCTCCGCCCGGGCATGGTGTACGGCGAGCACCGCGGCATCCTCGGCGGGTGGTTCGCGGAGGCGAACGATTCTCACACGGTCACGTACCCGGGAGACGGATCGCAGCGCTGGAGCCTCGTGCACCGCGACGACGTGGCCGACGCGTACGCGCTGGCGCTCGAGCACGCGCCGGCCAGCGAACGCTACCTCCTCGCGGACGAGTCCCGTCACACCGTGAAGGAGCTGGCCGAGGCGGTCGCCACCGCGACCCAGTCGAAGCTCGTCTCGTGGCCGGCCGAGGACCTGGTGCGCGCGCACGGCGCGTACGGTGAAGCACTGTTGAACGACCTCTGCGTCTCGAGCGTCAAGGCCCGCCGCGAACTGGGCTGGGTGCCGCGCCACACGTCGTTCGTGGCCGAGGCGTCCGACCTGTGGCGGGACTGGCAGGCCGCGAGGGCCACACCCGTCCGCTGAGCGCCCCCCCGCACCGCGTCGCATCCCGGCCGCTCCCCGCTGATCCGAGGGGCGGCCGTCTCCGTTCCCGGCATGTGACGGGCGCCCGCACGTCTGGCGCGTTCGAACCCGGCTGCGTAGGCTGCGCCGTCCATGCCCCGTCCCGCTTCGAACCCGTCCTTCGTGCGCCCGGCGCTGTTCGCGTGCGCCGCGCTGCTGCTGCTCGTGGTGCTGATGCCGGGCTGTATCGGCCCGCTGGTCGGCGCGCAGCTGCGCGCCCAGGCCCGCACTCGCGGATTCGAGGTGGAGTGGCGGCAGCTCAAGTTCGCGTGGCCGCTCCGCGTGGAGTTGCGCGGGCTGGAAGTCACGCACGCGGTGACGGCGGCGCCGTTCGTCCGTGCCGAGCGCGTCCGGGTCTCGCTCGGGCCGCGCGGCTTTCACCTCCGGCCCCGCATCTCGCACCTGGAGATCGAACGGGCGCGCGTGACGCTGCCGTCCGGCGGCGGTGAGGAGGACTCGACGTCGCTTCGCGAGGACGACCTGGCCGGCACCGCCGGCCCGGCGTCGCCGCGCGTCCGCGCCGCCGCGGAGCAATTGGCGGACGCGCTGCTGCTGCCCGCGCGCCGGTTGCCAGAACTCCGGGTCACCGACCTCGACGTCCAGCGCGGCGACTCGCTTCTCGCCCGGCTCGACACGCTCTCGCTCACGCATCGCTCCGGCGGCGCGCAGTTCGGCGCGACGGGTGTGATCGCCGGCGAGCAGCGCGTGCCGTTCGACGTCGTGATGGACTGGAACGCGCAGGACCGGCTCGTCGGCCGCGCCACGTTCCACGTGCCGGACGCGACGCGCGGCGATGCGCCGCTCGAGCTGCGGGTGGACGGCCGCGTGACGCAGGACCGCCACGCCGGCGTGCTGCGCGTGGCGGAAGGCACGCACGTGCGCCTGGGTCGCGCCGACCTCCGCGTGACCGGCGAGGTGCGGCGCGCGGGCCCGCGCTTCCGGCTCGCGCTCGGGGTGGACGGCCTGACCGCGCGCGACGTCCAGCGGAGCCTGCCGCCCGCGGTGCTGGGGCCGCTCACCGACCTGTCGTGTCGCGGGTCGTGGGACTGGCGCGCGAGCGTGGACGTGGACGTCTCGCAGCCGGACAGCGCACGGTTCACCGCGAACGTGATCCCGCACGGGCTCGAGCTCGGGTCGGACGGCTCTCACCTGCAGCTCGGTGCACTCTCGGGACCGTTCATCGCCGAGATCCACGTGCCGCGGGAGGGCGTCGTAACGCGCGACCTGTCGCCCGCGAACCCGCACTTCCGCACGCTCGACCGCATCAGCCCGCTGCTTCAGTACGCGCTCCTCACCAATGAGGACGGCGGCTTCTACCACCATCGCGGGTTCAACACCGAGGCCATCCAGATGGCGATGGCGGCCAACCTCCGCTCGGGCACGTTCAAGCGCGGCGCGGGCACGATCACCATGCAGCTCGCGCGCAACCTGTTCCTCGGCCACCAGCGGACGCTGTCCCGGAAGGGGCAGGAGGTGGTGCTGGCGTGGGTGCTCGAGCACCTGACGGGTCTTTCGAAGGAGCGGTTGCTCGAGATCTACCTGAACATCATCGAATGGGGCCCGGGGGTCCACGGCGCCGACGAGGCGGCGCGCTTCTACTTCGACGAGGACGCCGCCGATGTGACGCTCGAGCAGGCGCTGTTCCTGACCGTGGTGGTGCCGAGCCCGACCCATTGGAAGAACCGCCTCGACGCGAGCGGGGAACTGCGCCCGTGGGCGCGCGCCCAGATGGTGTTCATCGCGAAGAAGATGGTGACGCGCGGCTGGCTCACGCCGGAGCAGGTGCCGGACGCGGAAGCACTGCACGTGCGATTGCGCGGGGCGGCGGCCGAAGCGTTCGCCCCGCGCGACAGCAGCGCGACATCCACCGTTCAGCCGAGCTAGATCTCCGGCCCGAACAGCGTCGGCCCGTCGCCTCCCGGGCGCTCGTCGCGCCGTGGGTCGAACCGGCGGCGCGGCGTGATGTCGCGCGGCCGCGGAGGCGGTGGTTCGGTTCGCGGGACACGCCCGAGCGCGCCCTGCGACAGCTCCTTCGCCGAGGGGAACGGTGCGTGCCATTCCGCGACCTCGCGCCTCGACACCAGCTCCGGTTCCGCATCGCCCTCGACTGCGGCGCGCGTGAGCCGGACGGCGCCGACGCCCTCCTCGGCGAGGCGCGGGAGGCGGAACTCGAGCGGCGCGAGCGTGTCGGCCACGAGCCGGTGGAGCGTGCGCGCGCCGAGCCCCTGCTCGAGCGCGCGGTCCACGAGCGCCGCGCGCGCCTCGGGGCCGACCTCGAGCCGCACGCCGTGGAGCTCGAAGAAGCGCCGCTGCATCGCGAGCGGCGAGGCCGGGAGTTCTGCGAGCACGCGCTCGAGTTCCGCGCGGGTGAGCGGGTGGAGCGGGACGAGACCGGAGAAGCGACCGACGAGCTCGGGGATGAGACCGAACGAGATGAGATCCTCGGGCGACACGCGATCGAGCAGTTCCGCCTCGCCGAGCGGCTCGGGTCGCTCGCTGGGAGCGGCGAATCCCAGCGGGCGTGAACGCTCGGTTTCGAGCCGCGCCCGCACGCGGGCGGTGAGCCCCGCGAACGCACCCGTGCAGAGGAACAGGATGCGCGACGAGTCCATGCTCACCTCGCGGTCCCGCCAGCGGAGGCGCACCGGGCGGCCGTCGAGCAGTGTCAGGAGGCCGTTCTGCACGCCCTCGCCCGAGACGTCGCGGCCGATGTCGGTGGCGCGTCGGAGCTTGTCGAACTCGTCGAGGAAGACGATCCCATGCTCGGCGAGCGCCAGGTCGCCACCGGCGCGCTCGAGGAGCGAGAGGAACATGCTCTCGACCGGGGTGCCGACGTAGCCGGTCTCGACGAGCGCGGTGGCGGCGGTGAACGCGACCGGCACACCGAGCAGCGCGCCGACGCTCTTCACGAGCAGCGACTTCCCGACGCCGGTCGGGCCGATCAGGAGCTGGTGCTGGCGACCGAAGTCCTGCCCTCCGTAGAACGGCGAGTCACGGAAACGACGGCCGAGGTAGTGGCGGTAGACGGCGATGCCCAGTCGCTTCTTGGCGAGCGACTGGCCGACGACGTGCTTGTCGAGGTGGTGGGCGATCTCCGCGGCGGTATGCAAACGGGCGATGGCGACCATCTTGGTCTCCTTCGTCGGTGAACCGGAGCGTTGCCGGGGCGGGCGCGAGCGTGCGAGGAGTTGCGGGCAGGGCTCGGCGAGTGAATTCTTGCGCGCGCCGCGCGGACAAGCCAAGTGAATTCCGCGCGCGCATTCCCGAAGCCGCCGGGCGGGATTCGCGTGCCACGGCTGAGTGCGCGCGAAAGCATCCGGCCCGCAGCGCGTTGCCGCGCTCACCCCGCGGGGAACGACGCTCGGCCCCGCGCGCGAGGCGTGCACCCCGTGCCGTGCTCAGATCACCCGACCGCTTCTCCACAACGCTCGCGCCGATCCGCGCGCAGCGCGCGCGGTGCAGAGCCAGCGCGATGCGCCACAACGGACTGCGCGCGCGAGGTGCCGCTGCTGCTACACTCGGCCGCTCCAAGCTCCGGGAGTACCGCGTGAAAAACGACCTGTGGCCCAACGAGTTCCACGTCTCGCGCGCGGCGCGTGACCGCTGCCGCTTCGACGAGGCGCTTTTCGCCTCGTCGGGCCACGCCGTGCTCGCGCGGCCAGCCGCGGCGCACCGCTTCGCCGCGGCCCTGAACGCGGCGCGCGGCGGCGCGCCCACCGCGTCGGCCGCCGATCTCTTCACGCTCGGGCTCCTGGACGAGGCCGCGCACCTGGCGATCGCCCACTGGCGCGCGCGTGTGGACCCGGGCGGCTGGCGGGCCGCGCTCGAGCATCTCGAAAGCCGGCTCGGCTGCGACGCGGTGGACCGGCTGCTGCTCGCGTTCGTGGAGACGTTCCCCTCCATGGCCGTCTATCGCGGGCGGCTGCGCGCGGCGACGTGGCTCGCGGGCGCGACCGACGCGCTCTCGCACCGCGAGATCGCGCTCGAGGAGCTGGTGATCCTGTCGCTCGAGAACGCGAACCCGGCGGCGTCGCCCTACCGCGAGCTGTTCGAGGACGTGACGCTGGCACGCGAGACCTCGTACGCGGCGGTCCTCCGCGAGCTGGAGTCGTTCCTCGCCGCCCGTCCGGGGCTCGGGCCCCGGGGCACGACGCTGCTCGAGTTCCTGCGCGGGCCGTTCCGAGCCGCACCCGGCTCGCTCGCCGCGCAGCTCGAGTTCGTGCGCGGCGCGTGGGGCTGGCTCGTGGGCGACCTGGTGGAGCGGATGTCGCTCGCTTTCGACCTGCGCCGTGAAGAGGAGCGCTGGCTCGCGGCGCGAGCCGCCGCCGCGCGCGGCGAGCACGGGGGCGCGGGCGAGGCGACCGCGCCCGATTACGCCGGGAGCGATGCCGAGGAGGAGCGATTCAGCGCCGACGCCGACTGGATGCCGCGCACCGTGATGATCGCGAAGAGCACGCTCGTGTGGCTGGACCAGCTGGCGAGGAAGTACGGGCGCGAGGTCCACCGCCTGGACCAGGTTCCCGACGAGGAGTTGGACCGGCTGGCGGCGTTCGGCGTCAACGCGCTGTGGCTGATCGGTGTGTGGGAGCGGAGCCCGGCCTCGCGCCGCATCAAGCAGATCGCAGGGAACGCGGATGCCGCGGCCTCGGCCTACGCCGTGTTCGCGTACGCGATCGCGGGCGAGCTGGGTGGCGAGCCCGCGTGGCGGGGCCTCCGCGATCGCGCCGCCCTGCGCGGCATCCGGCTCGCGAGCGACATGGTGCCGAACCACATGGGAATCGATTCGCCCTGGGTGGTGGAACACCCGGAGTGGTTCGTGCAGCGACCCGACTGCCCCTACCCCGGCTACACGTTCAACGGCCCCGAGCTCTCGGGCGACGGACGCGTGTCGTTGAAGATCGAGGACCACTACTGGGACCGGAGCGATGCGGCGGTGGTGTTCCGGCGCGCCGACACCGCAAGTGGCGACATCCGCTACCTCTACCACGGCAACGACGGCACGAGCTTCCCGTGGAACGACACCGCGCAGCTCGACTACCTGAACCCGGCCACGCGCGAGGCGGTGATGCAGGCGATCCTCGGCGTGGCCCGTCGTTTCCCGATCATCCGCTTCGACGCCGCCATGACGCTCGCGAAGCGGCATCTCCAGCGGCTGTGGTTCCCCGAGCCCGGGAGCGGCGGCGCGATCCCGTCGCGGGCGGGACTCGGCGTGACCCGCGAGCAGCTCGACCGGCTGATGCCGCGCGAGTTCTGGCGCGAGGTCGTGGACCGGGTCGCGGCGGAGGCGCCCGGCACGCTGCTCCTCGCGGAGGCGTTCTGGCTCATGGAGGGCTACTTCGTCCGTACGCTCGGGATGCACCGCGTCTACAACAGCGCGTTCATGGTCATGCTGCGCGACGAACGGAACGCCGACTACCGCCGCGTGCTGCGCAACACGCTCGAGTTCGATCCCGACATCCTGCAGCGCTGGGTCAACTTCCTCAACAATCCGGACGAGCGCACCGCCGTGGACCAGTTCGGCCGCGGTGAGAAGTATTTCGGCGTGTGCACGCTCATGTGCACGCTGCCCGGGCTGCCGATGTTCGGGCACGGCCAGGTCGAAGGGCACGAGGAACGCTACGGCATGGAGTTCCGCCGCGCGCTCCGCGAGGAGGCGGTGGACGAGGGCCTCGAGCGCGAGCACTGGCGGCGCATCGTGCCGCTGCTCCACCGCCGCGCGCTGTTCGCCGGGGCGCGCGAGTTCCTGCTCTACGACTGCCGCGACCCCGCGGGCCACGTGAACGAGGACGTGTTCGCGTACTCGAACCGGAGCGAGGCGGGCGCGGCACTGGTCCTCTACCACAACCGCTACGCCGCGGCCCGCGGCACGATCCAGCTCTCGGCAGCCTATGCCGAAAAGCGCGCCAACGGCTCGCGCCCGCTGCGCCAGCGGACGCTGCTCGAAGGGCTCGGGTTCGCCGGCGCCGCGGACGACGCGCTGCTCCGCTGTCGCGACCAGGTGAGCGGCCACGAGTTCCTGTTCCGCGCGCGCGCGCTGCGGGAGCAGGGCTTGAGCGTGGAGCTGGAGGGCTATGGCTCACGCGTGTTCCTCGACTGGCGCGAGGCACCGCGCGATGCGCGCCCGTGGGAGGAACTCGAGCGCACGCTCGGCGGCGGCGGGGTCGCGGATCTCGAGTACGAGCTGTGGCGGCTCGCGACCGTCCCCGTCGGCCGGCTCTTCGCGCGGGCGCTCGCTTCGGATTCGCTCGCGGAGGAGGCCGAGGCGTTGATCGGCCAGCTCCTGGCCGAGTGCTCGCGGCTCCTCACGCTGCCCGCGGCGCCGGTCGGATCGGCGGTGCGGCGGCTCCGCGAGCGGCTCGAGGCATGGGAGGAGCTGGATTCGGCCGTGCCCGTGCCGGCTTCGCTCGCGCGCACCGCCGAGCCGCTCGTCGTCACCGCGTGGCTCCTGCTCGAGTGCCTCGGCGCGGCATACGAACCCGAGCGCCCGGCGCAGATGGGGACGCGGCTCTTCGACGCGCTCGGGCTCCGCGGGACGGTCGCCGAGGCGGCGCGCGCCCGCGGCGCCGACGGGGAGCACGCCTGGCAGCTCGCCGCGCGGGTCCGCGCGCTGCTCGCCCACCCGGAGGCGGCGGCGGACCCTGCCGCGTGGGCCGCGCTCGTGGCGGATGCGGACGCGGCGTGGGCAGCGGGGCTCGCCCCCGGCGCGACGAACGCCAGTGCGCCGGAATGGCTCCGGCTGCCGTCGAGGCTCCGCAGGAGCGCCCGGACCCGGTCCGACCGCTGACAGGAAACTGCAATACGACGTTGCGTAGGTGGGCATTTCGCGCAAACGACGCTCGCGAACGGGTCAACACCCCCAGATTCCCTCGTCCGCGCGCCGCGCGCTCCGCCCAGTGGCTCCGTGCAAGCCGCAAGCCCCGCCCGCAAGCGCTTCCGGCGACGCCCGGCGTCCGGAGCGCTCGTCGTGCACTCCGCCCACCCTCGATTGGCCCTCGGGACGGCACCGTCCTTGCCCTTGAACAGGTCATAACGCGCATCGAACGCGCGATCCACACCCAGCGCGCGGACCTGTCACCCCACGAGGGCTTCCCCCCATGCGTCCTGCTCCGATCCACGTCACGCTGATTCTCGCCGCGGCGGTTGCGGCGCTCACCGGTTGCTCCCGGCTCCCCACCGCGCCGAGCACGGACGCCGCGCCCGCACCAGGCGGCACGCCCACGCTCATCGGGCGCGCCGACGATCCGATCCCGAAGGAGGTCCCGGGAGACGGCTCCATCGGCACCGTCACGCTGACCGTGGGCCACGCCGCCGCGCTCCAGGCCGGCCGCTTCACGCTCTTCATCCACAAGAACTCGCTGAAGAGCCCGGCGACGATCACGATGGTGCAGCCGGATCCCAACGTCATGGCCGTGCAGTTCATCGTCTCGCCCCCGTCCGCGAACAACTTCCAGGTGCCCTTGAAGCTCGTGGCCAACTGTTCCAAGGACACGCCGGCCGTCTTCCAGAGCGAGACGATCTTCTGGTGGAACGGCGGCTGGCAGCCGGCATCCTCCCCCGCAGTCGACAGCACGGCCCAGACGATCATGGTGCAGACGAAGCAGCTCGTGAATGCGATGCTCGGTCCGAAGTGATCGTGTAGCGCTCACGATCGTGATGCGAACGAGACGCCGCCGGCGCGCAAGCGCCGGCGGCTCTCGCGTTCTCCGGCGTCGTGCGCTCTGCACGCTCGCGACCGACGCACGCGCTGGCACCGGACTTGCGATTCCATGAAACACAATGCCTCTCGGAGCCGGCGCCCCCACGCGCCCCGACTCCACGCCCCACACGCCTCGGCTCGAGGGTCTCTCTCATGGCTCGCTCCGGTCTTCCCGTCGTGCTCCTCATCGCCATCGTCGCGGTGGCGCTCACCGGCTGCTCGCGCAATCCCGCAGCTCCCACCGCCGACGGGGCGCCCGCCGGCGGCGCCAACCCGGCCCTGATCGGGTCGGTGGACGACACGCCGCCGCCCGTCCAGGGCCAGGGAGGTCCCGCCACGTCGCTCTCGCTCGGCGTGGACCAGGAGGGCGTCCTCACGAACGGGCGCTTCCGTCTCGTGATCCACAAGAACTCGCTCAAGATGCCGGCCACGATCACGATGTTCCAGCCGGACGCGGACCCGATGCAGGTGGACTTCGTGATCACGCCCCCGGAGGCGAACGATTTCCAGGTGCCGGTGCGACTCGTCGCCGACTGCTCCGACGACGTCCGGGACCACGCCGCCGCCGAAACGGTCTATTGGTGGAAGGGGCAGTGGGAGGAGGCCGAGGCCGGCTCGGTCGAGAACAACGCCCAGACCATCACCGCGCACGCCCACGAACTCCTGCGCGCGAAGCTGGCGCTGCGCGGGAACGGCTCCGCGCAGCACGCGAGCAACTGAGCGGTCGCACCCCCGCTCCCCCAAAGGAACGCCGCCGGCTCGCGAGAGCCGGCGGCGTTCGTGTCACGGGAGGGGCCGGCATGGCCGGTCCGCCGCGCGCGCTTCCCGGCGGCACGCCCCGGGCCCCGTGGCGCGGGACGGCGGTCCGCTACGTCTTCACCACCTCGCCGTCGGCGCTCAGGTCGAACCTGCCCGCCAGCGGCTCCTTCGGCAGGCCGGGCATGCGCATGATCTCGCCGGTGATGGGTATGACGAAGCCGGCTCCGGCGGCGAGCTGGATCTCGCGCACGGTGACGAGGAAGTCCTTCGGGCGGCCGAGCAGCGCGGGGTTGTCCGACAGTGATTGCTGCGTCTTCGCGATGCAGATGGGCAGCTTCCCGAATCCGAGCTTCTCGAGCTGCTCGCGGTCGCGCTTCGCGCGCGCCGTGTAGTCCACGGCCTGCGCCCCGTACATCTCGCGCGCGACCGTACGGATCTTGTTCTCGATGCTGTCGTTCCAGTCGTAGAGCGGCTTGAAGTGCGGCTCGCTCGCCGCGACCTTCGCGCGCACGACCTCGGCGAGCTGCATGCAGCCCTTGCCCCCCTCGGCGAATCCGCGGCTCACCACGGCCTGGAGCCCCATCGCCTCGCAGTGCTTCTGCAGCGTCTCCACCTCCTCCGCGGTGTCCGAGGGGAAGTGGTTGATCGCCACCACGCACGGCTGCTCGAACTTGGCGATGTTCTCCAGGTGCTTCTCCATGTTCGAGAGCCCGCGCAGCATCGCCCGCACGTCCGGCGCGTTGACGTCGGCCACGCGCACCCCGCCGTGCATCTTGAGCGCGCGAATCGTCACCACCAGCACCGTGCAGGCGGGCGCGAACCCGCCGTAGCGGCAATTGATGTCGAAGAACTTCTCCGCGCCGAGCTCGAACGCGAACCCGGCCTCGGTGATGACGATGTCGGCGTACGCGAGCGCGGCCTTGGTGGCGGCGATGGTGTTGGTCCCGTGCGCGATGTTCGCGAACGGCCCGCCGTGCACGAACGCGGGCACGCCCTCGGTGGTCTGCACCAGGTTGGGCTTCAGCGCGTCGCGCAGCAGCGCGGCCATGGCGCCGACGGCGTGGAGATCGCCGGCGGTGACCGGCGATCCGTCGGGCCGGTAGCCGACGACGATGCGGCCCAGTCGGGCCTTGAGGTCCGTGATCCCGTCGGCGAGGCACAGCACCGCCATGACCTCGCTCGCCGCGGTGATGTCGAACCCGGTCTCGCGCGGCACGCCCTCGGTGCGGCCGCCGAGGCCGATGACGATGTCGCGCAGCGCCCGGTCGTTCATGTCCACGACGCGCTTCCAGCTCGTGCGGCGCGCGTCCATGCCGTGCGCGGTGTCGTGATGCAGTGCGTTGTCCACGAGCGCGGCGAGAAGATTGTGCGCGCTCGACACGGCGTGGAAGTCGCCGGTGAAGTGCATGTTGATGTCGTCCACCGGCACGACTTCGGACGCCCCGCCCCCCGCACCGCCGCCCTTCATCCCGAAGGTGGGTCCGAGGCTCGGCTCGCGAAGCGCCACGGCACTGTTGACGCCGATGCGCGCCAGCCCCTGTGCGAGGCCGACGCTGGTGGTCGTCTTCCCCTCGCCCGCGGGCGTTGGCGTGATCGCGGACACCAGCACCAGCTTGCCCCGCCGCGGCCGGCCCTCGAAGGACGACAACGTGATCTTGGCCTTCCAGTTCCCGTACTGCTCGACTTGCGCCGGGTCGAGCCCGAGCGACTTCGCAACGTCCAGGATGGGTCTCATGAGCGTGCACTATAGGGCCGCGCCCGGCCGCCTGGGAATGGGACCGGCGGTTACCCCGGCCCGCGCGCGGATGCCACGTCCGGAGGGGCTCGAAGCCCGGCGGGGCAGGGCCTGAGAACCGGGGTTCAGCCGGGTCCACTTTCGGCCGAAACCTTCCGGAGCAAACCCCGTCCCACCCGATCCGCGGAGCCGCATCGGCCCACGCGGGAGGACCCGGCTTGGACACTCCGACCAACCGACCCTGGACCGAACCCGGCAGGGACCCCGAACTGACGAGCGCCGCGCAGCGCGGTGATGTCACCGCGCTGCTGCAGCTCATCTACACCCATCGGCTGCCGCTGTGGCGCGCGTGCCTCGCGATCACGCGGCACCTGGGCGAGGCCGAGCTGTTGTTCCAGGAGACGCTCGCGCACGCCACGCGGCAGCTGCGCGCGGCGCCGTCGCACAAACCGTTCCTGCCGTGGCTCGTCAAGCTCGCGCGACAGCTCGACGCGGCCAAGATGCGCGGGCGCCCGCTGCGGCCCACCGTGGGCGCACGCCGGCCGAACGGCGAATCGTGGCTCGCGGGCGCGCGCGGCGCCCACTACGTGGAGGACGAGCAGCGCGCGCTGCACGCGTTCGCGCTGCTCCACTCCGACGACCAGTGGCTGCTCACGCTGCGGCTGCTCGAACGCCTCTCGTACCCGGAGATCTCGCGCATCACCGGCATCTCGGTGCCGCGCGTGCTCAACCGCATCGCGCTCGCGCGCGAGTACATCGACCACGTTCGCGACGTCGAGGACCAGGCGGCATGATCCACCTGACGGTGCAACAGCTGTCGGCGTCGCTCGACGGCGCGCTCACCGGGCCGTCGCTCGAGCTGGTGGTGCGGCACCTCGCGGCCTGTCACGACTGCCGGGACCGGCAGGCGCGGCTCGCGAAGCATGACGACGCGCTGCGCCGGCTGATGGGGCAGGAGCCGACGGACATCTTCCTCGACGACCTCACGCGCCGCGCCGAGGCGCTCGCCACGGCGATCGCGCGCGGCATGCCGGCGCCGGTCATGGTGACCTCGGTGCCGCTGCTGCACGAGGAGGATCCGTTCGCCCCGGTGGAGCCGCCACCGCTGCCGCCGCGACCGGAGCTCGGCAAGTCGGGCCAGATGGCGAAGGAGGCCGGCTGGGGCCGCATCGGCGTGAAGCCCACAGCCTCGACCCAGGCGCCGCAGTCCGATCCCGAGGAGGCTCAGCGCATGCTCGAGGCCCTGGCGAGCGGCAGCAGCGACGACTTCACCGAGCTCACCTCCCAGGGCCCCGAGGCACACACCCCGGTCGACGGTCCGGTGTTCGACCTGCCGGCGTGGATCAAGGACCAGTCGGGGATGGGAAAGCGGCCCGCGGGCCCGCGCGAAGTGCCGAAGCTCGATCTGTTCTTCGAGGACCTGCACGAGCACGCGCCGGGCATGACGCGCGAGGCGATGAACGAGGCGTTCCGCCGCGACAGCGAACCGGAGCAGCCGGGGCGCGAGGCGAGCGAGCGCATGCCGGAACCGCACGACGACGCGACCGGCGGCGAGTCGGTGCCCGCGGCACACGCGGCCTACGCACCGCCGGGCTGGAGCGGCGACTCGCGCGCGCGCGAAGACGTCGCGCCCGCGGACGGCGAATGGTTCGACGTCGGGCGACAGGAGCCGGACGCCGGGTACGCACCGGCGGAGTCCGCCGTGCATGCGCCGGCGGGCTGGGAGTTCGAGCCCCCGCCGCCCGCGGACCCGGCGCAGGCCGCGTGGGCTCCGGAGGCGCGCCACCCGGGATCGCCCGACCCGGGAGCCTATCCGCAGGCGTTCCCGGCGCCCTTCGGCGAGCAGCGTGCGGACTTCTATCCCGCGAGTTCGCCACGCCGCGCCGCCGGAATGGATCCGGTGGCGGTGCTGGCGATCGCCACCGTCGCGGCGCTGTTCCTGATCGTGCTCACGCTGCAACTCGTGCCCGCGGCATCGCGGACTCCGGGGCACGCGAACTCGCACGGGCTCTCGGGCGGCAAGTTCCCCCAGGAGCAGGTCCCGGGGCGCGGTGCAGAGGAGCCGGCTCCCGCCGCTCCCAAGCCGCACGTGCGTACGGCCGAGTCGCCCCCGCCGGTGGACCAGATCGTCCCGCAGGCGCCGATCCCGGTCCCCAGCGAAGCGCCGGAGAAGAACACCCCCGCTGCCGCGAAGGACGATGCCGGCGCGATGCCGGCCGCGCGCGAGCCCGGAGCCGCGACCACGACCGCGAACACCACGCATGCCCCGGCGGAGGCCGCGCGCCCGGCGACGGAGCCGGCGCCCTCGACCGCGCACGATGCCGCGGCGACGCCGGCCGCTGCCGGCGAGGAGACCGAGTGGCCGCTCCTGTGCGGCCAGATCACGGATGAGTCCGGGGGACCCATCGTCAACGCGCGCGTGTCGATGGCCGAGATCTCATTCGCCACGCGCACCGACGCGCGTGGCCGCTTCTGCGTGTCCGCGCCCGCGGGCACGCACGCCCTGCTCGTCGAGAGTTCCGGATTTGCGCCGCAGCACGTGCCGGTGACGATCTCGAGCTCGTCAATGGACGTGCGCCTCGTGCTGCATCCGGCGCACTAGACCGGAGGCTCCGATGCAGGCACTGGTGGTGGACGACTCCGCGGCGGTGAGGAACCTCCTGTCCGAGCGCCTCACCCAGCTCGGCTTCCAGGTCGAGCAGGCGGCCACCGGATTCGAGGCGCTGGCGAGGATCCAGGCCATGCCGCACCTCACCGTGGTGCTGCTCGACTGGACCATGCCGGGCATGGACGGGCTCGAGGTGCTCCGCCGCGTGCGTGCCGAGGGCCGGTACACCACCGTGCCGGTGGTGATGGTCACCACCGAGGGCGAGTTGCCGTTCGTGGACGACGCATTCAATGCCGGCGCGAGCGAGTACCTCATGAAGCCGTTCGACGCGCAGACGCTGCTCGAGAAATTGCTCCTCCTCGGCGTGGATCCGGAGATCCGCCGGGCGGCTTAGACGGACTGGACGAACAGGGGTCGGCTCGCGGCTGGCCCTGAACGGATCGCTTGCGGGGACCCCGGACCCACTTCGTGGGTGCCCCTGGCCCCATTCCGTGAATCGACTACGCCCGGCCGCTTCAGCTCGAACCCATTCGCCGCGTTCACTCCCGGCTGCACGTTCGGAGCCCTGTCCGCCGAGGCATCGCCAGGGCAAAGGGCGTGATGGGGCTCAAGTGGGTGGGTGCTGCTGACCGATAAGTGACTCGGCAGGCTCCGCCGTCCCGGGACCCGCTTCGCGGTCCGATCCCGGGAACACGACACCTCGCTCTCGCCCCGTTCCAAGGAAGGAACCTCGCCCGGTCGTGCCTCCGGTGCGCTCACGCGCCCCGGGACGCGGCCGCGACGTCACATCGTCCGCTCATGCGGACCGACCAGGGAGGTCAGGCGATGTATCGATTCCGGTTATTCGCATGTGGAGCGGCGATCGCGGCTGCCGTGTCTTTGACGGCGACCGTCGCGCGTGCGGACGACAGCGTCACCGTGCAGCTCACCGCGAACCGGGTGACGAAGGCGCAGGGCCGCGAGTCACTGGCCCCTGCGGAGCAGGCGCGCCCGGGCGAGACGCTCGAGTACCGCGCCGTGTACCACAACGACGGCTCGCACGAGGCCAAGAACCTCGCCGCCACGCTGCCGATCCCTCGCGGCACCTCGTACGTGGCGGGCTCGGCCTCGCCGAGCCGTGTTGAGGCGAGCCTCGACGGCGTCCGCTTCGCCCCCGTGCCGCTCACCCGCGTGGTGCGCGACTCCGATGGTCGCGAGGTGGTTCGTGAAGTGCCCGTGTCCGAGTACCGCGCGCTCCGCTGGCCGCTGGGATCGCTCGCCAGCCGCCAGAGCCGTGCCGTCACCGCACGCGTTCGCATCGAGCCCACGGCCGTTGCCGCGCTGACGCACTGACGTCCGCCCCACTCGCGAAATAGACCCGGACGAGAGCGCGGGAGCCCATCGGCCCGCCGCGCGTACCGAACGGGAACGCACCGGACCCATCCTTCGGAGTGCTTCCATGACCGCATCACAGATCGCCGGCGTCCTGCGCCGGCGGGTTGCGACACCGCTTGGCCTGACGCTCACCGCCTGCGTGGCGCTGGCGCTGGCCGTGGCCGGCAGCGTGGCCCTCGCCGCCCCGCCCGCCGGGACCACGATCGGCAACCAGGCCACCGCCACGTACACGGACGCGGCCTCGAACAGCTACACCGTCACCTCGAATCCCGTCACCACCGTCGTGCAGCAGGTCGCGAGCTTCACGCTCACCGCCAACGGCGCGCGCACCGCGTCGCCCGGCGGCCAGGCCGTCTTCCCGCACGTCCTCACCAACACCGGCAACGGCACCGACTCGTTCAACCTCTCGGTCGTGAACCAGGCGGGCGACAACTTCGACCTCACCGGGCTCACGCTCTACGTGGACGCCGACGGCAACGGCGTGCCGGACAACTTCGTCCCGGTCACCACCACCGGACCGCTCGTCCCGGGCGACACCTACCGCTTCGTCGCGGTCGGCTCCGTGCCGGGCACACAGCTGGCGGGAGACATCTCGAACATCCACGTCAACGCGGTCAGCGCGTTCGACGGCGCGCAGACGGCCTTCAACGCCGACCAGGTCACGGTGACCTCGAACGCCGTCATCAACGTCACCAAGTCGGTGAGCGCCCCCAATGGCGCCTCGCCGAGCGGCCCCTACACCTACACACTCACGTACACGAACACGGGCAACGCCACCGCGACGAGCCTGCGCTTGACCGACGTGATCCCCGCCGGCATGACGTACGTGGCGGGCAGCGGGCGGTGGAGCGCCACCGGCGCCACCGTGTTGAGCGACGCCGACTCGTCCGACACGCATGGCACGGCCCCGGCCACCATCCGCTACGACGAGAACGTCGCCACGCCGGGCGCCGTGACCGCGATCATCAACCAGGTGCCGCCCGGACAGTCCGGAAGCGTCACGTTCGCGGTCAACGTGAACGCCGGCCTGCCGCCGCAGACGATCAATAACAGCGGGCGCTACGCCTACTTCGACGGCGCCGCGAACGCCGGGCCGTTCTTCAGCAACACCGCCCCGTTCGACGTGAACCAGACCACCTCGGTCACGCTGACCGGCCAGACCGTGGCGAGCGCGCCGCAGGGCACCACGGTGTCGTTCGTCAACACGCTCAAGAACACCGGCAACGGGAACGACGTGTTCGACATCACCACGTCCGGCAGCACGTTCCCCGCGGGCTCGATCGTGCAGCTGTTCCAGAGTGACGGCGTCACGCCGCTCACCGACTCGAACGGCAACCTCACGCCCGACGTGGGTCCGCTCGCCCCCGGCGCCAGCTACAACGTGGTCCTCAAGGTCACGCTGCCGGCCGCAGCCACGGGCGGTCCGTACCAGGTGACGAAGACCGCGACCTCGGCCACGAACCCGGCCGCGACCGCGAGCGCGAACGACATCCTCACCGTGATCGCCGCGAACACGGTGGACGTCACGAACAACTCCCCGCTGCCCGGTGCGCCGGGCGCCGGCGCCGGTCCCGAACTCGCGTTCGTGGATCGCCAGACGGTGAACCCGGGAGCCACCGCGCGCTTCACGCTCTATGTGAACAACACCAGCACGCAGTCGGACTCGTACGACCTCGCCGCCAGCACGCTGTCGACGTTCGCCTCGCTCACGCTTCCGGCGGGCTGGACGGTGACGTTCCGCAACGCGGTGAACACGGTCATCACCAGCACCGGCCCGGTTCCCGCGGGCGGCAACACGAAGGTGTTCGCCGACGTGGACGTGCCGGCTGCGTTCGCCAGCGGAAATGTCGAGCTCTACTTCCGGGCCCACTCGCCGGTGAGCGCCTCGGAGGACCGGATCCACGACCAGGTGGGCGTGAACGCGACACGCGTCCTGACGCTGACGCCGAACAACACGGCTCAGGTGCTCCCGGGCGGCTTCGTCGTCTACACGCACCAGCTGACCAACAACGGCAATGTCACCGAGGGCGATGGCGCGGGCAGCACGGTGACGCTCACGACCGCCGACAACCAGCCGTCGTGGAACTCGGCGATCTACTGGGACACCAACAACAGCGGCAGCTTCGATGCGGGTGACCAGCCGCTCGCGAGCCTCACCGCACTGGGCGGGATCGCACCCGGGGCCACCCGGCTGCTGTTCGTCCAGGTGTTCTCCCCGTCGGGCGCGCCGCTCGGCACGATCAACACCACCACGCTGACCGCCACGACCACGAACGGGACCTACCTGACCGCCGCTCCGGCTCCGGCCCAGGCGCTGGACGCGACGACCGTGATCAACGGGCAGCTCACGATCACGAAGCGCCAGGTCCTGGACGCGGCCTGTGACGGCACGGCGGACGGGCCGTTCACGACGCTCAACCTCACCGCCGGCGCGGTGCCGAACGCCTGCATCCAGTACGAGATCACCGTCACGAACACCGGCACGACGCCGGTGTCGTCGGTGGTGATCAACGACGCGACGCCGGCGAACACCGTGTCGTCCAACGCGGCTTCGGCGTTCGCTTCGCAGGGCACGGTCACGGTGCCGGCGAACGGTGCGACGGGTGCGGTCACGGCGAACCTGGGGCTCTTGGCGCCCGGGGCCTCCGCGACCATCCGATTCAACGTCCGGATCGACTTCCCGTGATCTGACCTCCGCGCGGCGGGGGCCGTGAAGCCCCCGCCGCCCGCGGAACCCCTCGTCGCCAAGGGGCTCCCACATCGGCCTCGCCCGGCGGGCGGCGCGTGCGGGCTTTCGGGGCGTGTCCTGATGATCCGTGGCCTCCTCCGGCTGGAGCGAGTGTCCTGCTCTAATACGCGCGCGCGCGCGTGCGCGCGGGGCTCACGGCTGCGTGTCGCGGTGCTCACGGCGTTCGCACTCGCCGCGGCGCTCCCGGCGCGTGCCGCGGCGCCCGCGGGCGCCCCCATCGACAACACCGCGACCGGCGCCGCGGTGATCGCCGGCGGCGCGACCGTGTCGCTGCCGAGCAACACCGTGCGCGTGGTGGTCCAGCCGAGCGAGGGCGTGGCGCTGTTCCCCGACCGGGGCGGACAGGCGGCGCCCGGCGCCGGCGTCACGCTGGCGCACCGCCTCGTGAACACGGGCAACGTCACCACCGACTACCGGCTCGACGCGCTCAACCTGGCGCTCGACGGCTTCGACGCCGCCTCGCTCGCGCTGGTGGAGGACCGCAACCACGACGGCATCGCGGGCCCCGGCGACACGCCGATCGCGAACGGCGGCATCCTGACGCTCGCGGCGGGCGATTCGGCCGACGTGCTGCTCACGCTCGGCGTGCCGGCGAACGCGCCGTTCGGCGCGCAGGCTCTGGCGCGGCTCAGCGCGACCGGGCTCGCGCAGGGGGCGAACGCCTCGGTCACCGACACGCTTCGCACCCCGCCGCTCGGCTTCCAGCCCGCGCTGCTGTTCTTCGACGCCGGCGACTACCTCCGGCCGACGAAGGTGGCCGGCCTCGGCGCGCCGCTCGAGGTGGAGGCGGTCGCGCGCGGCTGCGACTCCGACCCGGCGCGGATCGAGACCGTGCGGATCACGCTCCGCTCGCGCGACACCGGCGACCAGGAGACGCGCGACGCCATCGAGACCGGGCCGCATTCCGGGCTGTTCCGCTTCGTGCCAGGCGAGCCCACCGTGAACGGCGCGCGCACGTCGTCGAGCGGAGACGGGGTGCTGTCCGTCGTGCGCGGCGACCTGGTCACCGCCGAGCTCGCCGGCTGCGGCGGCACGCTGACCCGCTCGACGGTGTGGATCGAGCCCTCCGGTCTCGTCTACGGCTCGCGCTCCGACAACCCGGTGGGCGGCGTGCGCGTGCGGCTGATCGACGTGAGCGGCGCGGGGAACGGCGGCGCGCCCGGCGGCCTCGCCAGCGTGCTCTCCGGCGACGGCGTGACGCCGAGTCCCGCAGAAGTCACCACCGACGCGCTCGGCCGGTTCTCGTTCCCGCTCGTCCGCCGGAGCAGCTACCGGCTCGACGTGGTGGCGCCCGAGCCGTATCGCTTCCCGTCGCGCGTCGGCAGCGCGGCGCTGCCCGCCGGCCACTTCACCGATCCCGCGGGCTCCTGGGGCGGCAGGTTCACGACGCCCGACAGTCTCGGACCGGTGCTGGTGGACGTCCCGGTCGACGAGGTCGGGACGATCGCGCTGTTCGTGGAACAGACCGCGTCGCGCCCGGAGGTGGAGTGGGGCGACGAGCTGGACTACACGGTTCAGGTGGCGAACCAATCCGACAGCACGCTCGACTCGGTCACCGTGCGCGAACAGCTGCCCCCGGGATTCGGGTACACGCACGGCACCGCGCGTGGCGGCCTCGTGAACGGGATCGTGACCGCTGCCGGCGGAACGCTCCCGGACCCTGCCGGGAGCGGGCCCTCGCTCGCGTTCCCGATCGGGACGCTCGGGCCGCACGAGAGCTTCCTGCTGCGCCTGCGCGCGCACGTCGGCTCCGGGGCGCCGACCGGGGAGGCGCTCGCGCTCGCCGCGGCGGAGGCGGGTGAAGTGCGCTCCAATCCCGCCCCGGTCCGCGTGCTCGTGCGCGGGGACATCTTCGCCGACGAGGGCGGGATCGTGGGCGTGGTGCGCCTGCGCACCGCCGGCACGAGCGGGTCGGCGGCGGACGGCGTGGGGCTCGCCGGGGTGCGGCTCTACCTCGACGACGGCACGTGGGCCGTGACGGACGGGCAGGGGCGATTCAGCTTCACCGGCATCACGCCGACCACGCACGCGCTGAAGCTCGATCGCACGACGCTGCCCCCGCGCGCGTTCCCGGTGTCGGTCGACCACCGCGACCTCGGCACGCCCGGGCTCCGCTTCGTGGACCTGACGCGCGGCGAGCTGGTGCACGCGGAGTTCGCGGTGGAGGGCGACACCTCGGCGCTGGAGGACGTGCTGGAGCGCCGCACGGCCGCGGCGAGACGTGACGAGGCCACGCGCGCCCTGGCGCGCGCGATCGAGGTCCCGGAGCAGCGCGCGCACACGGAGGACCTGCGCACGCTGCCCGCGTCGGCCATCGTGACCGGCGAGCACGAGACGGGAGAGGGTGGCGCGCGCGGCACGCGACCGGCATCGGTGCCCGCGGGAATCCCGGGTGCGGCGAGCGCGGTGATCGCGCTCGAGCAGCTGCTGCCCACGCTCGATCCCGAGCTGGGCTTCGTCGGGATTGCCGACCTCGACACCATGCCCGGCACGCAGATCGCCGTGCGCGTGAAGGGCCAGCTCGGCACCGACCTCGCGCTGCGCGTGAACGGCGAGCGCGTGCCGGAGTCGCGTGTCGGCCGGCGCGTCACCGCGGCCGCGGCGGGACTGGAGGCGTGGGAATACCTCGGCGTCACGCTCAAGCCCGGCCTGAACGTGCTGGAGCTGGCGCCGCCGCACGCCGCCGGCCGCGTCGCGGTGCGACTCGTGGCGCCCGCCGCGCTCGCGGCGCTGGAGCTGGTCGGCCCGCGCGTCGCGCCGGCCGATGGCCGGAGCCCGGCGGTGTTCATGCTCTCGCTCGCGGACTCGACGGGCGTACCGGTCGGCGCGCGCACGCTCGTGACGCTCGAGAGCACGCTCGGTCGCTTCGGAAACGCCGACCTCGATGCCGGCACGCCCGGCGTTCAGGTCGCGGTCGAGGGCGGCCACGCACGGGTGGAGCTCTACCCGTCCGCGACCCCCGGCCACGCCCAGGTCACCGCCGCGACCGGTGCGCTCCGCGCCGCGGCCGAGGTGGAGTTCCTGCCGGAGATGCGCCCGCTCCTCGCGGTCGGCATGTTCGAGGGCGTCGTCACGCGGGATGGGGTGCACGGCACTCCGCGCGACGCCGGCTTCCAGCAGCCGATCGGCCAGTTCCTGTCCGAGGCGCGCGACGGCAGCGCCAGCGCGGGCGCGCGCGGGGCCGTGTTCATGAAGGGACGGGTGCGCGACGACGTGGAGATGACGCTCGGCTACGACTCCGACCGCCCGAGCGACCTGCGGCAGTTCCGCGACCTGCAGCTGGACCGCGGCTACCCGGTGCAGGGTGACGCCAGCGTGCGTGGCTACGACGCCCAGTCCACGGGGCGGCTCTACGCGCGGCTCGATCGTCGCGACCTGTCGCTGCTCTACGGGGACCTCGTCACCGGCGGCTCCGGTCGCAGTCTTGCGAACTACGCCCGCAGCCTGACCGGCGCGGCGGCGGCCTGGGGCAGTGACGCGTCGGGCGGGCGGGCGTTCACGAGTCGCGAGCGCTCGCACCAGGCGGTGGACGAACTGCCTGGCCGCGGCGTGTCGGGCCCGTACACGCTCCTGCGGGCGCCGATCCTCGAGGGCAGCGAGCGCGTCGAGGTGCTCGTTCGCGACCGCGACCAGCCCGCGATCGTGCTGTCCTCCGAGGCGAAGCAGCGCTTCACCGACTACGAGCTCGACCCGGTCTCGGGGCGACTGCTGTTCCGCTCGCCCGTGCCGAGCTTCGACGCGCTCCTGAACCCGGTTTCGGTGCGCGTCACGTACGAGGTGCCCGAAGGCACGACGACCGCGTGGGTGCACGGGATCCAGCTCCACCAGCGGGTGGGCCCGCACCTGTCCCTCGGCGGCACGTACGTGGACGACCACGACCCGACGCAGCCGCTCGAACTCCGCGGCGCCTCGGCAACCGTGCACCTCGCGCCCCGGACCACGCTCGAGGGCGAGTGGGCCTCGACACGCGTGCCCGCCGTCGGCGAAGCCACGCCGGGCGCGGGGGATGCCGGACGCGTCGAGTTGAGCCACGAGGATCCCGCCACGCAGGGCCGGATGTGGGCCATGGCGTCTGCACCGGGTTTCGAGAATCCCGGCGCGGGACTGCCGGGCGGCCGCACCGAAGCAGGTGGGAATCTCGTCACGCGCCTGGCGGAGCGGACCCGGTTCAAGGCCGAGGCGCTCTACAGCGCCGACGCCTCGGGCCGCACGGCGCACGGTGGGCTGTTGCTCGGCGTGGACCACACGCTCTCGCCCGCGTGGCGCGGCGAGCTGGGCGGCCGGTTGTCGGGCGAGACCCGCGCGGGGGTCGCCTCCGAGCCGCTCGTCGCATCGGTGCGCGCGCGCATGCTCGGGCAGTGGCCGGCGCATCCCGAGTGGAGCGGCTACGGCGAGTTCGAGCAGGACACGCAGGAGAGTTCGCGCCGAATGGCGGCGCTCGGAGGCGAGTATCGCTTCAGCGCGCGCGGCAGGGCCTACGTCCGCCACGAGCTGGCATCGTCGCTCGACGGCGCGTGGTCACTGTCGACCCACGAGCAGCGGCTCGCGACAGTGGCCGGCATCGATGCCGACCTGGCGAAGGATGCGCACATGTTCAGCGAGTACCGCCTCTCCGACGCCATGGCGGGCCGCGACGCGCAGGCCGCGGTCGGGCTCCGAAACGCGTGGCGGCTCGCGAACGCCATGCGTGTCGGCTTCTCGTTCGAGCGCGTGAACCCGCTCGCCGGCACGCCGGTCGCAGAGGGCCCGAGCACGGCGCTCACGGGCAGCGTGGACTGGACCGAGGACCCGGTTTGGAAGGGCTCGGCGCGCATGGAGGTCCGCAGCAGCCGCGCCGCGGACCAGGTCCTCCAGACCATGGCGGCGGCGGTGAAACTGGACACGTCGTGGACCGCGCTCGGCCGCCACGCGCTGACGCTCGGGGGCGCGTCCACCGGCGCCGGCCGCGACGCGCGCGAGGACCTGGAGGTGGCGCTCGCCTATCGCGATCCGGGCGTACTCCCCCGCAGCACCGGACGGTGGGACGTGCTCGGCCGCTGGGAGCTGATCTACGAGCGCGATCCCGTCGTGGAGCTGCAGGGCCGCCACATCGCGAACGTGGTCGGCGTGAACAGCACCACCCGGTTCCCCCACGGCTGGAGCAGCAACCTCGCGTGGGCGGGCAAGCTCACGCGCGACGAGAGCCCGAGCCTCATCACCGCGGCCGGTGCCCAGTGGCTGCACGGCCGCGTGCTGCTCGACTTCGCGAGCGACTGGGACGCCGGCGTCTCGGCGAGCCTCCGCTCGGCCCGCTCGTTCGCCGATCGCCAATATGGGCTCGGCATCGAGATCGGCCGCCAGCTCCCCGCGAACACCTGGCTCTCGTTCGGCTTCAACCGCTTCGGCTACCGCGACGATGAACTGACGGGCGAGGAGTGGACGCAGACGGGTGTGTTCCTCCGCATTCGAGCTCGTTTCGACGAGTCGTTGTTCCGGCACACGGGGGGGCAGCCATGACGAGACGCGTACGCTGTGGCTTGTCGCGACACCTGCCGCTGCCGCCCGGCGGGGGCCTTCGTCCCAGGAGGACGTTCGTCGCCGGCTTCCTGCCGGCTCCTCACTCGGCTGTCGGCTTGCTCCGCCATCCTGGCTCCCGCAAGCCGACAGACGCCTCCAGGGCCGAAGGCCCCCGCCGGGCTCCTGTGCATGGGGGAGCGACGAAGACCCCTGCGGGGCGGCAGCGGCAGGTGTTACGACGAGTCACAGCGCTCGCGCTCGGGATAGTGATTCTCGCCACCACCTTGACGCCCGCGCATGCGCAGGTCGTGCGCGCGTTCGGCACGCGCTACAGCACGAACCAGAAAGGCGACATCACGCTGATCGCGAACACGATCATGACCTGCAGCGGGAACGGCCAGTGCCCGAACGGCCGGAACGGCACCGGCAACAGCGTCAACAACAACGATTTCACGATGGTGTACGTGGACGCCGACGCGGACGCGAGCACGTTCTCGTCGAGCAGCGCGACGCTGGCGCTGCCCGCCGGGAGCAGCGTGCTGTTCGCCGGGCTCTACTGGGGCGGGGACAACGGCACCGCGGCGCGCAATACGTGCAAGTTCGCCACTCCCGTCGCGGGCTACGTGACGATCACGGCGTCGCAGCTGGACGTGAGCGGCACGGACTACTCGGCGTTCGCCGACGTCACGACGCGAGTGCAGGCGGGCGGCAACGGCGTGTACTGGACCGCGAACGTGCTCTCCACACCCAACACCACGAACGTGCAGGGCGGCTGGGCGCTGGTGGTCGTCTATGCCGACCCCGCCGGCACGCTCCGCAACATGGTGGTGCTCGACGGTTACGCGCACGTGTCGACCGCGACCAACGTCAGCACCGCGCTCAGTGGCTTCGTCACGCCGCCCGCCGGCATCGTGAACTGCCGACTCGGCGTCGTCGCGTATGAAGGCGATCTCGGCTACACCGGCGACAGCTTCCAGCTGAACGGCACCAATGTCTCCGACGCGTTGAACCCGGCCACGAACTTCTTCAACAGCTCCATCACGCGCTTCGGCGCCGCAGTCACCACGAAGAACCCCAACTACACGAACCAGCTCGGGTTCGACGCCGACCTCCTGAGCCTGAACGGCGCGCTCGCGAACGGCGCCACCGGCGCGACGCTGTCGCTCACCAGCACACAGGACGAGTACTACCCGGCAGTGCTGACGTTCGCCACCGATCTGTACGCGCCGGTGTTCGACGACGCGAACCTCACCAAGACCGTCGTGGACCTGAACGGCGCGCCGGTCCGCCCGGGTGACATCCTCGAGTACACGCTGACCATGAAGAACGTCGGCCAGGACCACGCGGCGCAATGCGTGCTGCGCGATACGCTGGCGAGCACGCTCACCTACGTCGCGGGCTCGCTCCAGGTGGTGAGCGGCCCGAACGCGGGCACGAAGACCGACGCCGCGGGCGACGACCAGATGGAGTACGTGGCGGCTTCGCGCAGCATCGTGGCGCGGCTCGGCACCGGCGCGAATGGCACGAACGGCGGCCAGATCAACGTCGGCACCAGCACCAGTATCAAGTTCCGCGCCCAGGTCGCGCCGCCCGCGCCCACGGGCACGGTGGTGTCGAACCAGGGCGCACTGGCGTTCGTGGCCTCGGAATCGGGCGTGGCGTTCAATGCGAGGAGCGACGGCGATCCCTCGACCGCCGGCACGCAGCCGACCGTGCTGAGCACGACGTCCGTGGCGGTCACCGGCACCGTGTTCGAGGACGTGAATTATGGCGGTGGCGCCGGCCGCACCCGCGCGACCTCGGCCGGTGTGCCCTGCGCCGGGGCTCGCGTGGAGCTCTACGACGCCTCAGGCAGCTTCATGACCGCGGTCGTCACGAACGCTTCGGGGCTCTACACGTTTGACGGCTGGACACCGGGCTCCTACACGGTGCGCGTGGTGAACGCGAGCGTGCCGTCCACGCGTCCGGGTTCGGTCGCGGGACTCGTCCCCGTGCAGGTGTTCCGCACCGACGCCAGCGCGGGCTCGGCCAACTCGGTCACCGACCGGGTGGGCGGCGAGATCCCCGGGCGCGCCGACGCGCCCGCGAACACCACGAACGCCACGCTCGCCTCGCTCACCACCGCGACCACGACGGCCCAAT
>CAYSWZ010000059.1:0-7389 GCA_964434945.1 uncultured bacterium | reverse complement strand
CCGCGGAGTTCGGTACCTCGGGGAACGTCTTGGGACTCAATCCCCGCGCGGTGACTTTCAGCACCCACGCGGTCACGCTGTCGGGCCCGGTGAGCCGGAACTCACCGTTCGCGTCGGAAATCACGAGCGGGTCGATGCGGGCGTTCAAGTGAGCGAGGTCGCCGAACATGGTGGTCGGCTGGCCCGCGAACGGACCGTCCCGGGCGGTCGTCTGAATGCCCTCCGGCTCTACCCTCGCCCCGACCACGGGATTGGCATGCGGGTCCACGACGTGGCCGACGAGCGTGCGTAGCCCAGGAGCGAGCGCGGTGTCGCGCGCGTGGAGCGTCGCTTCGACCGGCGCGGCGAGGGGATCCACGCGATTCACGAACTGCGCGGCGTATCCGTTCGACACGATCAGCAGGTTGTAGAGCAGCCGATCGGAAAGACCGGGCAGCGAGAAGCGGCCCCTGGCGTCGGTGACGGCCGTCTTTCTGCACTCGGGATAGCACGAGGGGCACACCGAACCGATGCCGACGCGCGGCCCGGCCGTGTAGACACCGACGGTGGCGCCGGGCAAGGGCTTGCCGTGCTCGCCGAAAACGCGGCCCTTGAGCTCGAGGCCGGCCTCTGCCGCCCCGCCTCGGCCGGGACAGGTCATGATCGAAACCGCCAACAACGATGCCGTGAACCGCCGGGACCAGGACGTCCCTTTCATGGGCACTCCAGGGTGGGAGCGGAGCGACTCAATGTGCGACCAGCACCATGCGCGTGCTCGGCCTGCGATTCGCCTGGCCGAGCCGCACCCAGTAGACGCCCGGGATCAGGTTCGCGCCGGCGCCGGCGTCCACCATGACATTGCCGGCTGCGCTTACGGCGACCGGCCGCGAGTTCACGAGCCGGCCGCTGACATCGAAAACGTCGACGCGTGCGGGTTCGTTGCCGGGGAGGTCACAGGATACGCGCAAGAGCGAACAGGCCGGGTGGACGAGCGGACGGATTCCGAGGGCCGTGGGGGTCGCGGGGTCCCCGCCGAGCGCCCCCGCGCCGGGTGGGGCGGGCGGGGGATCGGGATCCCCGCAGGGTCCCCTGTGCTCGCCGAGCGCCTTTCGGAGTCCGGTCACGTCTTCGAGCCAGCGACGGATGTACCAGCGTCCAGGGTCTGGCGCCTGGCCGGGTGCGAGAACGGCGGCATCGCCGCGGATGACGTGGAAGACGTGCAGGCCGGGCCGGCTCGACAGGCGCCTGCCGTTCGCGAGGCGGATCGCGAACTCGGCGCGCGTGACCGTGAGCACCTGATATTGCTGCGTCGAATCCGCGTGCTCCGGGTCCACACCGGGGGAGATGCCGTCGAACGTCATCCCGACGCTGTCCGCGCGGGGCATCGTCACGCCACCCTCGTGAGCAACCCCTTCGAGCATCCCGCGGACGGCGCGCATCTCATGATCGCGCGAGAGGCCAACGGTGTATTGACCGAGGCTGTCTGTCATCCCATGAAAGGTGTAATCGTTCGTCAGCAGGGAGTCGATTCCGGCGACGGACATGCTCCGATAGGCGTTCGCGAGACTCTCGAGCGCGGCCTCCGGGCCGGTGACCGGCTGGTTGGCGGAGGGGTACTTGCTCGGCGTTGCCTGTGCTGCGCCGGCCAGCGAGAGCCACAGCAAGACGGCGACGAACCTGCGGCCTCGCATGGCGGACCTCCGTGATCTTCGCGGCAGTCCCGGCGAGGCGCCGGAGAAGGACCTGCGCACCCCGGTTCACGAGCGGCCGAACGGCAAGCGGGACGGATCGCAGGATAGCATGCGCGCTCGCGCGGGGCCGTGACCACGAGCGCGGGGCGGACGGCCGCGGGACCTTTCGCGCCTCGAGGTTCAAACGCTGGCGCCGGAACCTAGCGATCTCCCGCCTTGAGCCTGCGGAACTCGCGCACGAACGCCCGTGCCTGGTTCTCGGGGAACGACGCCAGCAGGTCGCCCTTGTTGTCCTCGAGCCCCCCGAACACCGAGTCACCGTCGTGAGACACGAAGACCAGGGCGCCGTCCCGGAAATCCACGTCGCGCAGGTCCTGGATGGAGCACTCGGCGCTGTGCTTCAGGAGCACCCGCACCCCTGCGAACAACGCGGTCTTGATGGCGCAGCACAGGGCGTTGTCCCCGTTCGAGTCCTCCTCGTCGCGAAGCTCGCGTTCGAGGGACTCCATCTTTCGATCGGACAACTGGAACGCCACCGCGGTGGGCGTGAGCAGGAGATCGACCTTGCCGTCGCGGCTGGTGATGACGTAGCGCGCCTGGTGGCTGTCGTGCCGGGGCGCCCAGCGGGCCGGCTCCTCGACTCCCGCGCTGATGCTGAGAGAACCGGAGCAGTCCTCGTGACGGCACGCCGATGCGCTCCGGGCCGCGAGCAGGGACGAGGCGAGCAGGGCCAGTGCGAGTGTTCTCATGTCACACCTCCAGCATGCGGCAGGACACGGGGCGGCGGGGTTGCCCCGTGGATACGCGGTGGGCGCCCGCGAGGTTGCCCGGCCCGGCCCGGGAGGGTTGGAATGCCCTCCGCAGGGTGTATGCTGCGGGGACCTTTCATCCACCCGGCGCCGCCCCGTGAGGCGGAACGCCCCGCGAGCGGCCGCGGCCCTGCTGGAAGCGGCCGAGCCTGAGGAAGACCTCCCCGAACCGGGAGGCTCGGAGGAGCGCTTCGATGCCCCGCAAGCTGGTCGGCGGCCTCATCCAGTGCAGCAATCCGATCAACGACGAGACTGCCCCGGTCGAGAAGATCAAGCAGGCGATGTTCGACAAGCACGTGCCGCTCATCGAGGAGGCGGGCAAGAAGGGCGTGCAGGTGCTCTGCCTTCAGGAGATCTTCAACGGGCCCTACTTCTGCCCGGGCCAGGACAAGCGCTGGTACGACGCGGCTGAGAGCGTTCCCGGTCCCACCACGGAAGCCGTCGCGAAGATCGCGGCCCGTTACAAGATGGCCGTGGTCGTGCCGGTGTACGAGAAGGACATGCCGGGAGTGCTCTACAACACCGCCGCGGTCTACGACGCCGACGGCAGCTATCTCGGCAAGTACCGGAAGAACCACATCCCGCACACGTCGGGCTTCTGGGAGAAGTATTTCTTCAAGCCCGGCAACCTCGGGTACCCGGTGTTCCAGACACGCTATGCCAAGGTCGGCGTGTACATCTGCTACGACCGCCACTTTCCCGAGGGCGCGCGCCTGCTGGGGCTGAACGGCGCCGAGCTCGTGCTCAATCCGAGCGCCACCGTGGCCGGGCTGTCGCAGTACCTGTGGAAGCTCGAACAGCCGGCGCACGCCGTGGCGAACGGCTATTTCGTGGGAGCCATCAACCGTGTCGGCACCGAACCCCCGTGGAACATCGGCAAGTTCTACGGGTCCTCGTATTTCGTGGACCCGCGCGGCAACTTCCTGGCGCAGGCGAACGACAGCGACGACGCGGTCGTGGTGGCGGAGATGGACCTCGACATGATCGACGAGGTCCGCAAGGTGTGGCAGTTCTATCGCGACCGCCGGCCCGAGACCTATGGGGACATGGTGAAGCTGTGAGTGCCGCGATCGGCGCGGCCGCTCTGGTGGCCGCGGGGCGATATCTCATCTTCCATGCCGGCGCAGAAGCCGGCGAGGAGCGCTGGTCGGTGGAGGTGTCCGCCGACGGCGGCGCCGTGGCGCGCGGTGCGCAGGCGCTCATCGCGCCGCACCCGATGCCCTGCGAGCTGGAGTGGCGCGCGCGGCTGTCGCCGCTCGGGCGCGTCACCGCGCTCGAGGCCGCGTGGCGGGTGGGCACCCGTTCGGTGCGCGCGGAGCACTCGGCGGACGGCGACGTGTGGCGCGCGCGGATCCTCTACGGCGGGCACACGCGCGAGCAGGAGGGCGACTTTCCCGGCTTCGCCGAGGTCGCGTTCGGCTCGCACGTCCTCCACACCGTGATGCTCCACCGCTACGTGCTGGCGCCGGGTGCGGAGCACGAATTCCCGTCGCTCGTCATCGGCCCCCCGTTCTTCGGCGCCGAGCCGGGGCGGCAGCGGCTGGTGTGCACCGCGGAGGGCACGCGCTCGGTGGCCAGCGGCAGCGTACGGGCGCGGCGCATCGAGCTCGGTGATCCGCAGGGCGCGGTGCCGGCGTTCGCCGCCTGGATCGACGACCACGACGTGATACTCGAATCATTCGAAGACACTCGGTCCGCCGAGCCGTGGATGCGGCTGGTGGAGTACAAGAGGGGATAGGGGGACAACATGGGCCTCGTCATCCGCGGCGGCACGATCGTGAACGCGGGCGGACGATTCACCGCCGACGTGAAGGTCGATGGGCGCACGATCACCGGCATCGGCAGCGGGCTTGCGAAGGGCAGTGGCGACACCGAGATCGACGCCGCCGGGCGCTACGTGCTTCCCGGCTTCGTCGATCCGCACGTTCACATGGAGCTGCCGTTCATGGGCACGGTGAGCGCCGACGACTTCGAGACCGGCACCGCGAGCGGCATCGCGGGGGGCACGACCAGCATCATCGACTTCTGCATCCCCGGTGCCGGCATGTCGCTGCTCGACGGCCTCAAGCTGTGGCGTGAGCGCTCCGCCAAGGCGACGAGCGACTACTCGTTCCACATGGCCATCACCGGTTGGGGCGAGAACACGGCCAACGAGATGCGCACGGTCGTGCGGGAACACGGCATCACCAGCTTCAAGGTGTTCATGGCCTACAAGGGCGCGATCATGGTGGACGACCATGCGCTCTACCAGGTCATGAAGGTCGCCGCCGAGACCGGTGCCGTGGTGACGGTGCACGCGGAGAATGGTGACGCGGTGTGGAACCTGCAGAAGGAACTGCTCGCCGCCGGCAACACCGGTCCCGAGTTCCACCCGGTGTCGCGCCCGAGCGCGGTGGAGGGTGAAGCCACGGAGCGTGCGCTCACCATGGCGCGCCTGCACGGCGCCACCGCCTACATCGTGCACATGACCTGCCGCGAATCCGTGCAGGCGCTGGAGCGTGCGAAGCTCTCGGGCCAGAAGTGCTACGGCGAGACCTGCCCGCAATACCTGCTGCTCGACGACACGGTGTTCGACGCGCCGGACTTCGGCGGCTCGGCGTACGTGATGAGCCCGCCCATCCGCCCGCTCGCCCTCGGGCACCACGACGCGCTGTGGACCGGGCTCTCGAGCGGCATGCTGGATTCGATCGGCACCGACCACTGCCCGTTCACGCACGAGCAGAAGAAGATGGGTCTCGGGGATTTCACCAAGATCCCCAACGGCGCCGCAGGCATCGAGGATCGCCTGCTCCTCCTCTACACGCATGGCGTGCTGGGCGGGCACTTCTCGCTGGAGCGCCTCGTGGAGTTCGGCTCCGCGGCGCCCGCGCGCATCTTCGGACTGGCGAAGAAGGGTGCCGTGTCGGTGGGCATGGATGCGGATCTCGTGGTGTTCGACCCGGAGGCCAAGTCGGTGCGGAGCGCGAAGACGCACTTCAGCCGGGCGGACCGCAGCATCTTCGAGGGCTTCGCCGTGAAGGGCAGGATCGAGAAGACCATCGTTGGAGGCCGGGTCGCGTTCGACAACGGCAAGCTCATGGCGGAAAAGGGCGCCGGTCGGTTCATCGCGCGGAAGCCGACGCACTTCGCGGGCAGGCGCGAGGTGATGGTGTGAGCGCTGCGCCCGACGTGAAGCTCCTGCCGGGCGGGCGGCTCGAATCGCGGCTCGCGGACGCCAAGCCGCTCTACTCGGACGGCGAGGCGATCGCTGAGGCGAACCGCTGTCTCTACTGCCACGACGCACCGTGCATCGCGGCGTGCCCGACCGGCATCGACATCCCGACCTTCATCCGCAAGATCGGCACCGAGAACGTGCGCGGATCGGCGCGCGTCATCCTGTCGGCGAACCTCCTCGGCTACTCGTGCGCCCGCGTGTGCCCGGTCGAGGTTCTGTGCGCCGGCGCGTGCGTGTACAACGCCTGGGAGCGGACGCCCATCGCGATCGGCCGCCTGCAACGCTATGCCACCGAGAAGATCATGGCTGCGGGCGCTGCTGCCGCGCTGCTCCCGAGGGCGGCCGCGAACGGGAGGAAGATCGCCTGTGTCGGCGCGGGTCCGGCCTCGCTCGCGTGCGCCGGTTACCTGGCACTCGAGGGCTGCAGCGTGACCGTCTACGAGAAGCGGCGCATCGCGGGCGGACTCAACGTGACCGGCGTGGCACCGTACAAGATGCACGCCGAGGCCGGCGCCGCCGAGGTGGAGTTCGTGCGCTCGCTGGGCGTCACCATTCGGACCGGCGTCGAGGTGGGGAAGGACGTCACCCCCGCTCAGCTTCTCCAGGACCATGACGCCGTCTTCCTCGGCTGCGGTCTCGGCGCCGACACGTCGCTCGACATCCCCGGAGCCCAGGGGGAAGGCGTGACCGGCGCGGTGGCGTGGATCGAACGGGTGAAGCTGGAGCCCGGCTTCGCTCTGTCCGGGGTGACGCACGCCGTCGTGATCGGCGGCGGCAACACCGCGATCGACGCCGCGCGGGAGCTGGCGAAGCTGGGCGTGAAGGACGTGGCGATGCTCTACCGCCGCACCGAGACCGACATGAGCGGCTACGCGCACGAGCTGGAGCACGCGCGCAGCGAGGGCGTACGGCTCGTCGAGCGCGCAACGCCGGCGGCATTCGTCCGCGAGGCGGGGAAGCTCAAAGCCGTGCGGCTCGCGGACAGCCGCGAGTTCCCGTGCGAGCTGGCGGTGCTGGCCATCGGCCAGGGCTCGCTCGGCTCGCTCGCACAATCGTTCACGGGCGTGAGGACCGACGCGAAGGGCCGCGTCGAGGCCGAGGCCGCCACGGGCCGCACCGGCAATCCCAAGCTGTGGGTGGGCGGCGATGCGACCGGGGGCGAGCTGGTCGTGACCGCGGTGCAGGACGGCAAGCGCGCCGCGCGCTCGATCGCGAAGGTGCTGCGGCTCGCCGAGCGGACCGACGCACCGATGCGGGCGGGGGCGGAATAGGTCGGGCTACAGCAGGCCTGCGTCCGCCTTCGTGAACCACGGCGTCGCGAGATCCTGGATCTGGATCTCGTTGAAGTAGTGGTCGAAGCGCCTCGCGTCGGACCACGCGGCGAGCAGCAGCAGTCCTGCCGTGACCGCCGCGGCAAGCCGCCATGCCACCGGCGGCACGCGCGCGCGGAGCCGCTCGAGCGCATTCGTCACGAGCGCAGCTGCAAGCAACGCGACGGGTGCGTAGACCGGTGACAGGAAGCGCATGTTCTTCGAGCTGTAGGCGCACGAAACGGTGAGGAAGAAGACCACGAACGCACCGAGCACGCGCAGCGCGCGCTCACCCGAGGGTGCGGACCACGGCCCGCGGAGCAGCGGTGCGCCAGCGACGGCGAGCGCTGCGGCGATGCACCCGAGGAGCCACGGCACCGGCTGCA
>CAYSWZ010000058.1:0-12203 GCA_964434945.1 uncultured bacterium | reverse complement strand
GTACCGCGGGACGGCGGGGGCGCTATCCTCGACGGGGCCCGTCGCTGCGCTCTCGCCCGTCTGCGGCGCGCCCCGCCCGCCCCGCTTGCACCGCTGGGCGCGGAGACCCGACGGCGCGTTGTGCGGCGAATCGCTGCGCTCCCGGCGATTGCGGCGCGGGCGGGTCGGCCGGCGCGCACGAGTGCGGGAGCGGTGAGGCCGAACCTCGCGGGGCAGAGGGGGCGGGGAGCGCGAATGATGTTCGGGGTGGGGCAGGCGGGGCGGGGGCCGGCGCCGATTCGAGCCGCGTTCGACGGGCGGTTCGGGCGTTTCGTGGATGAGGCTTGGGCATTCATCTCGAGGAATGGCGAAGAATATTCTGCAATTATCGCGATTATCTTATGACTATTCTCTTGAACCTGCCGATATCCAGAAGCATCATCTAGACTGACCCGGAGGTGATGCCATGCTCGACGATCTCGATGCCATCGACCGCAGACTGTTGGAGATCCTCCAGAAGGACGGCCGCACCTCGAACGCGGACCTCGCGCGCGCCGTCCGGATGGCGCCGAGCGCGGTGTTCGAGCGCGTGCGGCGGCTCGAGCGCGACGGCGTGATCCGCGGCTACGGCGCGCAACTCGATCCGCGCGCCATCGATCGCTCTCTCCTCGCCTTCGTCCTGGTTCGCAGCGACGAGCATCCCGGGGAGATCTCCACCGGCGAATCGCTCGCGGCGGAGTCCGAGGTGCTCGAGGTGCATCACGTGGCGGGTCAGGACAGCTACCTGGTGAAGGTGCGCGTCAAGGACCCCGAGGCACTCGGCCGCCTGCTGCGCGAACGCTTCGGCGCCATCAGCACGGTGCGTTCGACGCAGAGCACCATCGCACTCGAGACGTTGAAGGAACACTGGGCGATCCCCGTGGACCCCGTGCCGTTGAAGGAGAAGCTCCGTGCCTGAGCGGACCGCGCGCCACGACCGCCTGCTCGTCGCGCTGTCGTTCGCGTGCATCTGGTGCGTCTGGGGTTCGACGTTCCTCGTCATCCGCTACGCGATTGCGGACATCCCGCCACTCCTCATGTGCGCGCTCCGGCTCCTGCTCGCGGGCGTGCTGCTCCTGGTGCATGCGGCCGCCACCGGCGCGCGCTGGCCGCGCGGCGTCGAATGGCGGAATGCCGCGCTCATCGGGCTCCTGCTGCCCGGCATCGGCAACGCGTCGGTGACGCTCGGCGTGGCGCACGTCCCGTCCGGGCTCGTGGCGCTCCTCGTCTCGACCATCCCGCTCTGGATGGCGCTCCTGTCCTCGCTCGGGCGCGACGCGGCGCCGCCGGGCCGGCAGGCGCTGTTCGGACTCGTGCTCGGCTTCGCGGGGATCGCGCTCCTCATCGGTCCCGGTCTCGCGGGCCGTCCGGACGCCCCGATCCAGCCCGTCTGGGCACTCGTTCCGGTTCTCGGATCGCTGTCCTGGGCTTGGGGCTCGCTCTGGTCGCGGCGCGCGCCCATGCCCCGCTCCCCGCTCGTGTCCACGGCGATCGGTCTCACGGTCGGCGGGCTCGCGGTGCTCCTCCTGTCCGCAGGCGCGGGCGACTTCGGACACTGGAATGCCTCGGCCACCCGCCCGTCGGCGTGGTGGTCGCTCGGCTACCTCGTCGTGTTCGGTTCGGTGTTCGGCTTCGGCGCCTACCTCTATCTGCTCCGCCGCGTCGCTCCCGGAATCGTCGCGACCTACGCGTTCGTGAACCCGGTCGTCGCCATGGCGCTCGGCTGGGCGATCGGCGGAGAGTCGCTGACACCGCGCACGTTCACCGCGGCCGCCGTGGTGCTGGCCGCGGTCGTGACCATCACCACCGCGCGGCCGGCGGCCCGAAGCGCTGCGGCCCACCCGGGCACCGGCGCGGGTGCGGGCACGGTGCCCGCACGCCGGCCCTAGCGCCGAACAGAGGACTCATGCGGACGGAGGACTCTTTCATGGAAGCATTCGAGCTCGCCGACATCGAGTTGCGCAGGCGTGCGCACCGGGCGCTCTATCACGAGTTCCTGCGGCGGCCGTCCATGAGTCTCGGTCTCTACGTGCTGCCCGCCGGCGGCACCGATCCGCAGCGGCCGCACACCGAGGACGAGGCCTACCTGGTGGTGCGCGGCCGCGCGCGGATCCGAGTGGGCGCCGAATCGCGAGCGGTCGAGCCCGGCTCGGTCGTGTTCGTGCCCGCCCGCGTGGAGCATCACTTCCTCGACATCTCCGAGGAACTGTCGGTCGTGGTGATGTTCTCGCCCGCGGAGGGCAGCACGCCGGGAAGTTGAAGCCAGCGGGCGTTGCTCGGGACCGGCGGCAGACTTCGGGTGATTAGCGCTGGACGCTCGCGCTCGGCGCACGGTAGGTTGCGGCGAAGCGCCTCCCGGCGACTCCCACCCGACCCCACCCGCGGAGCAAGCCCATGACCAGCCTGCGTCGCGAAGCCGAGAACGATTCGGGCCTCGCCGCCGACGATCTGCGAGAGACCTGGCGGCTCCTCTCGCCGGAGGATCGCCTCGAAGCGTTCCTCGACCTCCCGCGGCCGGAGGCGGAGGACTTCTTCCTCGGGCTCACGGCTCGCGACCAGCTCGAGCTCCTGTTCGCAATCCCCGCCGATCAGCGGCGGTCGTGGATGCGCCTGCTCCCGCCCGACGACGCGGCCGACGTCGTGCAGGAGACCGACGACGACGAGCGCGAGGCGTTGCTGGCGCTCCTCGACGAGCCGACACGGCGCGAGGTCATGGCGCTCATGGCCTACGCCGAGGACGAGGCCGGCGGACTCATGAACCCGCGATTCGCCCGCGTTCGCGCCGACGTGAGCGTGGACGAAGCGATCAGCTACCTGCGCAAGCAGGCGCGCGAGCACCTCGAGAACGTCTATTACGTGTACGTGAACGACAGCGAGCAGCGCCTGGTGGGCGTGGTCTCGCTGCGCGAGCTGTTCGCGGCCGCCGCCGATCGCACCGTGCGCGACATCATGTCCACCGAGCTGGTGACGGCGCGCGGCGACATGGACCAGGAGGAACTCGGCCGGCTGTTCGCTGCGCACGACCTGCAGGCCATCCCGGTCGTGGACGGCCAGGGGCACATGCAGGGCATCGTGACGGTGGACGACATCGTCGACGTGATCCAGGAGGAGGCCACCGAGGACATCCAGAAGATCGGCGGAACCGAGGCCCTCGACGCGCCCTACCTGGCGATCTCGCTGCCGAAGATGGTGCAGAAGCGCGTCGTCTGGCTGGCGGCGCTGTTCCTGTCGGAGATGCTCACCACCACCGCCATGGCCCGCTTCGAGGCGGAGATCTCGCGCGCCGTCGTGCTGGCCATCTTCATCCCGCTCATCATCTCGAGCGGCGGCAACTCCGGGTCGCAGGCCTCGACGCTGGTGATCCGCGCCATGGCGCTCGGTGAGGTCAAGCTCGCGGACTGGTGGCGCGTCATCCACCGCGAGCTCTTCAGCGGGCTCCTGATGGGCGCGATCCTCGGCCTGATCGGGTTCTCGCGCGTCGTGCTGTGGCACGCGATCTTCCACTCGTACGGCGACCACTTCCTGGTGGTGGCCACCACGATCGGCCTGTCCGTGGTGGGCGTGGTCACGTGGGGCACACTGTCGGGTTCGATGCTGCCGTTCCTGCTTCGGCGTGCGGGGCTCGACCCCGCGAGCGCTTCCGCACCGTTCGTGGCCACGCTCGTGGACGTGACCGGGATCGTCATCTACTTCTCGATCGCCAGCATCACGCTGCGCGGGACGCTGCTGTAGCGAGGCGCGTGCGCCCGGTGGGAGCGCACGCGCCATTCCTCTACCCGGGGAGCGGGTCTAGCGCGCGACCACCGCACGCAGGCTCACCTCGTGTCCGCCCTGGCGAAGGCGGAGGAAGTAGAGCCCGGACCGCGGCGTGGCTCCCAGGTCCAGCACGTGCCGGCCGGGCGGGAGCCCGGCGAGCGATCGCGTGAAGACGGATCGACCGGCGAGGTCGAATACCTCGAGCGTCGCCGGCGCCGCCGCGGGCAGCGTGAACGCGACCACGAACTCGCGCTCGACCGGGTTCGGCCGGGTGCCCTCGAGTGCGAGCGCCAGTTCCGCCGGCACGTCCACCCACGCTTCGCCGAACCACGAGAGGTTGCCGGGCGCACCGACTCCGAGGCGGTAGCCGACATGATCGCCGGGAGTCACCGTACGATCCTCGAACGACATGACCCCGTCGGCGTCGGAGGTCACCGTCCCGATCGCCGCCCAGTCGCTGGTCGACGTCTGGCGCTCCACCGTCGCCGTGATCCGATCGGCCGAGTACCACACCAGCGTCACCGACTTCGCCGTGGCGCTGGCGCTCACGAGCGAACGCAGTGCCGGCACGACGCCGTTCCCCGTCCACGCGGGCGCGCCGCCGGCGGTCAGGCGCTGCGTGTAGATGTAGCGCGTCCCTGCCGCGCGATCATCGGTCCAGCTGAGGATCGTCGCGCCCGTCCCATCACCGGTCTCCGCGGCCTGGAACTGCCCGCCGCTCGCATTGCAGACCGTGACGCCGTCGGCCGTCCACTGGGCCGCGCCGGCGGCGTTGACGCGCTGCGCGTACACGTCGCTCACGCCGGAGCGCTCGTCGCTCCACGCCAGCACCGCGCCGCCGGAGCCGTCGGGGACGAGGGCGTCCAGCAACTGGTCGTTCGCGGCGCCGCACAACTGGACGCCGTTCGCGGTCCACTGCGCCGCGCCCGCGCCGTTCACCCGCTGGGCGCGGATGTCATAGAGCCCGCCGCGGCCGTCCGACCAGGCCGCGATCGCGCCGCCCGCGCCGTCCGACAGCAGGTGTTCCGCGTTCGCGAGGGCGCCCACGCTGCAGACCACGGTGCCCGCCGCGCCCCACTGAATCGCTCCCGCCGCGTTCACGCGCTGTGCCTGGAGCGTGCTGGCGACGAGGTTGTTGCTCACGGCGTCGAGGCTGTCGTAGTTCGCGAGTACGATCAGCCCGCCCGCGCCATCCGTGACCGCGCGCGGATTGGGGGCAGTGGCCCCGGCGTGACCCAGGATCTGGAGTGGGGTGGCGCCCCACTGCGGAGCCCCGGTGCCGTCGAGCCGCTGCGCGAACACGCCTCCCGGCACCGAATAGTCACCGAACGCGACGATCGCGCCGCCGCCCGCGGCCGGGACCAGGGTGGTTCCGGAGGTCGATCCTCCGGATCCCATCGCGACTCCGCCCGCGGTCCACTGCGCCACGCCCGCCGCGGACAGTCGCTGGACGTAGACGTCCGGCGTGCCCGACTGCTCGGTCCATGCCGCGACCGCGCCGCCGCTCCCGTCGGGGATGATGCTCGAGCCGAAGCTGAAGCCCGTCGCCGGTGACAGCATCACGCCGGTCGCGGTCCACTGCGGGGTCAGCGACCCGTCCAGGCGTTGCGCCCACGACTGGAAGCCGGTCCCCGAGTTGTGGCTCCACGACACCAGTGCTCCCCCGGCTCCGTCCGACTCCGCCGACTCGAGGAGGTCGCCGCCGGTCAACGTGCTGACCGGAACGCTCGCACCCGTCGGCGAGCCGCTGGAAGCGAAATGGCGCGCGCGGACACGGTAGCTGCCCGCCAGTTTCTCGCTATAGACGAGAATCGCGCCGCCCGACCCATCGGCGATAGTGAACGAGCTGGACTGCGCGCCGGGATCCACGATCACGGGCACGCCGTCGGCCGTGAGGAGCGGCGTGCCGGAGCTGTTGAGGCGTTGCGCGTAGAGGTCGGATCCCAGCGAGCGCTGGTCGACCCAGACGATCGTCACCCCGCCCGCGCCGTCGGGCTCGATCATCGGCTGCATCTGGTTCCCTGCGGCGGCCGAGACGCTGGCGCCGTTCGCACCCCACGCCGGAGCCCCGCCGGGCCCGATGTGCTGGGCGGTGATGTCGCTCTCGTTCGTCGTCAGGCTGAACGGATCCGAGGTGAACCAGGCGCCGCCGGAGCCGTCGGGGACAACGTCGAACTCGATGGCGAGCTGGGTGGACACCGCGGTTCCGCTCGCACCCCACTGGATGGTTCCCGTCGCGTCCACGCGTTGGGCGAGGATCCCGGAAAACCCTATCCCCGCCGCGATGGCGCCACCGAGTCCGTCGGGTACGACCGTGGAGAAGTTGGGGCCCGTGGGCACCAGCGTGACCCCGCCGGGGCTCCACAGCGGCAGGCCCGTGCCATCGACCCGCTGTGCCAGCACGCCGAGCGCGTCCTCCCACACCACGATCGCGCCGCCCGCGCCATCCGACGTCGCAAGCGTCGAGAGCGGGAGCCCGAAGGCCCCGTTCACCTGGATGCCGTTGGCAGTCCACTGCGCCACGCCGGCGCCGTTGAGCCTCTGCGCGAAGACCTGCGCGGGTGCGGGGGTGGCCCGGTCATCCACCCAGGAGACGATCGCGGATCCGGAGGCGCCGGCGGTGAGGGCGGGATGAATCTGGTCCTGGGCGGCGGTGCAGACCGCGTTGCCCGAGGCACTCCAGCCGGCGGGGAGCGCTCCGCTGGCGTCGTAGCGCACCGCGTAGATATCGAGGTCGGAGCCGTTGCTGTGGTCCCACGCGACCAGGACGCCACCCGTCCCATCCGCGGCCCCGACAATGTTGTTCTCGACCAGCGTTCCGTCGAGAACCTTGACGCCGTTCGCGGTCCACTGCGGCACGCCGGCGGAGCTGACTCGCTGGGCGTACGCGTCGGGGGTGAGATCGCTGGAGCGGAAGTCCTCCCAGCCGATGATCACCCCGTTGGCACCGTCGGGAAACAGCACCGGCGAGTCCTGGAGTCCGGGCGCGGTGCAGATGGCAAGGCCGCTCGCGGGCCACCCCGTCGCGACCGTGCCGGTGTTGGTGACGCGCGTGAGGTAGATGTCGCCCTGGCCGTCGCGGGGGTCCGACCACGCGAAGTACTGGCCGTTGGCGCCATCGGGCACGGAAGTCACCGCCGCCGGCGACGCGCCGGGACGCGCCGTCGCGGCCCGAACTGTCGCGCCCTCGAGCACCTGTGCGCGCGAGTGTGTGCGAGCGGAGGCGATCGACGGGATCCGGGAGAACTGGTGCGAGGAGGGACCTGCAGACGACCCCCAGGTCCACGCGCTCGCCGTTGCGGGGAGGAGCCACACCACCGTGCCGAGCACCAGAATCATCGCGCCCGCCACGCCACCACGATCGCGCCACCGGCCCATGCGCACCTCCCGGTTGAGGCAGGCCTGCCCGTGAGGAGCGGTCGTCCGTGGGCAGCCGGCTGATCCGGGCCGGATGCTAGCCGAACGCCCGGGCCCGGTCGATGCTCCCGACGTTGCAGTGCCGCACGATTCCGTGGGTTCCGCGGCCGACCTGCGCGCAGGCTTGAACCGGGCCGCCACATCCCCTAAAGTCCCTGCCGGTTCGTGCCAGAACTCCACCCTTAAGGCGGTCCCGAGAGTCCGCCAGGAGACCGGTCATGACGACACTGTCGCTTTCGCATGCCCCGACGCCCGCTGGCGCCGGGATTTTTTCTACCCCTCGCGCAACGGAGGACGCCCCTCCGGCCGCGACGCATCGCCATGTGCTCGCGGGTGTTGCGACCCCGGAGCAGGTCGCCCCACCCGCCCGCCCCGGGGCACCCGCCGGAGCCTCCGACCTGCGCCACTTCCTCGGGCTCGAGGGCATGTCGCGCGAGGCGTTGCTCGCGCTGCTCGTCGAGAGCGAGCGCGAGCGCACCTGGCTCGCCGCGGGCGAGCCGAATCGGAAGGACCTGGCGGGTGTGACGATCGTGCTCGCGTTCATCGAGGACTCGACCCGCACGCGCACGTCGTTCGAGATCGCGGCGCAGCGACTCGGCGCCAACACGGTGGTGTTCGCGAGCGCGGCCAGTTCGCTCAACAAGGGCGAGACGCTGCTCGACACGGTGCGGCTGTTCGAGGCCATGGGCGCGGCGCTCGTCGTGGTGCGGCATCCGTCCTCCGGAGCGCCCGCATGGCTGGCGCGCCAGTTGAGCACGATCGGCGTGGTGAACGCGGGCGACGGCATGCACGAGCACCCGACCCGGGGCCTGCTGGACCTGCTCACGTTGCAGGACGCGTGGGAGGGCCGGTTCGAGGGCCGACGGCTCGCCATCGTCGGCGACATCGCGCACTCGCGCGTCGCGCGCTCGGCGATCGCCGGGCTCACCACGCTCGGCGTTCGCGTCACCGTATGCGGGCCGGGCACGCTGATGCCGGCGGACGTGGAGGACCTGGGCTGCGAGGTGGCGCCCTCGCTCGACGAGGCGCTCGCCGGCGTCGATGCCGCCATGGCGCTCCGCCTTCAGAGCGAGCGGATGGAAAAGGGGCTGCTGCCCTCGCTCGGGGAGTACGCGCGCCTGTGGGGGCTGTCCCCGCGGCGCGTGGGGCTCATGGCGCCGCACGCGGTGGTGATGCACCCGGGCCCGGTCAATCGTGGCGTGGAGCTGGCGCACGAGGTGGCGGACGGGCCGCGCTCGCGCATCCTGGCGCAGGTGGCGAACGGCGTGGCGGTGCGCTGCGCCGTGCTCAAGCGCTGCGCCGACGCGACCCGGAAGCCGCACGGCTTCACCGCCGAGGTGGCTGCCCGGTGAGCGCGCTGACGCTGTTCAGGAACGTGACGCACTGGCGCACCGGCGAACGCACCACGCTCGCCGTCGAGGACGGCGTGGTCGTGCCGGCCCCGGCGCACGCGGGCGCGTTCGCGCGCGTGCTCGATGCGCACGGGGCGGTCATTGCCCCGGGCCTCGTGGACCTGCACGCGCACCTGCGGGAACCGGGCCAGGCCAACAAGGAGACCATCGAGACCGGCACGCGCGCGGCCGCGGCGGGCGGCTTCACCAGCATCGCCTGCATGCCCAACACGGATCCGGTCGTGGACACGGCCGCGTGGGTCGAGTGGGTCCGGCACCGGGGCGAGGCGGCGGGACACTGCAACGTGCTCCCCATCGCCGCCGTCACCATGGCGCAGAAGGGCGAGCAACTGGCGCCGCTCGACGCGCTCGCCCAGGCGGGCGCGGTGGCGTTCAGCGACGACGGCCATCCGATCGCGAGCGCCGCGGTCATGCGCCGCGCGCTCGAGTACGCCCGGCCCACGGGCCTGCCCATCATCTGTCACGAGGAGGACCCTTCGCTCAAGGGCGACGGGGTGATGCACGAGGGCTTCACCGCCACGCGGCTCGGGCTCCGCGGTATCCCGGGCGCGGCCGAGAGCGTCATGTGCCGGCGCGACGCGGACCTTTCCGAGCTGACGGGTGGGCGCGTGCACCTGGCGCATCTTTCTGCAGCCGCCTCTTTCGACGCGCTCCGCGACGCGAAGCGGCGCGGCCTGGCCGTGACCGGCGAGACCTGTCCGCACTACTGGGTCTTGACCGACGAGTCGGTCGGGGACTACGACACGCACGCCAAGATGAACCCGCCGCTTCGCTCGGAAGCGGACCGCGAGGCGTGCATCGCGGCCATCGCCGACGGGACGATCGATTGCTTCAGCACGGATCACGCGCCGCACACGGCGGACGAGAAATCGCGGCCGTTCACGGACGCGCCGTTCGGCATCGTCGGGCTGGAGACGGCGCTCGCGCTCACGATCACCCACCTGGTCGCGCCGGGGCACCTGACGCTGGCGCGCGCGCTGGAGCGGTGGACCGACGCGCCGCGCCGCGCGTTCCGGCTCCCCGAGGTGACGCTCGAGCCCGGTTCGCAGGCGGATCTCGTCCTGTTCGACCCGGCGGCCGAGTGGACCGTGGAGCCGGAGGCATTCTTCAGCAAGGGCCGCAACACGCCGTTCGCCGGCTGGCAGCTGCGCGGCCGGGTGCTCGCGACCATGCTCCTCGGCCGCTTCACCCACGTCGCGAGCGGCGTCGAGGTCGCTTCCGCCCTCGTGGCGAGTGAGGCAACGCGATGACGTCACGCACCGCCGTGTTGGCTCTGGAAGACGGGCGCGTGTTCCGTGGCGATGCGCACGGCGCCGAGGTGGAGACCACCGGCGAGGTGGTGTTCAACACCGCGATGAGCGGCTACCAGGAGGTGCTGTCGGATCCGTCCTACTGTGGCCAGATCCTCGTCTTCACCTACCCGCTCATCGGCAATTACGGCGTGAACGCCGAGGACTTCGAGAGCAGCGGGCTCCGCGCGCAGGGGATGGTGTGCCGCGACCTGTGCGAGGTGCCGAGCAACTGGCGCTCGACCGGCACGCTCGACGCCCTGCTGCGCGAACAGGGCCTGCCGTGCATCTCCGGCATCGACACGCGCGCGCTCACCCGGCACCTGCGCGAGACGGGCACCATGCGCGGCTGCCTGTCCACGTTCGCGAACGCGAATCCGGATGAGCTCATCGAAAAGTCGCGCCGGAGCCCGCGCATGGAGGGCCTCGCGCTCGCCGACGTGGTCACCTGCCTCGAGCCCTACTGGTGGGGCGCCGCCGGCCCGGTTGCGGGCGAGCCGGCGGCCGACCGCGACAAGCCGCTCGTCGTGGTGTGCGACTACGGAGTCAAGTACAACATCCTGCGCCGGCTGCGCGCCGAGGGTTTCCGCGTGCGCGTCCTGCCGGCCCGGACGAGCGGCAGGGACGTGCTGGCGCTCGAGCCCGACGGCGTGCTGCTGTCGAACGGGCCGGGCGATCCGGAGCCGCTCGATTTCGCGATCGAGACCGCGCGGACCGTGGCGCTGGAGGCGCCCACGCTCGGCATCTGCCTCGGCCACCAGTTGCTCGGGCTCGCGTTCGGAGCGCGGACGCGGAAGCTCAAGTTCGGGCACCGGGGCGCGAACCACCCGGTGATCGACCGCCGCACCGGCGTGGTCGAGGTGACGAGCCAGAACCACGGCTTCCGCGTGGACGAGGGTACGCTCGCGGCGGGCGAGTTCGAACTGACGCACTGGAGCGGCAACGACGGCACGCTCGAGGGCATGGTCCACCGGAAGCTCCCGGTGCTCTCGTGCCAGTACCACCCCGAGGCGAGCCCCGGCCCGCACGATTCGCGGATCTGGTTCCGGGCGTTCGCCGACGCCATCGCGCGCCAGGGGCGGAAGCGCGCCCGCCCGGCCCACCCGGGGCCCGGGCCGTCCCGTCCGGCGAGCACCCGCGCCCGCGCTGCCGCCGCGGGCGGCGACGGCGCGAAGGGGCAGCGCTGATGCCGCACCGGACCGACATCCAGAAGATCATGGTCCTCGGCGCGGGGCCGATCGTGATCGGGCAGGCATGCGAGTTCGATTACTCCGGCACGCAGGGCTGCCGCGCATTGAAGAGTCTCGGGTACGAGGTCGTGCTGCTCAACTCGAACCCGGCGACGATCATGACCGATCCCGAGTTCGCCGATGCCACCTACGTCGAGCCGCTCATTCCCGAGATCGCCGAGGCCATCATCGCCAAGGAACGCCCGGACGCGCTGCTGCCCACGCTCGGCGGCCAGACCGCGTTGAACCTCGCGGTCGCGCTCGCGCACTCCGGCGCGCTCGCGCGGTACGACGTGCAGCTGATCGGCGCCTCGCTCGCGGCGATCGAGACGGCGGAGGACCGGGACCTGTTCAAGAAGGCGATGGAGAAGGCAGGGCTCCAGCTACCCAAGTCGGGCTATGCCACGACCGTGGCGGATGCGGTGGCGCTGGGCGAGCAGCTGGGCTATCCGCTCGTGATCCGCTCGTCGTTCACGCTCGGCGGCCAGGGCTCGGGGCTCGTGCACGACCGGCGCCACCTGCGCGAGGCGGCGCGCATCGGCATCGCCGCCAGCCCCAACGGCAGCATCCTCATCGAGGAGTGCCTGCTCGGCTGGAAGGAGTTCGAGCTCGAGGTCATGCGCGACCGCCGCGACAACGTGGTCATCGTGTGCTCGATCGAGAACTTCGATCCCATGGGCGTGCACACGGGCGATTCCATCACCGTGGCCCCGGCGCAGACGCTGTCCGACCGCTGCTACCAGGACATGCGCGACGCGGCGCTCCGCATCATTCGCGCGATCAGGATCGAGGCGGGCGGCTGCAACATCCAGTTCGCGGTGCACCCCGGCAGCGGCGAGATGCGGGTGATCGAGATGAACCCGCGCGTCTCGCGCAGCTCGGCGCTCGCGAGCAAGGCGACCGGATTCCCGATCGCGAAGATCTCCGCCATGCTCGCGGCCGGCCTGACGCTGGACGAGATCCCGAACGACATCACCCGCAAGACGCCGGCGTGCTTCGAGCCGTCGCTCGACTACTGCGTGGTGAAGATCCCGCGCTGGGCGTTCGAGAAGTTCCGCGTCACCGACCGCCGGCTCGGGACG
>CAYSWZ010000057.1:0-4879 GCA_964434945.1 uncultured bacterium | reverse complement strand
TTCGCCCATTAAAGCGGTACGTGAGCTGGGTTCAGAACGTCGTGAGACAGTTCGGTCCCTATCCATCGTGGGCGTAGGATCCTTGCGGGGAGTTGCTCCTAGTACGAGAGGACCGGAGCGAACGAACCTCTAGTGTATCGGCTGTTCTGCCAAGAGCACTGCCGAGTAGCTATGTTCGGAAGTGATAAGCGCTGAAAGCCTCTAAGCGCGAAACACACCCTAAGATGAGGGATCCCAGACTTCGTGTCTGTAAGGGCCGTCGGAGATTACGACGTCGATAGGCGGGAGGTGTAAGGTCCGTAAGGACTTCAGCCGACCCGTACTAATAGCCCGAGAGGCTTGGCCGGTATTTCTTAGGCGCTTCAACGTGTGTGTCCAGCGTCTCAGTCGGTTGTCGATTAAAATATGAAATTGGGGTGGCGTTGGCGGAGGGGAAACACCTCTTCCCATTCCGAACAGAGAAGTTAAGCCCTCCAGCGCCGATGGTACTGCCCGGGAGACTGGGTGGGAGAGTAGGTCGCTGCCCCTTAATTCCTGCGAAGCCCCGTCCGGGTCACCGGGCGGGGCTTTTCGCTTTTCCGGACGCCCTGTCCTGCCCGCGGCCCCGTGCCCCCGTGCGTCCAGCCGCCGGGGCAAGACCGTCCCTGCGGGTCCACCCCGGCTCGGCCGGGGCGATTCACCCGGACGAGCCGATTGCCCAAGTGACTGTCGTGCAATGGCATGCGCACTTGTCCATCGACTCGGCCGCCGGGCACGCCGGGTGCTACTTCTCGGCGCCGACGACCTGCCGGCCCCTCCCGCCCAGGGCCCGCGGCGCCCGCTGAGGGAGACTCCCGAAGATGATGTCCCGCTTCCGCACCCTTCCGGCGACGATTGTGCTCGCCCTGGGAATAGCCGTCGCAGGCCCCGCCCTGGCGCAGCTCCCGCCGCCGGATCCCGCGCGCGTTCAGGACGCCCTCGACGTCACCGACCGCCGCATCCAGCAGGCGAAGGATCTCCTCGCCGTGACGCCCAATCCGATGGCGGCGGCCGAGGTGGATCAGGCCGTCCAGATCCAGGCCATCGCCCGGCAGTATTTCTCCCAGGCGCGCTACCTCGCCGCGGCGCGGGCCACGCTCGACGCCCGAGTTCACGCCGACCGCGCGGTGGCGATGCTGAAGGGCCTGCCCGATCCGGGCCGCGTCCAGGACCAACTCACGCGCACGCGCGAAGTCCTCGACCGTGCCCGCGACCGCCTGGCGCCGTGCGACCTGCCCGCGCCGCGCGAAATGCTCCGCACCGCGCTCGACATGCAGTCCCGTGCGGAGCTGGCGTACTCCGAGACCCGGTACCTGGCCGCGCTCCAGCTGACGATGAGCGCCCGCGAGCGCGTCCTGCGTGCGCTCCAGCTCTGTAACGCCACCGATTCGTTCGACGACACGGTGGAGCACGCGCTCCAGCGCACCGACGACGAGCTGGCACGCGCGCACGAGTTGGTGGGCACGGGTGCCGACGAGCGCTCCCGGCAGCTTCTCGCCAACGCCGACAACGTGCAGTTCCATGCCAAGACCGAGGCGCAGGCGGGGCACCCGCGCGTGGCGCTGCGGCTGACACGCATGGCGCGCGAGCAGGCTTACCGCGCGATCCGCGGCACGACCGTGCCGGGGCGCCGCTGATCCACGCTCCGTGCGCCGCGCCCCCCACGAGCGGCGCCCGGAGGAACGAGCGCCGCGGCCCGGGTGTGGCCCTCGCGCTGTTGCTGTTCACGTTCGTCCCGGGGACCGCACGGGCGCAGCAGCCGGATTCCGACTATGTCCGGATCGAGCTCGGTGGCACGTCGGACGTGACGAACGAGCGCTTCTACGAGGACACGTTCGACGACACCACGTTCACCGGCCGCCGGCTCACCGGTTCGCCCGAGTACCGGACCGCGGCCCTCGCGGCATTGGGCGCGGCCGGGCCGTTCGCGCCGGGCGGCCGCTACGCGCTCATCGAGGAGGCGACCGCTGGCGACCACCTGCTGCGCAATTACACGCGGTTGGATCTCCGTGGCGAGCCGGGCGACGGCTGGAGACTCTCGCTGACGCCGGAGCTGGATGTCCGACGCGACCGCTCGTTCGGCGGGGACCAGAGTGAACTGCGCTTTCGTCCCGAGGGCCGCGTGCGCCGCACGTCACTGGATGGCTCGGACGCCTGGGAGCTGCTCGCGGGTGGTGACTGGTACCGCACCCGCGGCACCTCGGAGGTGATCGCACTCGACCGCAATGCCGGCCGCGCCTGGCTGCGCTGGACGCACACGCCGCTCGGCTCGCCGTGGGATTGGGAGCTGGGCTATGGCGCGGACGTGCGCGCGTTCCCGGATTCGGTGATCCGCGACCACGTCGAGCAGCATGGCGCGCTCACGCTGCGCCGCCTGCTGCCCACCAGTGGGGCGGCCGCGATCGATGCGCAGGTCGACCGCCGGCAGACGCTCTACGAGACACCCTCGACGAGGGACCAGTTCTGGAGCGGCCGTGCGGACGGGAGCGCGTTCGTGCAGCTGCATCCGACGCTCACCGCCGAGCTGTGGGTGTCGGTGGAGGGCTACCGGTACGACCAGCCCGACACGAGCGCGTACTTCGACTACCAATCCTGGACCTTGAGCCCATCGCTCCGCTGGAGCCTCGCGCACGACTGGGGGCTGCGCGCGGGGCCGCGCTTCGCATGGCTCCTCGCGCCGCGGGTTCCCTCCGAGCGCTACCGCGAGGTCGCGGGTGTGATCGAGGCCGAACGGCTGCACGCCGGCGACTGGTGGTCGTTCACGCCTGCGGCGGGCTGGCGCGAGTACGAACGCTCGGAATCCAGCGTGTCGCTGGCCGACCCGGACCTCCACTCGTCGTACCTGTTCCTCGAGTTCGAGTTGTTCGCCGACGTGGGCCTCCCGGGTGGAATCCGTGCGCGCGTGTCGGGGGGAGAGCGGTTCGAGCAGCACGAGGATCCCTCGCAGGACGCGACCAGCCTCTACTTTTCGCTCGAGCTGCGCCGCGCCTTCTAGGCGGCGCCGGCGCGCCACTGCACGGGGCGCCCGGCTGTGGCATCCTCCGCGTGTTCCGCCCCGACCCGTCCGGAGACCCCGATGCATCCTCGACTGCGCGCGTTCGTCCTCCTGCTGGCGTTCACCGCCCTCGGCGCCCTCGTGCTCAACGTGGCGATCCACTGGCGCCGCCCGCTGCACGCGACGATCGCCCCGCGCGTGCTGCTGTTCGACGTGCCGACCCAGGTGGACGAGGGGCCGCCGGCGCCGACGCTGTCGTTCGACTTCCTCCGCCGCGAGCGCCCGACCTTTCACGACCTCATGTTCGCCGTTCGCAACGCTGCCGACGATCGTTCGGTGTCCGCGCTCGTGCTGCACGTGGACGGACTCGACTGGGGCTGGGCGCGCGTCTACGAGATGTGCGGCGCCGTGCGAGCGTTCCGTGCGTCCGGGAAGCGCGTGTACGCGAGCCTGAACGGCGGCGGCGAGAAGGAGTACCTGCTCGCCGCGGCGGCGGGCACGCTCGCGATGCCGCCCGTGTCCACGCTGCAGCTCGACGGGCTGTCCGCCTCGGCCATGTTCATGCAGGGCGCCTACGAGAAGCTCGGGATCCGTCCCAACTTCGCCCATGTCGGCCGCTACAAGTCGGCGGTCGAACAGTACACGCGCAATTCGCTGTCGCCCGATGCGCGCGCCGCGATGGAATCGCTGCTCGACGACGAGTTCTCGCTGCTCGTCGACTCCCTCTCCAGCGCACGCCACCTGTCACGCGATGCCGTCCGCCAGTTGATCGACGACGGGCCGTACACCTCGCGCGAGGCGCGCCAGCACGGCTTGCTCGACACGCTGCTCGCCGAGGCCGAGGTGGATTCGCTCGCCGCCCACGCCGGCGGCACCCGCCATCCGACCGCATCGTTCACGCGCTACGCCCAGGAAGGGGGCACCGGCAATGGAGAGCACATCGCCCTGCTCGTGGCCGAGGGAGAGATCGTGGACGGCAAGAGCCGCGAGGGGGCGTTCGGCGGCCGTGCCGTCGGCGATCGAACCCTGGTCGAAGCGCTGCAGGACATCCGCAGCCGGCACAATGTCCGCGCGGTCGTGCTCCGGATCGACAGCCCCGGCGGCTCCGGCGACGCGTCGGACGCGATCTGGCAGGAACTGCGAAGGGTCCGCCGCGACAAGCCCGTCATCGTGAGCATGGGCGACGTGGCCGCCTCGGGCGGCTACTACCTGGCCTGCGCCGGGGACGCCATCGTGGCCGGTCCCGCCACCATCACCGGCTCGATCGGGGTCTTCGGCGGCAAGTTGAACGTGCTGGGGCTGTTCCACAAGCTCGGGCTCAACGTCGAGACGGTGTCGCGAGGCAAGCACGCCGAGATGCTGTCGCCGTTCCGCGACTTCGACTCCGACGAGATGTCCCGGTACCAGCAGAGTCTGGATCAGTTCTACCGCGTGTTCGTGGGCCGTGTCGCCGAGGGCCGCAAGATGGCGCCGGCCGCCGTGGATTCGGTGGGGCAGGGGCGCGTGTGGTCCGGGCTCGCCGCGCGACGGCACGGACTCGTCGACCGATACGGTGGCCTGTACGAGGCGTTCGAGCTGGCGCGCAAGCGTGCGCACATCAGTCCGGATGCCGACATCGTGGTGGACGTCTACCCGCGGCCGCGCAGGACGTTCGTCCAGAAGTGGCTGGGCGGCCTGTTCGACGAGCCGAGCGACGACGACTCCCGGCTTCCGGGCATGAGCGAACTGGCGCACTGGTACGGGGTCGCGACGTTCCCGGCCGGAGCGATGCTCGCGCTCATGCCGTACACCATCCGGATCCAGTAGGCCGCACGGGACGCGCATGTCGCGCCTCCGGAACTGGCTCGCGCTGTGGTTCGGTTTCGA
>CAYSWZ010000056.1:0-2935 GCA_964434945.1 uncultured bacterium | reverse complement strand
GCTGCCGCGGGGCGGGCAGGGCGCGCGATTGAGGCCAGCGTGTTGCCGTTCTGAGCACCAGCACGTTCGAGAGCGGGGTGGGCAGGGCGCGCGATTGAGGCGAGTGTGTTGCCGCTCTGTGCACCAGCACGTTCGAGAGCGGGGTGGGCAGGTCGCGCCGCAGACGGGCGAGAGCGCAGCGACGGGCCCCGTCGAGGATAGCGCCCTGCCCGCCCCGCGGCAGCGGCAGGTGTGAGCACCAGCCACAGCGCCGGCAGTTACGACCATCTGCCGAACGCGCGTCCTTGACCGACGACAACGGGCGTCCCTACAGTCACTCACTTCGACACCCTGCCTGCCACCTCTCCGCGTGCCTGAAGGAGCGATCAGTGCCCGTCCGTGGCATCGGTATCGATGTCTGCAAGGTCGAACGCATCGCCGAGTCGTTGCGGAGGTTCGGCGAGCGCATGGAGAAGCGGCTGTTCACGCCCGACGAACTCGCCTACTGCCGCGGGTTCAAGGATCCCCTCCCGCATCTGGCCGCACGATTCGCCGCCAAGGAGGCCGCCAGCAAGGCCCTCGGCACCGGCATCGCCGGCGGCGTCGGCTGGACGCAGATCGAGGTCGTCCAGCCCGGTGGACACGTGCCGCTGCTGCGGCTCTCCGGCGTCGCGCTCGAGCGCTTCACCGCCATGGGTGCCACGCGCTCGCACCTGTCCATCTCGCACGACGGCGGGCTCGGCGTCGCGTGCGTGGTGCTGGAGGGCTGATGCCGCGCCTGCAGCGCGTGCTGATCGCAAACCGCGGTGAGATCGCCGTGCGCATCCTCCGCACGCTGCGGGAGACCGGGCGCACCAGCCTCGCGATCTTCAGCGAACCCGACCGCACCGCACTGCACGTGCTCATGGCCGACGAGGCCTACCCCGTCGGCCCGGGCCCCTCCCGCGACAGCTACCTGAACCTCGAGCGGGTGATCGACACCGCAAAGCGCGTCCGGGCCGACGCCATTCACCCGGGCTACGGCTTCTTCGCCGAGAACGAGGCGTTCGCACGCGCGTGCACCGCGGCCGGCATCGTGTTCATCGGACCCTCGCCGGAGACGATCGCGGCGCTGGGCGACAAGCTCGCCGCACGCAAGGCGGCACTGGCGGCCGGCGTTCCGGTCGTGCCCGGCTCCCCCGGTCCGGTGAGTTCGCGCGACGAGGCGAGGAAGTTCGGGAGGGAGATCGGCTACCCGCTCATGCTCAAGGCCGCGGCGGGAGGAGGCGGGAAGGGCATGCGCGTGGTGAAGACCGACGCCGAGCTGGACGCCGCCTGGGACGTCACGCGCGGCGAGGCCGGGGCGGCGTTCGGCGACGACCGCATGTTCGTCGAGCGCTTCATCGAGCGCCCGCGCCACGTGGAGGCGCAGATCCTCGCCGACACGACCGGCCGCGTCGTGTTCCTCGGCGAGCGCGAGTGCTCGGTGCAGCGACGGCACCAGAAGCTGCTGGAGGAGACCCCGAGCCCGGCGTTCGACGACGCGACGCGGCGGGCGTTCGGAGAGGCGGCTTGTCGCGTGGCGAGGCAGGTCGGCTACGTGTCGGCGGGGACCGTCGAATTTATCCTGGATGAGCAGCGCAGGTTCTACTTCCTCGAGGTGAACACGCGGCTCCAGGTGGAGCACCCGGTCACCGAGATGGTCACCGGGCTCGATCTCGTGGCGGAGCAGCTGCGCGTGGCCGAGGGCGACGAGTTGTCGTTCGGCGACCGCCCGCCCGCACCCAGGGGATGGTCCATGGAGGCGCGGATCATCGCCGAGGACCCGGCCCGCAACTTCATGCCCAGCGTCGGGCGGATCGAGCGCGTGCGCTTCCCGCAGGGGCCGGGCGTGCGCAACGACTCCGGGATCTATCGCGGCTATGACGTGCCCGTGTTCTACGACTCGCTGCTCGCGAAGCTGGTGGTGTGGGGCGCCGATCGCGAGCAGGCTCGCCGGCGGCTGGTGCGCGCGCTCGACGAGTACGTCCTCGAGGGCCCGCACCACAACCTCGCGTTTCACGCCTGGCTGGCGCTCCATCCCGAGTTCGCCGCCGGCAAGCTGTCGACGCGGTTCGTGGACGAGCACTGGCGGCCGGAGGCGCTGAAACCGGGGCCGGAAGCGGCGAACGCGGCACTGCTCGCCGCCGCGCTCCACGATCGCGCCGAACGCATGCGCGTCCAGGTCGCCCGCCGCGGGGATCCCGCGGCGAGGTCGGCGTGGAAGTGGGCCGATCGGGACACCTGGCGTGGCCGGGACCGGGGCCGCAGTTGAAGCTCTGGGTCACGCTCGAGGGCCGCGAGGCCGAGGTCACGTTCCGCACCGAGGGCGAGCACCTGATCCTCGAGGCCGATGGCCGCCGCATCGAGGCCGATTTCGTGCGTCTCCCGGACGGCGAGGTGTACTCGCTGCTCATCGACGGCCGCTCGCACGTCGTGCGCGTGTCGCAGACGGCGGAAGGTCTCGACGTGGAACTGCGCGGGATGGTGATCCCGGTCGAAGTGAAGCATCCGCTCGAGAAGATGTTGCAGGCCTCGTCCGGCGCGCGCGTGGCGGGACGTGGCGAGACGGTGTCGGCACCGATGCCGGGCGTCGTGGTGGCGGTGCGGGTGCGGGCGGGCGACGTCGTCCGGGCGGGGCAGTCGGTCGTGGTGGTCGAGGCAATGAAGATGCAGAACGAGCTGGCGGTGATGCATGATGGGATCGTTTCGGAGGTGCTGGTGGGGGAGCGGGCGGCGGTGTCGGCGGGGCAGGCTTTGGTTCGATTGTCTGCTGCTCCTGCTGCTCCTGCTGCGGGGCAATCGGGAGGTGTGGCTTGAAGCGAAAGTCCTCGCGGGCTCGGACACCTGCGGCTGCCGCGGGGCGGGCACGGAGGGAAGCGCGAACGGGGCCCGACCCGCGCGATGCCCCGTGTGGCGCGCCACCAGCCCCCCCCCC
>CAYSWZ010000055.1:0-54405 GCA_964434945.1 uncultured bacterium | reverse complement strand
CGCGAGGAGCGCGCGCCCGAGCGTCTCGGAGAACCGGTTGCCGCGCTGGCTCAGCGGTGCGAGCCGCCCCGTCGCGACCGGGAGGAGCGCCGCGGCGAGAACCGCCGCCGGGAGCACGGCGTGCGCCGCGCGGCCGCGCGCAACGAACGACCACCGTGCGAGGCACCACGCCGCGCCCTCCCCCGCCACGAACGCGAGCACGAGGAGGGGCAGGATGTAGAAGCGTCTCACCACACCGAGGATGTCGGGAACGTCCGCGGGGAAGCCGATGCGCGTGAAGAACCACGCTTGAGCGACGAGGAAGAGGGCGAGCGCGAGCGCCGGGGCGCGCCCGCGCGGCACCGTGGCGAGGGCGATGCCGCCGACTGCCGCGAGCGCGAGAGACAGCGGCCCGAGCGAGCCGGGCAACGCGCGTGCGAACATCCAGAGGTGCGTGGAACCCGGGCCGAGCCCCGCGCCGGACGCGTCGAGCCGGAAGCTCCCGTACTCGGCGCGCGTGAGGAGCGAGAGGAACCCCCGCAGGCTCGAGGCGTCACCCCAGATCAGGGCCCCGGCGTGCCGGCTCGCGAACGGCAGCCATGCGAGAGGAAGGAGCCCCGCGAGCCCCGCGAGGGCGATTCGCCGCAGCCGCCGCACGCGGGGCGCGACCGGGGTGAGCGCACGCCACGCCGTGACGACGAACGCCGGTCCCGCGAGAAGCAGCAGCGTGTGGTGGTGCGAGAGCGCGAGCGTGCACAGGAACGCGAGCGCCACGCAGCCGGCGGCGGGCGCCGAGACCGCGGCCAGCAGCACGCAGGCGGCGAGGAGCGCGTTCAACGAGAACACCTCGGCGACGAGCGCGTACTGGAACGCCTGCGCGCTCAGCGCCCACGACCAGGCCGCGAACACCCCCGCCACGCTCGAACCGGTGGAACGTCGCACCGCCAGCGCGAGGACCGAGCCGGCGGCGGCCGCGCACAGCGCCGACAGCACGTTCAACCGCCAGGCGACATTCCCGAACGGGAATGCGTGGAGCCAGAGTCCGGCGAGCATCGTGTAGAGCGGGTAGCCGGGCGGGTGCGCCACGCCGCCCGTCGCGGCCACCGTGACGAGCTCACCGGCGTCGCCGGCGGGCAGGCCGGGAGCGAGCGCGGCGAGGAACGCGGCGAGCGGCAGAGCGCCCGCTGCGAGTGGAGCGATCCAGCGCGAGGCCGCCTCGAGCCACGGCGCGCGCGCAACCTTGACGGGCACTGGCCCGGCGCCCATCGTCGCCGCGTGAGCCTGCTCCTGCCCCAGACCCGCACCGGGACGGTGCGAGGTGCGCTGCCGCTCGAGATCCACGGGGATCGCTACGTGGACCTGCTCGTGGAACTGGACGGCGAGACGGGTCCGCCATTGCGCGGCCGCGTGGGCGCGAGCGATTGTCCCGAGCAACTCACGCCCGGGGACCGGGTCAGCGTACGGATCACCATGGGCGTGATGACGCGCGTGGAGAGATCCGGCGGCTGAAGCAAAGTCCTCCCGCTCCGCGCCCGCGCGCGATACCGGGCACGGCGCCGCGCGGGCATTCCCGCTCCTCTGCCGATTCCGGCCAGCGGATAAAGTGGCGGATCAGCTCTTCGACTCGCGCGGCGACTCCGTCACGCCGGTCCCGCTCCCCGCCTCGGCGCCCGGCTGCGGCGCAGCGAAGTCCGGCCCGGCTTCGCCGGCGGCGGCGGCCTCCGCGGCGCGCGCGCGCTTGTTCTGGCGCGCCTCGCGCTTTTCCTGGGCTTTTGCCTTGCGCTTCTGTTCCTTCTGCGACTTGAGGAACGATGGTCGTTTGGTTCCTGCCATGCGGTGTCCCTTCGAGTGCCCCGGGCAGCGGAGCGTGCGGAGCCGGCGTGATCGCGGCGCGCAGCGGAGCCTCGCGCCGGCTACACCATACTCATTCCGGGCGTCCCGCGTGGGGTTTGGCTCGCTCGCCCCCTACCGGGGCCAGAGCCAGCCGAACGTGCCCGCCGTCAGCAGGCCGAAGACGAGGCCGTCGAGCGTGTACTTGAACGTGGTGCTCCAGGCCCTCCGGTACCAGATCGAGTCCTGCCACAGCGCGAGCGAGTAGGCCACGAACGCGGTGCACCCGGCGAACCGGAACACGCGCAGGTAGTCCGCCCCGGGCCCGACGGCGCGGCCGGTGACGTAGGCGACGAGCACGCCGACCACGACCAGGTATAGGAACCACTGGAGCAGGTTCGCGCCCATGTTCGGGGGGCCGGGCTTCATGAACGTCATCACCGCGACCGGGCCCTTGTTCATCTTGGCCAGGAACTCCGGGCTGCGCATCGCCGCGGGCCCGCCGGGGCGCGGGAGCATGTAGTCGCCGGGCGGGATGTTGAACTTCCGAAGCGCCTCCGCCACCTCGTCCTCGGAGGGCAGCGGGGCCATGTCCGAGCGATGGATCGGGAGCACCATGTGCATGATCCAGCTCGCGAGGAAGACGATCACGGCGGACACGAGGATGGGAACCACGAGCGACAGGATGGGAACCACGCGGACCTCCCCGCTCGGCGCGCGCTCGTGTCGGGCATGGGTTGTGGCGCGGGTTCCGGAAGGACCCGCTCGCATGCGCACCGCACTCAAGAGAATGCGCGGATGAGCCGGGTGTCAACCGGCGCCCGGTGCCCCGGCTTCCACGGGATGGCCGCCAACCTGATATTTTGGCAGGATGGGCTGCTGGCCGGCGTGATCGCCGTGCCGCCCGGGCTCACGTGCGGGCGAGCGTCCGATGCCACGGCCGGCGGCTACGCTCCGTGACCGCAGGCGGTTGCGGTGGCACGGCAGTTACCGCTTCCGTGCGATCGGCGGCGCCAACTAGGATGCCGCATGCGGGGCATGTCCATTGCTTGTCACCGCGACGTCTGCGCCCGGGATGCCGGGGCGACAGGGAGGTTCGATGCCGGAGAGTGGTGACGGACCGGGCGCGACGAGCGACCGGCGTGGATTTCTCACCTGGCTGACCCGCATCTTCCTCGGGCTGTGGGCCGTGGGAGGAGGGGCTGCGATCGCCGCCTACATGCGGCCCCCCGAGCGGCAGGATACGACCAGCGACAACGTCGTTCGCGTGGGGCTGCTCGACGACCTCCGGATCGGCGAGGGTCGCATGGTCCGCCACGGCGTCACGCCGTTCTTCGTCATCCGGCTCGACGAGACGCGGGTGGTCGCGGTGTCCGCCGTTTGCACCCACGTCCGCTGCATCCTCGGATTCGACCGCGTGAAGAAGGCGATCGTCTGCCCGTGCCACGACGGCCATTTCGACCTCGCGGGGAACGTGCTCTCCGGCCCGCCGCAACGCGCCCTCCCCACGTACAGCGTGAGCGTGCGGGCGGGTGAGATCTTCGTTCGCGTATGAGTGACTCGCCCGAAGTCCCGGTCCGATCGTTCCGCGACCGGCTGCTCGACGCGCTCGAGCAGCGGCTCAACCTGTCCGAGCTGTTCTCGTTCCTCAGCCACTTCGGGCTGGTCATGGTGCCGCTCGATACGCGACGCCCGCTGCGCGAACTGTTGAGCGACCTCGACGCCCAGCCGGTGCCGGACTACGTGCGCGGCCCGCAGGCCCTGGGCGTGCTCATGGCCGTGCTATTCGCGATCGAGGCGATCACCGGGATGCTGCTGGCGTTCCACTACCGCCCCACGCCGGACGCGGCCCACACCAGCACGCTCACGATCGTGCGCGACCTGCCGATGGGCAACGTCATCCACCAGATCCACGCCTGGGGGGCGCTCGCACTCATCCTGGTCGTGGTGCTGCGGCTGTTGCGGCTGTTCTGGGACGGCCTGTGGAAGGCGCCGCGCGAGGTGCTGTGGTGCACGGCGGTGGCGCTCGTGTGGCTCTCGCTGCAACTCGACTTCACCGGCCGGCTGCTGACCTGGGACGCGCGCGGCTACTGGTCGACGGTGCGCGGGATCGAGGTCGTGTACGCGCTGCCGATCGTCGGCCCCGTGCTGGCGTTCCTGCTCGGCGGCCGGGTGATGGGCGAGGACGTGTTGACGCGCTTCTACGCACTGCACGTCGGCGTGCTCCCGCTGTTCTGGGTCGCCGGGCTCTACCTCACCGTCGCCACCGTGCGCCGGCTCGGGCTCGGGAGCTACCCCTCGATGCCCGCGACGGCGCGGAAGTCCACCTACCGCCGCCATCGCTACAACCTGCTGCTGCTCGCCCTGTTCCTGTTCGCGGTGCTGGTCACGCTGGCGGTGATGTTGCCGTTCCGCTTCCTCGGGCCCGCGGATCCGTACGTGACGCCGGCGGGCGCGCGGCCACCCTGGTACATGCACGCGGCCTACATCGTGATCCAGCGCTCGCCGCTCGGCGCGTGGTTCGGCGGCGGCATCATGCTCCTGTTCGCGTTCGGACTCCTGCTGCTGCCGTGGTGGGCGCCCCGGGTGGCGAAGCGGATCCCCGAGCAGCGGCTGCGTCTCGCGGGGGCGGCCATCTTCGTCGCCTGGCTCGCGTTGAGCGTCGCGGGCACGTTCCTGGATCGCGGATGAGCGCGCGCGCGTGGCTGTCCGCGGGTGCAATCGCCGCCGCGCTCCTGCTCGCGGCGCTGGGGAGCGTGCGCGCGGTGCTGGCGCAGCCCGGAATCGCGACGCCCGAGGCGCGCAGTGCCGTCGCCCCCTCCCCGGCCGCGGGGCGCTGCGGCACTTGCCACCCGGCGGAGCGGAAGCTGTTCGAGATCAGCATCCACGCCGGTGAGGACGTGCACTGCACCTCGTGCCACGGCGGCGACGCGGGCTCGCTCGACGAGCGTGTGGCCCATGGCAACGGCTTCCGCGGCACGCCCGCACGCGAGACCGTGCCCGCCCTGTGCGCGTCCTGTCATGCCGACGAGAACAAGATGCGGCCCTACAACCTGCCGGTCGACCAGTACGCGCTCTACCAGACCAGCGGGCACGGCATCCGCCTGAAGCGCGGCGACCGGCGCGTGGCGGTGTGCTCGGATTGCCACGGTGCCCACGACATCCTCGCGCCCACGGATCCCGCGAGCCGGGTGTTCACCGCGAACATCCCGCGCACGTGCGGCCGCTGTCACGGCGACACCGCGCTGGTGCGGGAGCGCGGCATCCCGAACACGTTCGCGCTCTACGAATCGAGCTTCCATGCCCACCAGTTGCACGACAAGGGCAATCTCGGTGCGCCGACGTGCGTCAGCTGCCACGGCGTGCACGGCGCGGCGCCGCCGGACGTCGGCGACATCGACAAGGTGTGCGGGCGCTGCCACACGGCCGAGCGCCGCTGGTTCCTCGCCGGGCCGCATGCGAAGGGGATGATGTCGGTCAAGCTCGGCGAGTGCAGCTCGTGCCACCACTCGCACGACGTTGCCGCCGCCCGTCCCGAGCGGCTCGGGACCTCGTGCGCGGATTGCCACGACAAGGCCGGGAAGGAAGCGGCCATCGGCCGGAAGCTCGACACCGACTACCGCGGGGCCGCGGACGAGATCACCAAGGCCGAGGCGATGATCGTCCGGGCCGAGGACGTGCCGCTCCGCACCGACGACTATCGTGCGCGCATGGAGGAGGCCCGCACCTACCTGCGCGAGGCGCTCACCTCCGGGCACGCGGTCCAGCCGGAGGCGCTCGCGAGCTACGCCCTGCGGGCGCGGACCGTCGGCCAGGAGGTTCAGCACGAGATCCACGGCAAGCTCGGCAACCTCCGCACCGAGCGGCTGCTGCTGATCGTGTTCTGGTTCTACGTGCTCGGCACCGCCGGCATCCTGCGCCGCATGCGGGACCGCGGCGCGCGCGCCCAGGGGTGAGCCGCATGCCCGGCTGGCTCGGCGCCCAGCTCGAGCGGTTGCGCGCGGTGCGCCTGCCGAAGCTGCCGGGCCTGCCGAACCGGGCGGCCGGCCTCGCCGGTCCGGTGTTCGTGTTCGCAGTCGGATTCGGGATCGTCGCCATGCTGCTCATGGTGCAGCTCACGAGCACTCCGACGTTCTGCGGCTACACCTGCCACAACATGAAGCCCTACTACGATTCGTGGAGCCATTCGAAGCACAACAAGATCGCGTGCGTGGAATGCCACATCGCGCCCGGCATCGGCGCGGAGGTGCGCAAGAAGTTCGAGGCGCTGTCCATGGTGGCGAAGTACTTCACCGGCACCACCGGGACGAAGCCGTGGGCCGAGGTGGACGACGCGGCCTGCATGCGCTGCCACGAGCGCCGGCTGCTCGAGGGCCGGGAGGTGTTCCACAACGTCGTGTTCGACCACACGCCGCACCTCTCGGAGAGCCGCCGCGGCCTGCGCCTGCGCTGCACCTCGTGCCACTCGCAGATCGTGCAGGGGAGTCACATCGCGGTCACGTCCTCGACCTGCGCACTGTGCCACTTCAAGAACCAGCCGCTCAACTCCGGCACCGGCGCCTGCCTCCACTGCCACCAGGTGCCGGAGAAGGTGACGAGCAACGAGGGCGTGACGTTCGACCACAGCCAGGTGTCCCGCCTCGACATGAAGTGCGACCTGTGCCACGGCGGCGTCGTACGCGGCGACGGCGCCGTGCCGAAGGAGCGCTGCCTGACCTGTCACAACGAGCCGGCCCGGCTGGCGCGCTACGAGGACACGAAGTTCCTGCACGACCAGCACGTCACGCAGCACAAGGTGGACTGCCAGCACTGCCACCTCACGATCGAGCACGGACGCCTGCCCAGCAGGGCCGCCTCCGCGAGCCACGAGGCGGCGGGCGACTGCCGCGCCTGCCACGGCAGCGGACACTCGCCGCAGCAGGATCTCTACGCCGGGCTCGGCGGTCGTGGCGTCGCGCGCATGCCGAGCCCGATGTTCGCCGCGGGCGTGACCTGCCAGGGCTGCCACAACGACGCGTTCAGCACCGCGGTCGCCTCGGTCGGCCCCGAGGGCCCGCACGCGGAGCCGGCGAGCGCGGTGTCGTGCATGTCGTGCCACGGCCCCTCCTACGGGCGCATCTACGACGCCTGGAAGTCGAGCGTGGAGTCGCGCGTCGCGGCGCTCCGGCAGCAGCTCCAGGCGAGTTCGGCGAGCATGGGGCTCGAGGGGCCGCAGGCGTGGGAGGATGCGCGCGCGAACTTCCTGCTCGTGGAGCGCGGCCGCGGGATCCACAACGTGAACTACGCCTATGCGCTGCTCGACAAGTCGTTCGAGCAGCTGAACGATGCGCGGCACCAGCGCGGGCTCGCGGCGCTCAACCGGCCGTGGAAGACGCTCGCCGGCAACTCCAACGCGTGCATGAGCTGCCACGTCGGGATCGAGGACCAGCACGGCACGTTCGACGGACAGCCGTACTCGCACCGGCCGCACCTCACCGCCGCCGGGCTCGCGTGCGAGAGCTGCCATCGCCCGCACGCCGAGCGCGCGCCCGGCGAGGTGGTGCGCTTCGGGGCCGACGGCTGCCGCGGGTGCCACCACAAGAACGTGAACACCGTGAGCCAGGCCGCGTGCGGTGGCTGCCACGGCGACGTGAAGGCGCGGACCTACCCCAGCTTCCGCGGCGAGTTCTCGCACACCCAGCACCTGGAGACCGGGCTCGAGTGCAAGGCCTGCCACGTGCTCGCGAGTGGCGACCCGCGGCCGCAGTCGAGCGCCTGCAAGGACTGCCACCAGTAGCGGGGGGACGCGCTACGGGTTCGGCGGGGCTTCCCCGGCCGGCGGCGGCTCGGCGGCGGGCGCTGCGACCGCCGGCTCGTCCGCGACCTCCGCGTCGTCCTCGGCCAGCAGCCGCTCGTACTCGCGCGGGTGCTCGTGCTGCATCTGCCAGCCCGGGATCGTGCCGGTGAGCCAGGTCCAGTTCATCGGGTAGACGTCCGGGTTGACGATGTTCTGGTACAGGTGCCAGACGACGATGGCGAGGAACGCGAGCCACGCCTCGTAGTAGTGGATGAGGGTGGCGAGATCGAGCACCCACTTCGGCAGGACGCGAAGAGCCGGGTTCTCGAACCAGAGCAGGAACCCGGTCGCGGCCATCACGATCGTGCCCCAGATGAGCGCCCAGTACTCCGCCTTCTCGATGTAGCTGAACCGTCCGAAGCGCGGCGCATCCGGGCGGAGGCCGAACAGGTGGAGCGTGTTGTGCAGCATCTCCCCCGCGTCGCTCAGTGCCGGCCGCAGGGCCGCGAACACGTTCCGGCCGCGCGCCGTGAACAGGTAGCCCACGTGGACGAGCGACACCGCCACCATCACCACCGCCGCCACGCGATGCACGATGCTCCGCCAGGCGTAGCCCGACTCGAGCCGGGCGAGCCACGCGAACGGATACGCCTCGGGGAACTTGAGCGCGAACCCGGTGTAGACGAGCGTGAAGAACGAGATCGCGAGCAGCGCGTGCTGGATGCGCTCGACGAGCGTCATGCGCTCGAACCAGCGGCCCACGGCGTGCGCATGCGGCGCCACGCGCCCCGCCTGAACCCTCAGGGTGCGGGCCAGCTTGCGGGCGAAGTCCGCGCCGTTGTGGAGCAGCATGAAGCCGATGGTGAGCGCGATGAGCCACAGGTAGAGGCGGCGGGTCCAGAACGCCACCGGCTGCGACGGCGTGGCCATCGTGACGTGGACCGGCCCGATCCGGAACTTCGTGCCCGCGCCGGCGTGGCAGCGGCCGCACGTCTCTCCGAGCCGTGCGCTGGAGACGCTCGAGCGCGGATCGCTCGAGGGCAGCACGTCGTGGTAGCCGTGACAGCTCGCGCAGTTCGCCACCACCGGGGAGCCGCCGCGCGCGGCGAGGCCGTGGAAGCTGTCCCGGTACGACGACAACCGCCCCGCCGGCAGGCCGAACGTCTCGCGGATGCCGGTGGCCTCGTGGCAGCGTGAGCACGTCTCGGTCACGCGGGCGGCCGCGACCGGCGAATTCAGGTCGCGCGGGCCGCGGATCAGGTGCTCGCCGTGGCAATCCGTGCACACCGGAGCCGCGGTGACCCCGCGCGCGAGCGCAGTGCCGTGGATGCTGGCGCGAAACGCGGTCAGCTCCCGGATGTGGCAGCGGCCGCACGTGGCCGGGATGTTCGTGCGATAGATGGACGAGGTGGGCTCCGAGGCCCGCCGGAGGTTGTGGCTCTCGTGGCAGTCGCTGCACGTGGCCGCGTCGGCGCGCTTCGAGCGTCCGTGCACGCTGTCGCGGAAGAGCTGCACCGCGTCCGGAATGGTGATGCGCCGGCGGGTGGTGAGTTCGCGGTCCTCGTGGCAGCGGCCGCAGGTGTTCGCGAGGTTCGCCCGCTGGACCGGGGAGCGCGGATCGTCGTGGCCCAGCATGCCGTGCGCCGGGCCGTGGCAGTCGCGACAGGTGGACGCCTCCGGATCGCCGTTCGCACGCGCCACGCCGTGCAGGCTGGCGCGATGCTCGGCGACCTGCTGCGCATGGCACGAGGCGCACGCCGCGGCGCCCGCGAGCGTGACGCGCGCGACGGCGTGCGTGCCATGGCAGCGACGGCACGCGGCCTCGACGCCCTCGCCGCCGAGATGGACGCTGCCGGCGAGCGCCGTGGCCGCCTCGCGGTGACACGCCGCACAGCGGACCGGCGCGGGCTTCGGTGTGTGTGGGGCGCCGCGCACGTCCCCGTGGCATGCACGGCATTCGAGTGCTCCGTGCACCGAGGAATCGAGCGAGCGGGCGTCCACGCTCAGCGAGCCCATGCTCCCGGTGTGGCGGGCGAGGTCGGGATCGCGATGGCACATGAGGCAGGCGTCGTTCGCGGGCGGGGTGGCGCCGCGCGCGGGCGGGACGGCGCTCGTCGGCACGGCCTCGGCGCGGAGCGGGAGCAGCAGGGCATGGAGACTCAAGGCGCACCCGAGCGCCGCGACGACGGCGGGCCAACGCCCGCGGCGCCCCGCCCTCGCCGCCCGCGGCGCGACGCGCTGCGACGACGAAGCAGTCGCGATCGGACTCACTCGATGGCCCATGGCTCCTCGCCCGGGTCCCGCCGGCACTCGCGCCGCGTGCAACGGGCGGACCCGCCTTACCGCAAGGAGTGCTGCAAGTTGCGGACCATCCGCGGCGGGTCGAGGCCCGGGGTGGGATGTGCGTTCCGGGCGCGTCGTTCATGAGCCCCGCCTGCCCGGTCGCCGTCCGCACAGCGAGTTCCACGCACGCACCTGGAGCGCAGGCATCGAGCGGGCAGTCGGCCAGTCGCATCCAGGAACGCGCCCCTGAGCGCCCGCGCCGCGCATCGTGTGTATTTCTGACAGGTTGTCAGCATGGACGGCCCGAATGGCATGGGTGTCGCTCCGGCCGGGCCCCGAATCGCGCGGGACCTGCCTGCAACCGGTTGTGCTGCGGGAGCCTGCGGTGCCACCAACGGAGAATCCCCGGAGGCGCACCACTTGCACTCTCCCGGCGCATGTTCACGCCGACCTCGCGCCGAACGGTCACGCCCGGGCGGGCGCCGGCTCCGGACAGCGCGCACGAAGCCCGGGCCCGATCCCGCGGGACCGGCTGTCCGGCGCTCGGGGGGGGCAGCGTGATGCGACGGAAGCGGTCCGGTCTCGCGGTTTTCACCGCCATCGTGCTGACGCTCGTCGCCACGGCCGCGCACCCGGCAGCCCCGCCGGCTCCGGTCAAGGCGCTCACCGGCGCCGACGACTGCATCGTCTGCCACTCGCCCGGCGCCTCCCAGCCGCGGGTGGCTGGCGAGGCCCCGCACTTCGACGCGCGGGGGCTCACCGCATCGCCCCACGCCGGGCTGGCCTGCGCGGAATGTCACCGCTCGCTCGCGAAGGCCGAGTTCCCGCACGACGCCAAGCTGCCGCCGGTGGAATGCGGGAGCTGCCACGCGACCGAGAAGCGCGAGCACGACGAGAGCCTGCACGGGCAGGCGGCCGCGCGCGGCGAGTCGCTCGCGCCGACCTGCAAGACCTGCCACGGCACGCACGACGTCCTCCGCCCGAGCGATCCGGCGGCGGGCACGAACACGATCAACGTCCCGCTCCTCTGCAATCGCTGCCATCGCGAGGGCTCCGCGGTCCAGCGCTTCTATCACATTCCGCAGGACTCGATCCTCCAGAACTACACCGAGTCCATTCACGGCGAGGGTCTCTACAAGAAGGGCCTCCTCACCACCGCCGTGTGCACGAGCTGTCACACCGCGCACCACCAGCTGCCGCACACCGACCCGCGCTCGAGCATCGCCCGGCGCAACGTCGCGGGCACGTGCGAGAAGTGCCACGTCCGGATCGAGGCCGTGCACGCGAAGGTCGTGCGCGGCGAGCTGTGGGAAAAGGCCCCGAACCAGGTACCGGCATGCGTGGACTGCCACGAGCCCCACAAGGTGCGCCGGGTCTACTACGCCGAGGGCATGGCCAATCGCGACTGCATGCTGTGCCACGGCCGCAGGACGCTGCGCGCCGCCGGGGCCGGAGGCCGCTCGATGTTCGTGGACGAGGACACGCTCTCCCACTCGCGTCACCAGAAGCTGGCGTGCGCGCAGTGCCATACCGGCGCCACGCCCTCCATGCAGCGGCCCTGCAGCACCGTCAAGCCGCACGTGGACTGCTCCACGTGCCACGCGGCGGTCGTGGGCATCTACCAGTCGAGCATCCACGGGAAGCTCGCGGCGCAGGGGAGCCCGGACGCCCCCGGGTGCACGGATTGCCACGGCACGCACGGCATCCGCGGGCATCTCGAGATCGATTCGCCAACGTTCGCGCGCAACGTGCCGGTGCTGTGCGGCGGCTGCCACCGCACCGGGATGAAGGCCGCGCTCCGCTACAAGGGTGCGCAGAAGGACATCCTCGAGCATTACGAGGAGAGCATCCACGGCAAGGGCCTGTTGAAGAGCGGCCTCGTGGTCACCGCGACCTGCGCCGACTGCCACAGCCCGCACGGGGAGCTGCCCGCGGCCGACACCGCATCCACGGTGAATCGCGCGCACGTCGCGACGACGTGCGCGACCTGCCATCGCGGCATCTACGAGCAGTTCACGAACAGCGTGCACGCCTCCCCCGAGGCGGCGAAGCACGGGCGGCTGCCGGTGTGCAGCGATTGCCACACCGCGCACACGATCGGCCGCACGGACACCGACGACTTCCGGCTCACGATCATGAACCAGTGCGGCAACTGTCATCGTGACCTGGCCAAGAGCTACTTCGAGACCTACCACGGCAAGGTGTCGAAGCTCGGGTACCTGAAGACCGCCAAGTGCTACGACTGTCACGGTGCGCACGACATCCAGCGGGTGACCGACCCGCGCTCGCACCTGTCCCGTGCGAACATCGTGAAGACCTGCCAGGCCTGCCACGCCGGCAGCAACCGCCGCTTCGCCGGCTACCTCACGCACGCCACGCACCACGACCCACGGAAGTATCCGGCGCTCTACTTCGCGTTCTGGGGCATGACCGGGCTGCTGGTGGTCACGTTCCTGTTCGCGGGCCTGCACACGCTGGCGTGGCTGCCGCGCTCGCTCCAGTACCGGCGCATGCTCAGGACCTCGCATGCGCTGGAGTCGCCGCAGCACGTGCGCCGGTTCCCGAAGCTCTATCGGAACCTGCACCTCATGGTGATCACGAGCTTCATCGCCCTCGCGCTCACCGGGATGACGCTCAAGTTCTCCTACACACCGTGGGCCTACTGGTTGTCGCGCGTGTTCGGCGGCTTCGAGGCGGCGGGCGTGATCCACCGGATCGGGGCGCTGGTCACGTTCTCGTACTTCGGCATCCACCTCGTGGACCTCGCGCGCCGCAAGCGGGCGAGCCGGCGCTCGTGGCTCCAGTTCGTGACCGGGCCGGACGGCATGATGTTCAGCCTCACCGACCTGCGCGAGATGTTCGGATCGCTGCGCTGGTTCCTCGGCAGGGGCGCGCGCCCCGAGTACGGACGCTGGACCTACTGGGAGAAGTTCGATTACTTCGCCGTGTTCTGGGGCGTGGCGGTGATCGGGCTCTCGGGCCTGCTGTTGTGGTTCCCGACGCTGTTCACGCGGGTCGTGCCCGGCTGGGTCCTGAATCTCGCCACGATCATCCACAGCGACGAGGCGCTGCTGGCGGTCGGCTTCATCTTCACCGTGCACTTCTTCAACACCCACTTCCGGCCCGAGAAGTTCCCGATGGACACGGTGATCTTCACCGGCGGCATCCCGCTGGAGGAGTTCAAGCAGGACCGTCCACGCGAGTACGCGGAACTGGTGGCGAGCGGCCGGCTGGAGGAGGCGCTCATGCCCGCACCCGACCCGAGGGACGTGCGCCGGTGGCGGGTGTTCGGGTGGACGGCCCTGTCGCTCGGCGTCGGGCTGATCCTGCTGATCCTCTACGCCGAGGTTTTCGGCTACCGCTGAAGCGGCCCCGTGAAAACGAGACCGGCCCGGGGCTCCACGCCCCGGGCCGGTCTTGCACTTCCGGTGGAATGACCTTCCGCTATTCCGCCGTCTTCACCGCATGCAGGCCCTTCGCCTTGTACTTCGCGAAGTCGAACTCCGGGCTCATGGTCGGGGTGTGGCAGCTCCGGCACAGCAACTCGCCGACCTGCCCGTTGATGAGCGCCTTCTTCGCGGCCTTGTCCGCCGCCGCAACGTGCTTGCTGCCGGGGCCGTGGCAGCCTTCGCAGGTGACGAATGCCAGGGCCGCGTTCGTGAGCGAGTCGGAGGCGGGGTATCCGCCCGCGAGCTTGTAGCCCGTCACGTGGCAGCCGAGGCAGGTCTCGTTCTCGGAGGCGGGGCCCGAGAGCTTGACGCCGGCCCGGGTGGCCATCTCCTCGATCTTCTTCGGATCGCCGGTCTTCAGCACCTCGAGCGACTTGGCGTGCGGCGTGTCCAGCCACGACTTGTACTCGTTGATGTGGCACATGCGGCACTTCTTCGTGCTCGCGTAGTCGGAGCCGGCGACGCTCGCGGCCGGGACCTTCGTGGAGTCGGCCTTGAATGCCTTGCCGGCGTCCGTCAGGGCCGCCCCTCCCGCGGGGCAGGTGTGACACGTGGCGCACGACATCTTCGTGGTTCGGGCATACCGCGGGAACGCGAACGCGGCCGAAGCGCACACCGCGAGCACTGCGACTGCCGTGATCAAGAACGTGAGTCGGGTGCGGCGCATTTGCTCCTCCTTCCTAGTGGTCCAGCGTTGAGGGTCGTTCGAGCTGTCGGATCTTGAGCATCAGCAGCGTGACTACACACAGGATCGCGATGAGCGACAAGCCGAGGCCGACGCGCCGCCGGTGCCAGTCGGCGAGCGCCGAGTTCCCGGCCGCCACGGCCTGGTCGGCGTAGCCCCGGCCCGTCTCGAGCGCGCCGAGGATCTGCTTCGAGTCGAAACTGTGCAGCGTCGCCCGCGCCGCCACGACCTGGTCGTTCGTCTGCTTGAGGAGCTCGCGCGGCTTGCTGGTCGGCATGCCGAGCTCCTCCGCGCGCGCGAGCAGCGACTCGGCGCTCGCCATGCGGTGCTTGAGGTCGTGGAACGCCGGGACGATGCGCGCGGCGGCCTTCTCGCCGGCCGAGCCGGGCTCGTGGCAGTGGCCGCACACGCCCTCGCCCCCGAGCCCGATCATGGCGTCGGTGGGCGCCTTGACGTCGTGATTGCTGTGGCAGGTGACGCAGCCCCGCTTGCCCTCGAGCTTCAGCACCTCGGCCAGCTTGCTCGCCTCGAACAGCTCGCCCTCGCGGCCGTGGCAGTTGCCGCAGACCCGCGAGATGTCGCGCGTGTTGGGGGGCACCGCGCCGTGATTGCCGTGGCAGTTGTTGCACGCCGGCGCGGACAGGTCGCTCTTCGAGAGCAGCGCCTGGCCGTGCACGCTCGCCTTCCAGAGCGTGTACTGGTTCGTGGGCACCGTGCGGCCCTTCATGTACTCGGAATTGTGGCAGTGGGCGCAGGTCGCGGGCACGTTCGTGTGATAGACCGGCGAGGCCGGGTCCGTGTGCCGGAGAATGCCGTGCACGCCGTGGCAGTCGGTGCAGGTCGCCACTTTGAGGTCGCCCTCGGCGATCTTCTTGCAGTGGACGCTGGTCCGGAACTCGGCGATCGAGAAGATGTAGGGCTGCGGGTTGTATTGCTTCATGAAGGCCGCGTCGGCGTGGCACTTGGCGCACACCTCCGCGATCTGGATCTTCTTCGGCTTGCCGATGAAGCCCTTGTCGGGGTCCATCCCGGTGATGTCCGGGTCGCCGGCGTCCCCGCCATGGCAGGCCGCGCACGTGAATCCCTGGTGCGCGTGCACATCGTCGGCGAAGTGCACCGTGGGTGCGGACAGCCGCTTGTCGTCCAGCATGCGATGGCAGTCGAGGCAGTGATTGACTCCCTCGCCCGCCGGGGGCGCCGGTGGCTTCGCGTGGCTCGCCGCTCCCCCCGCGTGAGCCGGCGGGGCGGCCGTGCTGTCGGGGGGCGGGCCGGCGATCGCGCCGGCTGCGCCGAGGACGGGGCAGAGTACGGCACAGAGCGCGGCGGCGAGCACGACACGGGCGGGCCTCACGACTTCACCGGCCGGTAGACCATCAGCGTGAAGCTGACGATGTAGAGCAGCGCGACCACTCCCACCAGGACCCAGAACCTGCCGCGCCTGCCCGTCCCCTGCGGATGGTCCAGGAACGGCACCGCGACCCACAGCAAGGCGGCGAGCCCGATGCCGATGACGCCGACCAGTTCGCCCTCGAGCCCGAGGATGTGCGAGGGCAGCATGCGCAGCGTCTGGAACATCCAGCCGAAGTACCACTCCGGCTTGATGCCGGCCGGCGCGGGAACATACGGATCGGCCTTGATCCCCAGTTCCCAGGGGAACAGGGCCGCGAGCAGCGCGAGAACGCCGAGCGCCGCGAGCCAGCCGACGGCATCGCGCAGCACGAAGTTCGGGATGAACTTCATGCTGCGTTTCGGTGCGTCGCTGGCCTCGATCCCGGGCGGCACGCTCATGCCGTGCCGCTGCACCAGGTAGACGTGCAGGACCACGACCAGCGTGGTGATCGCCGGCAGGATCGCGACGTGAAATCCGAAGAACCGCGTCAGCGTGCCGCCGGTGATCTGGTCGCCGCCGCGCAGGAAGCGCACCAGGAAGGGCCCGACGATCGGCACCACGCCGGTGATGTCGGTGCCGACCTTGGTGGCGAAGAATGCGAGCTGGTTCCAGGGCAGCAGGTAGCCGCTGAAGCCGAACGCGAGGGAGAGCCCGAGCAGGACGGCGCCCGAGAGCCACGTCACCTCGCGCGGGGAGCGGTAGGCCTTGAGCAGGAACGCGCTGAACATGTGGACGAACGCCGCGCCGATCATGAGGTTCGCGCTCCAGGAATGGATGGAGCGGATCAACCAGCCGAACGAGACGTCGGTCATCAGAAACCGGACGCTCTCGTACGCCTCGTCGGCGCTCGCGCGGTAGTAGAGGAGGAGCAGGATTCCGGTGCAGACCTGAACCCCGAACAGGAACAGCGTCATGCCTCCCCAGTAGTACCAGAAGGTGTGACGGTGAACCGGAACCTGTTTCTTCTCGGCCAGGTGCTGGAACGTCTCGAGCCCGAGACGGTCGTTGAGCCAGGCCAGCAGCGCGCGCATCAACCGGCCTGCCCCTTTTCGACCACGATCTCGTCCCCCGTCTCGTGCACCACGAACTGCTCGAGCGGGCGCGGCGGAGGGCCCGAGACGTTGCGCCCGGTGAGGTCGTAGCGGCCGTTGTGGCAGGCACACCAGATCGCGTTCTCGGCGGCCTTGAACTGGACCGTGCAGCCGAGGTGCGTGCACACGGCGGTGAACGCGCGGTAGCTGCCGTCGGCGCTCCGGACCAGGAGCCCCGGCTGGCCGCCGAACGGGAAGATCTTGAAGCTGCCGGGCGCCAGTTCGTTCTTCCGGGCCGCGACGACGCGGCGGGTCGCCGCCTCCGGGCTCGGCGGCGGGATGAGGTAGCGCACCACCGGGTAGAGCACGAACGCGCCCACGGCCGTGCCCGAGATCCGGATCAGGACATCCAGGAATCCGCGTCGGTTCATGCTCGCATTCCTTTGTGAGTAGCGTGCCGAGGTGGGCGGCCGCGTGGCCGGAAACTCGACGGACAGACTGCCAGACGCGGGAGACCTTTGTAATGCTCCCAAAGTAGCCCCGAAGATCGTTGCCGCCCGGAGCGCGCGGCTGTGCCGGCTCCCGCTGGACCGTCGCCGCGCGGGCCGCTGCTCCGGAACTTCCCCTCCACTGGATCACGCTTCGAGAGACCGGCGGGCCTCCGACCGCTGGGCCGGATGGACTCGCTCGGCGTCACTTCTTCTTCGGCTTGGGCTCCATGTTCGGGTCGTGGCACTGGATGCACAACTCGCGCTTCGGGTCCGCGGCGAGCAGGTGGTCGAACTCGCTCACATGCGGCCGGTGGCAACCGACACAGGTCAACTCCTCGCCTGTGCGCGGGTCCTTGACGCCGGCGACCTTGTGGAAGTGCTTGCTCAGGTCGTCGTGGCACTGCTGGCACAGCGTGTTCACGGGGGTGAGCGTGAGCTTCGCCTGATCCGAGGCGTGCGGACTGTGGCACGTCGTGCAGCCCTGTTCCAGCGCGCCGTGCACGACCTTGCCCTGGAAGAGCTTTCGATTGTGGCAGGAGAAGCACAGTTCGTCCCCGGTCTGCCGCACCAGGTGGAGGCCCGACGCCGCGTGCGGCTCGTGGCAGGAGAGGCATTCCTGCTGCGTCTGGAGCGGGGGGTGCACGTGCTTCTGCGTCAGCCATTGCTGCGCCCCGGGGTGGCACTTGAGGCACAGGTCGCGTCCCTTCGCCACGGTCGCCGGGGCGCCCTTCGTGACGTGACACGACGTGCACTCGCCGCGTGCGAACGGGTCGTGCTTGTACTCCTTGAGCAGGCCGCTCGCCGTCTTCCGCTGCACGTGCGGGTCGTGACACGAGACGCAGTTGGCGGTCGCCATGTTCATGTTCGGGTGCTTGGCGATCACGGCCTCGTTCTTCGGCGAGTGGCAGGAACCGCACAGCGGGGCGATCTCGCGACGGACCATGCCCTTGTTCTCCGAGCCGTGCGCTGCGTGGCAGGTGAGGCACATGCCCGCGGCGACCGGCGGGTGCGCCTTGCCGTCGCGCAGCCGCGCGGCGAGCGCGGTGTGGCAGGTGAGGCAGAGCTCCGCGGGCTTCTTCCGGAGCAGGCCGCGGGTCACGCCCTGGTGCGGCTCGTGGCACACCATGCAGTCGCCCTTCGCCGCCGGCGGATGCCCGTGCGCGAGCTGCGCCTCCTGGCTGACGCTGGCGTGGCAGGTCATGCACAGCTGCTGCTGCGGGCGCGCGAGGAGTCCCTCCGAAGCGGACGCGTGCGGCTTGTGACAGACCAGGCACGCGCCGGTCTTGACCGGAGGATGCACGACCGCTGCGGCGGTCTTCGGTTTCCGGACGTCGTGGCAGCGGGTGCACAGTTCGGCCACCGGCGCCACGAGCGTGCCGGCCCCGGGCGGCTTGTCCTGGACGTGGCAGCGCTTGCAGTCCTTCTCCGCGAATCCCGGGTGCGTGTGCGGTGAGATGAGGGCGGTGCTGTTCGACGCATGCGGCGCGTGGCAGCCGAGGCACTTCGCCACGGTCAGGTCGGCGCCGCCGTGGGCTTTCTTGAGATCCGCGTCGGCGGCATCGTGGCAGTCGGCGCACAGCGCGGGTGCGGCCTTGACGAGCGCGGGCGCGACCACACCACCGTGCGGATCGTGGCAGGTCAGGCATTCCCCATCGGCCACCGGGGGATGCACGTGGTCCCCCTCCTTCCCGACGCCGGCATGGCACTGGGCGCAGAGCGCGCCACCCTGCGCGCGCAGGAGCTTCTCCTGCTTCGAGCCGTGCGGTTCGTGGCACGCGGTGCAACGGCCCTGGGCCGCGCCCGGATGGGCGCCGGGGCCCGTGATCTTCTTGCCGATGGTGGCGTGGCAGGCCACGCACAGCTTGTCCTGCGTCAGCGTGAGCAGCCCCGACGTCTCGCCCCCGTGCGGCCGGTGGCAGGACAGGCACTCGCCCTTCTTCGCCGGCGGGTGCGCGTGCAGAGCGGACGCGGCCAGCGCGCCCTCGTTGTGGCACTGGGCGCACAGCTCCGCCCCCTCCTTGCGCAGGAGCTTGGGGTGATCCGACTGGTGCGGATCGTGGCAGGCGGTGCAGTTGCCGGCCGTGAACGGCGGGTGGGTGGGGAGCCCCGCAACCTGCTTGTCGAGCGTGGAGTGGCACTTCATGCACAGCACGCGCGGCTCGTCGCGCAGCAGGTGCGGGCGCTCGCCCGCGTGCGGCTCGTGGCAACGGAGGCAGTCCAGCTTCGCCGCAGGTGGATGGACGCCCTTGCCCGAGGCGATCCGCGCGGCGAGGTCCTTGTGACAGCTCAGGCACATCTCGCCGTCGTTCGTCTTCTTCAGCTTCTCGCGGTCGCCCCCGTGTACGTCGTGACACGAGCCGCAATGACCATCCGAAAACGCCTTGTGGACGACCGGCTGCTTCATGTCCGCGGCCACGTTGTCGTGGCACGAACCGCACAGCGCGACGGGCTTGTCCTTGAGCAGAGCGTCGGCGTGGCCGCGGTGCGGATCGTGGCAGTCGAGGCATCCGCCCTCCGCGACGGGCGGGTGCGGGAACGCCTTCTTGTCGAGCGCCTTCTTGTCGTCGTGGCAGCCGATGCACAGCGCCGGCACCTTGTCCGTCAGCTCCTTCGTCGGCTTGCCCGCGCTCATCACGTGGCAGGCGTCGCATTGCCCCCCCGCGACCGGAGCATGCGAGGTGGTGCGCAGGAGTTTCGCCGCGCTCGAGGCGTGCGGGGCGTGGCAGTCGAGGCAGGCGAGGCCGCCGCGGACGACCGAGCCGTGCTTGGCGTCCACCTGCGCGGCCGCATGGCACGGGAGGCAGAGCGCGTCGCCGGCCGCCTTCACCATCCCGGGCTGGTCGCTGCCGTGCGCGGCATGGCACGCGGAGCACGCACCCTCCTTGAACGGCGCGTGGACCGCGGTCGCGGTGAGCGCGGTCTTGGTGTCGGCGTGGCAGCCGAAGCACGTAGTGCCGGCGCCCTCCTCGCGCACGAGATGCGGCTGGTCGCTCGCGTGCGGGTCGTGGCAGGTGACGCAGCCGCCCTGGGCGAACGCGGGATGCGGGTGCGACGGGGGCGCGGCCTTGAGGAGGTCGGCGTGGCAGCCGATGCACAACTTGTCGGGCGGGGCCTTGAGCACGAGCTGCTGCGAGAAGCCGTGGCTCAGGTGGCAGGCGGCGCAGTCGGTCTTCGCGACCGGCGCGTGCACGAACTTCTTCTTCTGGAACTCCTGCTGCGCTCCCTGGTGGCAGTCGTAGCACGTGCGCGCGGGACCCTGCTTGGGCTGGGTCTTGGCCAGGACGCGCGCGCCCTGGACGAGCAGCAGTCCCGCGACGGCGAGGGCCATGGCGCTCGCGGCCAGGCGGAGGCCCGGGCGCCGGAACGGCAGGCTTCGCCTCAAGGCTTGGACCTCCCCAGGTCCGTGCTGTCGCGCAGCAGCGGCGGACGGTCGGCGAAGTCGATGCGCAGGATCTCGAACGCGAGCAGGGAATTGCGCGTGAAGTGCGGCGCCATGTTGAGGAATGCCCAGGTCGTGTCCTGGGGCACGCCCTGGTCGCGCACGATGATGCGGAAGGCGGGATTCCGGGGCTCGGTCGAGCGGGACGTGATCGAATGGCTGGGCAGGTCGATCACGAAATCGGGCTCGAAATCCGTGACGGTCGCGCTGTAGCGCGAGTCGCCGATCTGGAACACCTTCCCGAGGGTGGCCTCGCTCCTCTCGGCGAAGTCCGCGAACACGCGGTGCCGCACGCCGAGGGAGACCTTGAGCACGCGCGGGCTCCCCTTGGGCACGACGATCTTGAACGGCTTGGCTTTCGGACCCTTGGCGGCCCCGCCCGGCGCCGTGGGTGCGGGGCTCCCGTGCATGTGCACCACGTCGTGCGGGGCCGCGCGGGCGTCGGGAGCGGGCGCCGGCGCGGCATGAGAGGTGTCGGCCGGCGAGCCGGCCCGGCCGGACGAGCCGCTCGAATCCGCGGGGGCCATGCCGGCGGAGGCCGGGGCCGCCCCGGCGCCGCGCGGCAGCGCCGCGAAGAGGACCAGCACCGCCGCGAGACCCGCCACCGCAATCGACCGAGCGTGGAATCCCTTCCTCATCTGGATCTCCTTGTTCCAGCGACCGCGCTCGAGTCCGCGGTACGCACCGAAAGGTCCGCGATCATCTGCCGCGCGAGTGTACTCGCAACCATCTGCGGGTCGCGCTCCCGGCCCCATCCGAACACGGTCTCGCGATCCTCGCCCGTGTGGAACCGCGACTCGGCCCACACCGCGCGCAGGCTCGACACCTCCACGAGCTTCAGCGCGACGCCGACGGCCGGCACGTCGCCGTCCCCGGTCTTCACGCGATCGCTCTCGAGCAGCGTGCCGGTGAGCAGATGGGTCGCCGCCAGCCGCTAGCCGAGCGTCCGGATCTGGCCCCGGGTGAGGGAGCCCCCGTCGCGCAGCGACAGCGAGTCCATGACGCCTTCGACGACGCCCGATTCCACGATCTCCCACTTGCCGCTCCGCACCAGCTCGGCGAACAGCAACCGGGAGAACCCGACCGCGGCATCCATCTCGCCCGACAGGTCCTCGAGCGGCAGCACCGCGATCCGCGGCTTTTCGTGGAGCGGCAGGTCGTTGTGCTTCATCGAGCGCGAGCTGCCCGCACAGCCGGCGAGCGCCCCGAGCAGGAGGAGCCCGACCGACGCCGCGAGCCCCACGCCGAGCCTGTGGCGCACGTCAGAACGCCTTCTTCCGGAGACCCTCGACGAGCTCGCTGCACGCGGATTGCGTGAGCGAGCCGAGCGTCAGGGGGCTGGAGCCTCCGATGATCGGGAACCGGGCGCTGCCCCGGCGCGTGATGGAGGCGCGCCACACGATGTTGCCGCTGGCAACGTCGAGCAACTCGACATCGAAGCTGACCACCGGGAACTCGTCCTGGCCGCGGCGCTGGACCTCGTAGTCCGTGACGCTGCCCCGGATGACGCCGGTCACGTCCACCTTGGCGGCCGCCTCGCGCAGCTTGTCCGCGTCCACCTGTCCATCCGGCGAGGGATCGGCGTCCAGGGCATGCAGCACGGCCCGGAACTCCGCCGGCTCGACCACGCGATAGCGGTCGGTGATGACCAACTCGGTGATGAACGCCCGCGTCACCCGGTCGCCCGCGAGCCCCGAGGTGCTGAGATTGCCGAACGGCAGGACCGCGATCCGCTTGTAGAGCGACATGTCGGCCTGGGGATTGACGAAGTAGCGTGGCTTGGTGCTGGCGCAGCCGAGGGTGCCCACGGCCAGCGCCAGCGCGATCACCCATGCCGGGCCACGACGGGACGCCAGGGCTCTCATCTCCCGAACTCCTTGGTCAGGGTGAGGTCGTACTGCCGCGAGGAGTTGGCGGCATGCGGATTCACGAGGTTGAGGGTCGCCCCCAGGGACAGCGTCCGGCTCAGGGCCAGCCCCATCTCTGTAGTCAATACTTCGCGCCCCTGCAACTGGCTCGTCCCCGCGATCTGGGAGCTGACATTGCTCCTGGCGTAGCTGCTCGTGAGCGTGAGCCGCTGGCCGGGCCGCAGCGCGAGCCTGCCATTGAGCGTGGTCGAGCCGGCCCCGCGGTCGGTGGTCGAGTGCGAATGCGACACCCCGCCCGCGAAATCGATGCCGGCGGAGGGGAACCAGTGGGCCTGGAGGTCGCGGCTGTTCGTACCGGGCGAGATGCCGAGCGGCGTGGTCGACGACTTGGTCGTACGCAGCCCGGCGACGAACTGCAGCCGGCGGAAGGGAGACGCGGTCAGGTTGACCGCAGCGTCCGTGGCCCAGCGGCCTCTCCCGACCGTGGGATCCGAGTTGAGGCCGGTGGTGATGTTGCCCCCGAGCAGGAAGTCCCGGCTCGCGCGGATGCTCGTGGCGATGTTCGCGCTCTCGTTCGTCCGCACGGGCTCGTCCGGATCCCAGAGCGTGGTCTGCGTCAGCGAGGCCGAGCCGCGCCACGCGGTGCGGATGCGTCCGGCCGCGGACGCCGAGGCGGCGAGGTAGCGCTCGAGGATCGCGGCGCGTGCCGCGTTCAGCGTCCGGAATCCGCCGCCGGCGCTCGCGGTCGCCACCGGGTTCGGCCGGTACGCGAGTGTGAGCGAGCCGTCGTGCGAGGCCTGCTGCCCCGTCACGCCGCCCGTCTGGTGGCTGTTTCGATAGGAGTAGGCGAGGTCCACGCCGGTATGCTCCGAGGCCCGCCACGTGCCGCTCAGGTTGCCGGTGTTCCCCACCGACCGATTCGTCGGGCCGGAGGGAACGAGCGTCTCGAGCATGTCGAGCTGGTAGTTGAGCCCGAACGACAACACGGCGAGCGGGTCCACGTGCAGGCCGAAGCCGGCATCGCCATGCCGGCGGTCGGAGAGGCTCGGTCCCCCGGTGCCCGTGTCCCCCTTCTGGTCCCCGGCGCCCGCGTGCAGTTCGAGCGGCCCGGTGGCGTAAGCGAGGTTGGCGTTCCTCGAGGTCGTCGTGGGCTTCACGTCGCTCCCCTCCACCGACTGCTGCTGCCGCACCCAGGCCAGGTCGAGGCGGGGCAGGCCGGGGGGAACGAAGTTCGCCGTGACCGTGGCCTGGTCGTTGTGGGCCCGGGTCGGGCTGAACTGGCCGACCACGCCGGGCTGGCCGAGCGACAGCGCGGTCACCTTCGAGAACGAGGGCCGGTAGCTCCCCGAGATCCCGAAGAACGGATGCGAGAGCCGCATCGTCGCGGTGCCGGTCTGGCTCACGTGCGCCCGCCCGCTGTACGACTCGTCCACGAACTCGAGCTGGGAGAACAGGCTGAACCTCCCGCCGAGCGAGGCGGCGTGGTGCAACTGGTAGCTCTGGGACCAGAACTCGCGCGAGATGGACGTGTCACGGACAATGCCATTGGGATAGAAGACGAGCCCATGCTCGTCCACGTGCTGGAACTGGAGGCTCGCCCTCCCGCCGATCGGGACCGCCCGAGCGCGCCCCGCGGCGAGCGGCAGCAGCAGCGCCGCGAGCAGCAGGCAGGGTCCCCACGCCGTTCCACGGTGGTCCGAGTCATCGCGCATAATTCGTGTTGTAGGTTCTGGCCGTGTGGCAGGTCGCGGTGCACGTGCCGCCGGTCGGGGTCTCGCCGTAGGCGATGATCCCGGGGCTGCGACCGGTCACGATCAGGTGCGGCAGCGAAGTCGAGCCGTGCGTCGTGTGGCACGAGTAGCACGGGATCTGAAGCCCGACATGACCCGCGTGCCCCCGGACGGCCCCCGGAACGTTGAAGCGCGAGGCGGCGAGCACCATTCCGGGCGCGGTCGAGTCGGCGTAGACGGCGAACGTGTGGCACTTGAAGCACAGCTCGTCCGAGGTCGAAAGGTGTGGCGCGGTCGAGGCGGTGTACGGCTTGGACAGGATGCCCGCGTAGATGGATCCGTGCGGCCCCGACGTGCCTCCGAAGTCGCTGCCATGACAGTCGCCGCAGCGGATCATGGACGAGGAGTTCCAACCGCCTGCGAACGCGCTCCCGTCGATGTTCGCGTTCGCGCCCGGCGCCTCGACCGGGTGGGTGGAGGGATTTGCGGGGTTCATCACCTTCCCGAAATCGGTCTGCGCGTTCGGCTGCGTGGTCCACGAGGAATGGCACTTGAAGCACAGCTGGTATTCCGTCACGGGCGCCGTGATCGTGTCCGCGGCGGGAATGAACGTGTAGCCGGGGACCGTGCCCGCCGGCCCGTTGAGCACCGCGACCCGGCTCACGCCGAGCAGGCGCTTGGAAGCCGCCGGCGGCGGCGGCGGGATCGGCTCCGCGCCGCGCGACACGTGTGGATTGTGGCAATCGACGCATTCGGCGTGGCGGTTGTTCGCGGGCGAGATCGCGAACTGGGAGGGGTCGGACTCTCCCGGGCCCGAGTGCCGGTTCTTGTAGTCACGGGTCGGGTGCGCGAAGGGCTTGTTCATGTCGGTGCGAACGTCGCTCGTGGCGTGCGCGCCGTCATGACAGGTGATGCACAGCACCTCTTCACGACCGAGTGCGAGGCTCGGGATCGTGCCGTCGGCGTCCTCCCAGCCGTGCGGGTCGTGGCAATTGAGGCACTTGCCCTCGGCGCCGGGCTCGGTTCGCGCCTGGGGGTAGGGACCCGGCCACACCGTCCCCTGGCCCGCCGCGTGTGCCGACCCGTCGTACGTGCGGGTACCGGCGTAGCTCGGTCCTATGAGCGTCGCGGTGTGGCAGTTGTCGCAGAAGGTGTTGTCGTCCGGCCCGGTGAGCGCGTGGTCCTGGGGCGTGGGCAGGTCGGCCCCGTGCATGGTGTGGCAGCTCGCGCAATCGCCGGCGTGCGGACTGGCCGTCATGATCTGCAGCAGCCGCTCGGGGGTGCGCGGCGGGGGCTGCCTGCTCTTGCTGAAGCCCACGGAGGTCATCGTCCCGAGCAGCGCGAGAACGATCCCGGTGACGCGCAGCAAACGAGCGGCCGGAGCCACATGGCCCCGGCCGCCCTGCCAACCGTGATCACCTGCTACGAGAGAGCCCTCACGCCGCTGGGTCTGCCGGCGGGTTTCGGGGAGCGGTTCCCGCCGGCCCGGTCGACCGGCGGTTCCAGCCTCGCTGATTCGAACACCCCCGAAATCGAATCCGGATATCGCGGACATTCGACTCTCCGTTTCGGCGACACCTCCTCCGGGCGCAGTCCGGTGAGGGCTGCGCCCGTGCTGCCGTACGCCCGGGGCGATTCCGCGCTTCCGGGGTGGTTGCTCATCCTAGAAGGGCCGCGACGGATCCGCACCCTGCGCATGGCACTGGTGGCACATGGAGCGGAAGTTTCCACCGTCGCCGTTCTCGGTTGCGGGAGTGACGGCCGTGGCGGTCGCCCCACCCATGAAGATAAGGCCGAACGGATTGTCGTTACCATGGCCCTTGTGGCAGCTGAAGCACGACGGCGTGATCGTGTGGTCCAGCGTGGCGTCACCCGTCCACAGGTGATTTGCGTCCATCACCTTCGCCACGTTACCGGTGCCCAGCGGCGACAGCGCCGCCGTCTTCCGGTAGTTGGCGAGGCTGGTCACGAACGTGGAGCTGTCCGTCACCGTACCGCCGATGTTGATGCCCGCGGTCGGGTGCCGCAAGTAGCCCTGGCCACCCGGCTGCACACGGCCACCCACGATGCTTCCGACCTGGGTCGAGCCGGGCGCGCCGTGGAAGTTGGTGTGACAGGTCGAGCACCATGCGCCGTACGCGCTCGCGGTCTGGCTCGGCTCCTCGAACTGGATCTTCGTCTGGTCGTAGACGTGCACGGTGTTGGTGACGTCCCCGGCCATCGTCGGGTCGATGATCGCGACGTCCTTGGTGTTCGTGCAGGCGGCCGGGCTCGCCACCACTTCGTAGGTGAGGTTCTTGCCGCCAAAGTTGAACGGAATTGCCGCTCCGACCACGTCCGCGGAGCGGTTGAGGAGGTTGCGATACTGCGTGTTGCTGCCGTGCTGCGCGTGGCAGGTCGTGCACTCGAGACCGTCGGTGCCGGCCATGGTCGTGGGCGCGGTGCTGTTGTCCGAGCCGGGAATCGTTCCGAGCCAGCCCAGCGTGTGCCCGTGCCCCTGGACGATCGCGGGGTCGGTGACCTCATTCAGGGCGCCGGCCTGGCGGAGCTCGGTGCTGTACTTGCCGGTGTTGGCGCCGAGGACGTCCGGCGCGCCACTGCTTCCGTCATGGCAGCTCAAGCAGAGCTGGTTCACGTCGCCCCGCAACAGGTGCAGGTTCGGCGTGTCGTTGGTGGTGAGGTTGTTCGCGTTCGTGAACGGGGCCCCGCGGCTGTCCTCATTGCTGTGTGACTGCGAGGCGTGCGCGGTATGGCAGTCGCTGCAGATCAACTGCGTGCCGGTGTGGTAATTCAGGTGAGCCTGGGCCATCGCGTTGCCAGCCCAGATTCCCGGGACCAGGATGGCCAGACCCAAGACCAGGCGCTTCATATGCCCTCTCCTTTCGGAAGTGCGGCGCGGGAATCCCGACGGGCGGCGGTTGGTCCGCCCCGGAGGCCCTTCTCGCCTACTGTGTTCGTGCAGGTGCATCACGTGTCTCCTTCGAATCAGCGAAGCTTCAGCAACTGAAATCGGTTGGCTGCACGCTCGGTGACGGCGATGTAATCGTGCCCATCGGTGGCGAGCGCGCTCGGATAGTCGAGTTCCTGGGCGCCGGTGAGCGCGCCGAGGAACACCCCGGCGGTGTCGAACACCTGGATCGACTGCCGGATCTCGTCGCTCACCCAGATCCGGCCGTCATTGGTCACCACCAGGCCCGACGGATTCGAAAAATTGCCCGGGCCGACCTCGTGGGTTCCGAACCCGCTCACGTACGCGCCGTCGGGCTGGAAGATGCGAAGGACGATCTTGCTCGCGCCGCAGGCGAGCACGAGCCGGCCGTCGGGCAGCGCCGCGATCCCGCGCACCGCGCTCAGCCGGCTGCCGCCAGCCACCGCGTTCCACCAGCCCAGCGGGCGATAGTGCGCGTCGAAACGGTAGACCCGCGCGGTGTCGTCGCCCGAGGCCACGAAGATCTCGCCGCTCGGCGCCACGACGACTCCGCCGACGATGTTCGAGGCCGGGACTCCCGCCGCCGGCTTCGCGAGGTCGAGGCGCGCGAGTTCGCGGCCGCGGATGTCGAGGACGTCCACGTAGGTCGCAAGCTTGTCCACGACGAGCGTGTTCCCTGCCGGATCGATGAGGAGCGCGGCGGGCTGGCCGGGCACGAAGACGCCGGCGCGATTGCGGACCGTGTGCGTGAAGTGGGCGTGGAGCCGGCCCTTGAGGCTGTAGATCTCGATCCGGTGGTCACCGGTGTTCGCGACCAGGATCTCGCCGCGCTTGGCGTCGATCGCGATCCCGGTCGGGCCGTTGAACGAGACGCCCAGCACCGGGCCGTAAACCACTGCGATCGGGTCGCCCGCCGGAGCATCGGCGAGCGCGAGGCCGCCGATCAGCGCCAAGCCGCAGGCCAGCGCGCCGCCCACGACGGCGGAGGCAAGCCAGGCCGCAGGGCGGGGCGTCAGCGGCGTGCTCGAGTCCAGTTCGGGCCGGCGCCGGGTGTTTTCAGGCGCGATCCTCGGGTCGTTCGGGCTCTCGTGTGCGGTGGGCGACATCGACGGAGTGTCCTCGCTCGAAGTGCTCTGGCGCATCGGGAACGGCAGCGGCAACTGTTACTACAATGCCAACAGCAATCGCCATGCCCACCCTTCAGGTCCCGAATCGTCGCTCGCTGTCGTCAGATAACCGCCATCGATACAAAGGTTTGCGACCTTCATTCTGCCGGGCCCGATGGGCGTTGTCCAGCCGGTTCATGCCATGCTGTCATGGAAGCTAGGTGAATCTACTGACATTGCGGCCGACGCCCTCCGGATCGCCTGCAGCCCAGGGCCGGAGCAGCGGCGGGCCGCACGCGTTCGTCACCGCGAGCTGGCCTGACAGGGGCCAGCCGCGCAAGACAGGATGTCATCACGATCCGCGCGCGCCCACGGCCCTCGGCGCCGTCACGAGTCGAGTGATGGGTCCCTTGTCATCACGCCTATCCTGTTGAACCGCGAAGCCGGAGCGCGGTCGGCGCTGCTCTGGCATGCGCCCATTGGCCACCAAGGGCATGGGAGTTGCTTGCTCGAGACCCGGCGGCCTGCCATGGCCGCGGCCGCGCTCGGGCGGACGTCTCGAGCAGTTCGCGGCCCGATCCTCCACCCGGCGGAGCGTGCACATGAACCTCGGCGGACTACTGGTGCTCGTGGCGTTCGCCGGCTCGCTCGCATCGACGCTCGCCTACGCGCCCGCGCTCCGCGGCCGGAAGCCGAACGCCGCCGCAGCGCTCTTCTCGTTCCACGCGCTCGCGCTCCTCGGCGCGGCGGCATTCCTGTGGCGGCTCTTCCTCACCCATCACTTCGAGTACACCTACGTCGCCCAGTACAGCTCGCGCGCGCTTTCGCCCGAGCTGGCACTCGCGGCCTCGTGGGCGGGGCAGGAAGGGAGCCTGTTGCTGTGGGCCGCGCTCGGCGGCGTGCTGGGACTCGCACTCCTGCGACAGCCGGGCACGCTCGCCCGCCCGGCGATGTTCTTCGTCGCGCTCATGCAATCCTTCCTCGTGGGGATGGTGATGTTCCGCACGCCGTTCGCGACCAGCCTCCACCCGCCCGTCGATGGCGCGGGATTGAACCCGCTGCTCGCGGACCCGTGGATGGTGGTGCACCCGCCGGTGCTGTTCCTCGGCTATGCCTCGATGGTGATCCCGTTCGCTCTGGCCGCGGCCGCACTCGTCCGGAGGGGCTACGCGGACTGGGGCCGGATGGTGTGGCCGTGGGCGCTGTTTGCGGTGGTGACGCTCGGCACCGGGATCGCGCTCGGCGGCATCTGGGCCTATCGCACGCTCGGCTGGGGCGGCTTCTGGGGCTGGGATCCGGTCGAGAACGCTTCGCTCATCCCCTGGCTCGTGGCCGTGGCGCTCCTCCACGGCCTCCTGATCCAGCGGGCGACGGGCGCCGCCGCGCGCACGAACCTGCTGCTCGCACTCGTCGGCTGGGGAACGGTGCTCGGCGGGACGTACCTCACGAGGAGCGGCGTGCTTCAGAACTTCTCCGTCCACTCGTTCGCGGATTCGGGCTTGAGTGCGCCGCTGTCCGCGTACCTGCTCGTCACCGTCGCGACGGGCGCTTCGCTCCTCGCCTGGCGCTGGCGCTCGATCGAGAGCGGCACGGCCAACTGGCTGAGCCTCGCGCGCGAGTCCGCGCTCTGGCTCGGCCTCGCCACCGTGCTCGTGCTCGCCACGCTGGTCGGGTTCGGGACGATGGCCCCGCTCCTCACGAGCCTCGCCGGGAAACCCGCCAGTGTGCAGCCCAGCTTCTACACGCTCGTCGGCGTGCCGCTGGGCATCGCGATCATCCTGCTCATGGGCTTCGCGCCCGTGCTGCGCTGGGCCCGGCAGCAGGGGCTCTCCTGGCTTCGGGCGCTCGCGCCGTCGCTCGTGATCGCTGCGATCGCGACCGTGGTCGCGGCATTCGCCGGCATGCGGGACCCCGGGCACCTGGCACTCGTCGCCACGAGCGCCCTCGCGCTGGCCATGAACGCCGTGATGACGGTGCGGCTCTTCCGGCGGGGCTGGGCGTACGGAGCCGGGTACCTGGCGCACGCGGGCATCGCGGTGATGATGCTGGGAATGGTGCTCTCGGCGTCGTTCGGCCGGACGCAGCGACTGGCGCTCGCCGAGGGCGAGCCCGCGCGCGCGCTCGGCTACACGCTCACGTACCGGGGCGAGCAGGCCGATCCCGGCGGCCAGCGCGTGCTCGACATCCGTCTCGAGCAGCCGGGCTTCGCCATCGAAGCGCATCCGCGGCTCCTGCGCTCGCCGCAGGGCGACGGCGACATCCGGAAGCCCGCGATGGCGCGACGGGGCGAGCTCTACCTCTCCCCGATCGAGATCGACGCGCAGCCGCGCGCGTCGGAGCCGGTGTGGCTCGCGAAGGGCGTGGAATCCGTGATCGGCGGCACCGGTTACACGTTCGGCGGATTCCGAATGGAATCGGGCGCCGCGCTCACCGTGATCGCGGACATCGCGGTGCGCGAGCGCGACCAGGTCACGCATGCCACGCCCGCGCTGCGCGTGAGCGCGGGCGGCCGCCAGCCGGTGGACGCGGATCTCGGCGGCGGGAGGGCGCTGTCTCTCGCGTCGATCGACGCCGACCACGGGCGCGTCGCGGTGCTGCTGCCCGCGGGGCGAACGCAGGGCGTGGCCCTCGTGGACCTGAGCACCAAGCCGCTCATCAACATGGTCTGGCTCGGCGCACTGATCGTGGTGCTGGGCTCGATCCTGGCGGGCGTGCGCCGCGCCGGCGAGCACACGCCGCGAGTGCGGTCGGGTGCCCGGAACGCCGTCGCGCCGGCGGAAGCGGCGAAGCCGGTGCCCGCGCTCCTCAACACCTGACGCGAAGGGAAGCGGGCATGAGCCCCGCCGGTCGCATGAACCCGGACTAGGGTGTTCCGGCGTCGGCCGCGTCGACCTTCCGCTTCTGCTTCTCCCTCTCCGTCTTCGCCTTCTCGTCGTCGCTCCGATCGCGCTGCGCGTTCCAGCGCTCGAGCATGGCGCGGTAGCGCGCATCGGAGCGGATCGCCGCGAGGTCGGCGTCGCCGCGCATCGGGCCGCCCACCTCCATGCCGGCGCCCTCGGCGCGCTCGAGCCAGCGGAACGCGCCGTCCAGGTCCCCCTTCCGCGCGGCCACGCACGCCAGGTTGTAGGACGTGGTCCCGGATCGATAGCCCAACTCGAGCGCGCGCGAGAACGAGCGCGCGCTGCCGTCGAGGTCATGGACGCGGAGTTGGGCGTATCCCAGGTTGAACCAGGCCCGGCCGGCGTTCGGGAACTCGCGGGTCACGCTCTCGAAGCGCGGCAGGTCCCTCCTCCAGGCGGGCGTGTCGTCGTCGCCGCGCCCGTTCGAGAACAGCGCGAGCTCGTCCGCGAGGCGGAGCGTGCGATCGAACCCCGGCTCGCGATGCAACGAAGCCAGGTCGGCGTCGGCCGCGATCTCCTTCGAGTCGCCATAGCCCATGAGCACGGCACGCTCGAGCGTCGCGAGTGCTGCGGCCGGGTGATTGCCGCGCGCCTGCGCGCAGGCCACGTTGTAGAGGCCCGACGCCGAGGAGTCGAGCGCGAACTCGGTCTCGAACGCCTGCGCGGCGCGATCGGGCTCACCGCTCCGCAAGAGCGTCAGCCCGGCCGAGCGCCACTCGCTCGCGTCGTGATTGCCCGACGACTGCAGCGCGTCGAACTCCGTCCGCGCGTCCGCGCGCTTTTCCATGCCCTTTTCCGAGCGCATCGCGCGTTCCAGCAGCAACGCATAGCGGCTTTCCGAGCGGATCGTGGCGAGGTCGTCGTCGCTCTGGACCAGGTCGAAGTCGTCGAAGCCGGAATCGAGCGCCTGGAGAAGCGCGCCCAGCGCCGCGTCTCGCTCGCCCGCCAGCGACCACGAGCAGGCCGAGTTGTACCAGGCCGTGCCGGCGCGATAGCCGCGGCGCGCGGCGTACTCGTAGGCCTGGGCGGCGTCGACATAGCGATGGGCGTCGTAGCGCTCGTGCGCGAGGTCGTACCACGTCTCGCCGGATCGCGAATCGGCCGGATCGGTGCGCTGGTCGAACCCCGCGGTGGAGGTGGAGGTCTTCGGGCAGGTTGCGGTGGTGGACTTGCAAGTGCCGCTCGTCGAACACGCGGTGTGCTTCGTCTCCGTCGTCAACTGTGCGTCGCTCGAGCGTGTCGCGGTCAGCTGCGCGGACTCCGTCGCGCATGCGCTGGCGGTGCGACCGGCGGCCTGAGCGGGAGTCCAGCTCCCGGACGTCGTGACGCTCGCATCCTCGCGCGGTGATGCCACCACTCGGAGGGAAGTGAGCGGCAGGATGAAGAGCGCCGCCGCGACGGCGGCCCACACGTAGCCCTGGCGCGCCGCGGGCTCCCGCCGCGCATCGGGCTTCAGGATCGCGACGAGACGCCCTTCGAGGCTCGACGGGCGGGCGAACGCCAGCGCCGCTCGCGGCAGCGGGTCACGCATCGCGTCCCGCGCCACCGCAAGCAGGTGCTCGGCATACTCGGAGGCCCGGACGCCGGTGCGGAGCACGGTGTCGTCGGCAGCCCGCTCGCACTCGTCGTGCGCGACCCGGGCGAGCGCCCAGGCGAGCGGGTGGAACCAGTAGAGCGCGGTCGCGAGGCGCGCCACGAGCTGGGCGATGCCGTCACGCCTCGCGACATGCGCCAGCTCGTGCACGAGCACGGCCTGCCGGCGCGCGGTGGGCCAGTCGAGCGCGCCGAGCGGGAGCAGCAGGCTCGGGCGCACGATGCCGACCACGACCGGGACGGACACCTGCCCGGAGACGCGGACCGGCACCTCCTGCGAAAGCCCCACCCGCCGGCAGGCTGCGCTCATCTCGGCGCGGAGGTCGGCACGGCCGACCTGCTCCGCGCGCCGCGCGAGCCACGCGGCACAGAGCGAGCCGAGCCCGCAGAGCGCGAGCAGGAACTCGCTCCCCGCGAGGAGGAGCAGCGTGAGCGCGCCCGGCAGCCGGAGCGGGAGCGTGATCGGCGCCGCGACACGGGCGATCGTGACGCGGGCCGCGTCCGCGAGCACCGCCAGTGTCGGGCGCGCACTCTGCGCCTCGGTGCGGAGGAACGGCCGCGCGGTCCCGGCGGGCCGTGGCGTCCGCTCGCGCCCGGCGATGCCGCTCCAGCGCGCCCCGAGCGACCGGGACGCGAGCGCCATGGGCGCGGGCGGCGGCGCGATGGGGATGCGAAGCGCCGGCCACGCGGGCAGGAGCGCGAACAGGATCGGAGCGAGGAGCAGCGCTGCGAGCGCGGCGGTCGCGGCCAGGTGCCGCACGGCCGCCGGCGCCTTGCGGAGCAGCAGGAGTGCGACCTGGCCGGCGACGCACACCAGCGTCACGCGCACCAGGAATGCGAACAGCGTCCCGATCGAAATGGAGTCGAGCCAGGTCCGGAAGATCGCCAGCGGGTCCATCACCGGCCCTCCTTCCGTGCGGTCTCGATCAGCCGGGACATGCGGTCGAGGTCGGCAGGCGACAGTTCCAGGCCGCGTTGCTCCAGCAGGGCCATGACCGCGCCGGCCGCGGAACCTTCGAAGAACGTGGACAGCAGGTGGTCGATCGCGCCCCTCCGCGCCGCGTCCCGCGCGAGCGTTGGACGGTAGAGATAGCGCTTGCCGTCGAACTCGTGCCTGAGGAGACCCTTCGCCTCGAGGATGCGCATCGTGGCGCGGACCGCCGAGTAGCTCGGCGGATCCGGGATGCGCTCGTGCACGTCGTTCGCGGTGACCCGCTCCGAGCGGTACACGATGTCCATGATCTCCCGCTCACGCCGGCTCAATGTCCGCAGTTTCTTCATCGCCCGCCCCCTCCGTCGGCCCGGTGCAACACGGCTGTTTTCTTAGCACGTGCTGGATTTTTAGCAGGCACGGCGGGGCCGTCAAGCGAAAAATCACGGCCGCGGCCGGGGCCCGCTCTTCCGGCGGCCGGGCGCGCCGGCCGCCGCCAATGGAGCCGTTAATCCAGAACCGGCAGCGTCGCCAGGACGTCCCGCGCCCGGAGTGGTTCGCCCACGCGCTCGTCCTTCCGGATCGTGCCGTCGCGGAACGTGATCACGCGCCGGGCGAACTGCGCGATGTCGTGCTCGTGCGTCACGAGGACGATCGTCAACCCGCCCGCGTTCAGGTTCTGGAGGATCTCCATGATCTCGACCGACGTGCGACTGTCCAGGTTCCCGGTCGGCTCGTCCGCGAGCAGGATCGGCGGGCGGTTCACGAGCGCACGCGCGATGGCGACGCGCTGCTGCTGCCCTCCGGACATCTGCGAGGGAAAGTGGGCTGCGCGATCGGAGAGCCCGACCATCGCCAGCGCCTCGACGGCGCGCCGCGTTCCCTCGGCCCGGAGGAGCGGCGAATAGAGCGTGGGAAGCTCGGTGTTCTCGAGCGCGGTCGTGCGGGCCAGCAGGTTGAAGCCCTGGAACACGAAGCCGATCTTCCGGTTCCGGATCGCCGCGAGCGCCGGCTTCCCGAGCGTGGAGACGTCGGTTCCCTCGAGCAGGTAGCGGCCGGAACTGGGGCGGTCAAGACAGCCGAGGAGGTTCATGAACGTGGACTTCCCGCTGCCGCTCGCGCCCATGATGGCGACGAACTCCCCGGCCTCGACCTCGACACTCACCCCTCGCAGCGCGTGCACGCGGGTCTCGCCCAGCTCGTAGTAGCGATGGGCCTCCTCCACGCGGATCAGCGGATTCACCGCCGGCCCCCCTGCCCGGTCGGCGTCGTGTGCTTCGCCTGGATCGCGCGGGTGACGACCTGGTCCCCCTCCCGCAGCTCGCCCTTCAGGACCTGCGTCACCGCGGTGAACGCGTGGTCGGTGATGCCGAGGGCGAGCTGGACCGGCCGGATCGCGTTCCCGCCCTCGAACTTCCATACCACGGCGGAGGGGGCCGCCGCTCCGGCATCCCCGATCCCGTTCTGCCGGTAGAGGGCGCGGATCTCCTCGGGCGACAGCGGAGGCTTGAACTGGAGTGCCGCGTCCGGGAGCTTCAAGACGTTCGTCGCGGTGGCGACCGGGATGGTGACGTAGGCCGTCATGCCCGGGAAGAGCTTCAACTCGGGATTGCCGAAGTCGATGATCGCGTCGTACGTGACCACGTTCTGGACCACCGCCGGGTTCATGCGGATCTGGCTCACGGCCCCGTCGAACGACTGCTTCGGGAACGCGTCCACCTTGAACGTCACCGGCTGCTTCGCCCGGATCCGCCCGACGTCCGACTCGTCGACCTTGCCGTAGACCTGCATCTTCGAGAGATCCTGCGCGATCGTGAACAGCGTCGGCGCCTGGAGCGAGGCCGCGACGGTCTGGCCCACATCGACGTTGCGGGCCACCACGATGCCGTCGATCGGCGAGCGGATCACGGTGTAGTCGAGGTTGATGCGGGCGACCGAGACCGCCGCCGCCTTCTGGCTCACCTGGGCCTTTGCCTGCTCGACGTTCGCCGCGGTCGCGTTGACGGACGCCTTCGCGCCGTCGTAGGTGGCCTTCGCGATCTCCAGCTGCTGCTGCGAGACGAGGTTCCCTTCGGCCAGCGTGACGTTGCGGTCGTAGTCGGCCTTCATCTGGACGAGGCTCGCCCGCGCCTTCTCCAGGTTGGCGAGCGCAGCCACCAGGTTGGCCTCCGCGTTCTGCGAATCCGCGACGGCCTGCTGCAGCGCCCCGTGGAAGAGCGCCGGGTCGATCAGCGCCAGGATCTCGCCGCGATGCACGCGCGAGTTGAAGTCGGCGTTGAGCCGGGCGATGGTCCCCGAGACCTGCGAGCCCACCTGCACCGTGGTCACGGCGTTCACCGTCCCTGTGGCCTCGACCGCGTCGCGCACGTCTCCGCGCTCGACCGGCGCCGTCACGTACTGCGTCTCGTGATTGCCCCGCAGGCCGACGAGCAGCAGCACGGTGAGCACGGCCACCGCGGCCGCGACCCAGTACCACTGTTTCCGGATCCTCACCGGCGACCTCCGGGCACGGGGCGGCTCATTCCGACCTCAACGCCTCGATCGGGTCCAGCCGCGAGGCCTTGATCGCCGGGTAGTAGCCGAAGAACACCCCGACCGCGGCCGAGAAGATGCCGGCGATCACCACGGCCTCCGGCGAGAGCTTCATCGGCCAGTCGAGTGTCCGGCCCGCGACGTAGGTGCCGACGATCCCCAGCACGACGCCCGCCGTGCCCCCGACCAGACTCAACATCACCGACTCGGCGAGGAACTGGAGCTGGATCGCACTCTCCGTCGCCCCGACCGCGACGCGAACGCCGATCTCCCGGGTGCGCTCGGTGACCGAGACCAGCATCACGTTCATGATCCCGATGCCGCCGACGAGCAGCGAGATCGAGGCGATGGTCACGAGCAGGAGGGTGAGCGTCCGGCTCGCCGCGAGCTGCGCCTGGATGATGTCCTCCGGGTTCCGGATGTTGAAGTCGTCCGGTTGCTCCGGCCGCAGGTGGTGGCGGTCGCGCAGCAGCACGCTCGCCTCCTGGCCCGCGAGCTTGACCATGTCCTGTGACACCGCGGAGCAGAGGATGTCGTCGAGCCAGACGTTCCCCTTCAACTTCTTCTGCACCATCGAGAAGGGCATCAGGATCGTGTCGTCCTGGTCCTGCCCCGACATGGACAGGCCCTTGGGCTCGAGCGTGCCCACGACCTTGCACGGCATGTCCTTGATCCGGATCACCTTGCCGATCGGGTTCTCGGCGCCGAACAACTGGGCGCGCACGGTGCGGCCGATGACGCAGACGTTCGCCGCGGTCTCGACGTCGTCGTGCGTGAATGCCGTCCCCTGGTCCACGTCCCAGCGCTTGATGTCGAAGTACTCCGGCGAGACGCCGCGGTAGCGCGTGAACCAGTTCTGGTTGGCGTAGATGACCTGCACCGAACCGTCGACATTCGGCGACACGGCCTTGATCAGCGGAACCTGCTTCTGGATCGCCTCCGCGTCGCCGAGCGTGAGCGTGTTCTGGCCGTGACTGCCGGTCTGCACGCCGTTGACCGCGCGGCCGCCCTCCTCGATCCAGACGAAGTTGTCGCCGAGGTTGTTGAGCTGCTGTTCGACCTGGGCCTGACCGGCCTCGCCGACGGCGACCACGCAGATCACCGCGGCGATGCCGATGGTGATCCCGAGCACGGTGAGCAGGCTGCGCATCTTGTTCCGGAGCAGCGACCACAGCGCGGAGCGCAGCAGGGCCGTTCGATTCATGGCCTCTCCCACGCGGCCCGCGAAGCGTGGACCTCGCCGGGGCTCAGGACGGCTCCCGCCTCCGCTGGTCGGCGACCGGCCGGAACACGGAGGGCGACCACCGGTCCAGCGTCGGGCGGATCCCGAGCAATTCCGGGACCGTGCAGAAACGATAACCGCGCGCGCGCAGGCCATCGATGATGCCGGGCAACGCCTTCACGGTCTCGCTCTGGTCCGCCTCGTGCGTGAGGTTCATCCCGTCGTGAAGCAGGATGATCGCACCCGGGTGCGCCTGCGCCAGCGTGCGCTTCACGAGCTGGTCGGCGGGCAGCGGATCCCAGTCGCGCGGCGCATCGTCCCAGGTCACGGCCACGAGCGAATCGCTTTCGAGCAGGCTGATGAGCCAGGGGGAGCGCAGCCCCTGGGGCGGGCGGAACAGGTGCGGATAGGTCCCGCCCGCCGCGTGGATCGACTCCTCGGCGGCGACGACCTCGGACTGGATCTGCGACTGCGGCTTGAGCGCGAACCCGACCGGATGAGTGTCGGAGTGGTTCCCGACCGCGTGGCCTTCGCGGACGATGCGGGCCACGCTGCCCGGCAGGCGGCGGACGTTGCTGCCGATGAGGAAGAACGTCGCGTGCACGTTCTCGCGCCGCAGGATGTCGAGCACGCGCGAGGTGTAGGGCTCGTTGGGACCGTCGTCGAACGTCAGCGCGACGACCTGTTGCTGGGTCGGGCCGTTCCAGTAGGTGCGTCCGAACACACTCGACTGCGGCACGAGCGCGCCGAAGCTCGCGGCGCCCACGAGCATCGCCGCCGCGAACACCGACACGGCGACCCTGCGATCGGGACGGCGACGGGCGGGCGCCGCCTGCGGCGCCGCGCCCGCTTCGCGGACGACCGGGAACTCACGGTAGAGCGGACCGCCGAAGACGTGGAACCAGACCCAGTTGCTCGCGAAGATGAACGAGTTGAACACGAGCGACTTGTTCCACCTCCGCGAGGAAGTGAGCACGCGCAGGGATTCGAGGATGACCACCCGGCCCACCCCGCGCAGGCGTTCGGACAGCTCGCTGTCCGCCTGCAGGCTGAACTTCGGATTCCAGCCGCCGACGGCGAGGAAGGCCCCGCGACGGACGCTCATGTTCGCGCCCCAGAGATGCGGGCCGGCCGGGTTGCCGCGATCGATCCGGTTGATGAACGGGATCAGGAAGCGGGTCAGGAGCCGGGTCTTGAGCCTCGGCGAGGTGTACTCGATGTCCCCTCCGATCGCGACCACGTCCGACTGGCGCTCGTACTCGCTCACCAGCGTCGAGATCCAGTCCCGCGGCACGATCGAATCCGCGTCGGTGCAGGCGATGATGTCGCCCTGCGCAGCGTCGAAACCGCGCACGAGCGCGTTGCCGTAACCGCGCGCCGGCTCGTGGACGACGGTCGCGCCGTAGCTCCGCGCGACGCGGGCCGTGCCGTCGGTGCTGGCGTTGTCCACCACGAGAAGCTCGATCTCGCCCGCGTACTCCTGCGAGCGGAGCGCTTCGAGGCAGTTCGGCAACAGCTCTTCTTCGTTGAAAGCCGGAATGACGACCGATACCCGCATCTGTTCGAGTCTTCCTGTTGGGTTCGAAGGATCGCTCACGGACACTCTACCGCTCCCGACCGCTGGCGAACCGGTGTGGGCACTGGGCCGCACAGGCTAACACGGCTCCGCAAGGCAAGCAGAAGGGGGCGCCCTGGGACCCTCGGAACGGCCCGCCGGCGCGCCCGCCACGCGCGGGCCGAGCGGGGGAGGAATTCCAATGCCGGAGCGGGGTTCCGAGCGGCCGTGAACGTGCCGTCGAGATGATTCCCGATTACCGGCTGCCCCGCCTCGCCCGACGCACGAGCGTCATTTGTCACGTCGTGGACATGCGCGCTCGCGTCGAGAGCCGGCCGGCACGTGTGGGCATCGGGCCGCGCCCGGCGCGGCGACACGACCCTGCCTTTCGAGACGGCCACACGTGACGCGTTGAGCCGCGGGCGACTCGACGGCCGCCGTGTCGCGCCCGTCACCTGCGGAACCGCGGTCGCCCGAGAGCGCTTCCCAGTCCGCTCTCACTCGCCTTCCGGGAGTCCGCGTTCGCGTCGCTCGAGCCGTGCGACCCTGACGCCGAGCACGGGCCTGTCCGATCGAAGCTAGTTGGACCTGGCCGGCGCCAGGGTGAGACTCACGACGTGGGGATGCAGGACGTGCCACGAACTCGTGACCGCGTCGACGCTCACGGGGAGTATCGCCGCCACGATGTCCGGAACCACGTAACGCGATCCGGTGATGGCGTCGAGCGTCGCGGGGATGAGGCCGACGAGAATGTCGAGCACGACCCAGCCCTCGCCCACACGGCGCTGGATCACGGCGGTCGCCTCCCGGCCGTCCTTCTTGAACGTCACGACGTGGCGACTCTTGTTGGCGAGTTCGAGTGTGTCCGGAGTGACGCCCATCTTGTTGCCATCGACCCAGACCTCCGCGCCCTCCGGGTCGGATCGCATCGCGATCGGCGTCTCGCTGTCCGCGACGAGGGCGGCGCAGCCACTGGTCATGAACGCGAGGAGTGGGAGGACAGCGAGCAGGCGTCGGTTCACGGGGACGTTCTCCAGAGCAGGGCATCAGCCCACGCGGTCAGCCCCTCGCCATGGAGGGCATCGGGCTGGGCGGCTCGCAGCCTACTGGAAATGGTCCCCGGGAGGTGGGAGCGCCGTGCGCGCCGGAGTGGTTTGCCACCGCGCGATCGCGGGGGACGCCGGGCGAAAACGTCACCGGTGCGTCCCCGCGATCGCCGGACTCTGCGGGGTGACCTACTTGTACAGCCCCTTCACGCGTCCCCAGCTCGAGCGATTCACCGGCACGACGGGATCCTGCAGCGCCAGTTTGTCGAACACGAGGCCGTCGGCCTTGGTGATGTTCTGGATCGAGACCGAGAGAATGGCATCGGGCGCAGTGGCGGTGATGAGGAGATAGCGATTGCGGATGTACTGCCCCGAGACCCAGCCCGTCAGCAGCGTCTCGAGCCTGCCGAAGGACACGCCGTTCACGATGAGCTCGTGATCGGTGAGCGGCGGGTTTCCCGAGGCCGCGGACTGGAAATTGCTGAGCCCGATCCCGAACAAGCCCTTGGGCTTGCTGAACAGGAAGACGACCGAATCCGCGAACTGGAAGTCCCAGAACTGGCCATCTCCCGGGCTGAGGCCGGACGAGCCGGTGCCGAACAGGCCTCCGTTCGTGAGCGCGCCGACACCGTCCCACACGTTGTTCGGGAAGGGACCGCCCAACGTACAGCAGCTCGAGGCGAGCGAAGGTTTGAACACGCGGGGCAGCGTTCCGGTCCAGCTCCGCGCCCCGAATCCCGGAATGCCCCCCATGCGAATGGTGAGGTCGGGGATCAGGTTGACATCTTCGAAGTCCTCGATCGTGGCACCGACAATCGCGGGACCTTCCGAGCCGGGTGCCAGGCCCGCGACCGTGATCGCGGCGTGTGCGGGGTGGAGTGCAGCGAGTGACAGAAGCAGAGAACCGGCCAGGGCGGCCAGCGGCAGGCGGCGCATAGGCTCCATCTCCTGATCGAGCTGTGAAGAGAATGCAGAATCGTGGACGATCGGGGGACGGAAATGCTATCGCGGCGGACGGAGAGCGTTCAATCAATAATGTGAGTTGCGCGCGCGCCGCGAGAGCCCGGGACAGCGCAGACTCGGGGACCCGGATCCGCGATGGCATCCCCGCGTCCGGGCATGGGCGTCCGGTCGACCCCGCCTCGTGAAGTGGTTGCCCCGCACGGCCGTGTCGCGCCGCGCCGCGCGCAACGGGCAGTTCGTCCCGGCGGGGGTACACGAAACGGGGCGGGGCCTGACGGGTGGGTCGCACCCAGCGACGAGCCGAGTGCGCCCGCGGGCGGAGGCGCCGGCGGCCAGCCCGCTCGAGCCCCGGGGAGCAGAGATTGGAGGCGGCACCCGGATTCGAACCGGGGAATAAGGGATTTGCAGTCCCTCGCCTTACCACTTGGCCATGCCGCCATCCATAAGCTAACCAACAGATTCCCGACCTTGGTCCTCCCCGCTGGCTACAGCGCCGGCTACAGAAGCCAATCGCATCACCTCGGCGCGCACCATCGAGTCCGACATGCGGCCGTAACGCCGCGTCACGGTGATCGAGGAGTGACCCGATAGCTGTTGGAGGGCGGCCAGACTACCGCCTCGGTCCACCGATTCGCAAGCGAACGTGTGCCGAAGCATGTGCCGGTGGAACTGCGGGATGGCCTTGCCTCCGGCGCGGCTCCCGCGCACCATACGGCGTCTCCGCACCCACGCGCGTCCCCGCGTCGCATGCCGAGGAACCCAGTCTTGAGCTACTTCTCCGATTCGTCCCTCCGCTTCGTCCGCCGGCGCGCCCGTCACAACGGTCGCGCGCCGTCCGTGGGTGGCGGGTGCTGGACGCCGCCGGTGCCGGCCCCGCGATGGTTCCGCGAATCCGAGTTCGCGGCGATCCGGCCGCCCGTGCGCCGGCAGAACTCCACGCTCGGCATCGCGCCGGTGCGAGCCGGCGGCTGAGGGCGCGGCCATCGACCATCCCCGATTCCGCGCCGCGTGTTGCGCGCCTCTCGTCGCGCTGCTGGTCGCCGGCGTGGGCCATGCCGCGCCACGCACCACACCGTCCGACTCGGCCGCACCCGATTCGGCCTTCCTCGACCAGCTCGAACATCGCACCTTCGACTGGTTCTGGGATCACGCCGAGCCCGGCACGGGGCTGGTACCGGATCGGTGGCCGAGCAAGTCGTTCTCGAGCGTGGCCGCGATCGGCTTCGGGCTCGCTTCGTACGGCATCGGCGCGGAGCGCGGTTGGGTGACGCGTCCCCAGGCCGCGGAGCGGACGCTGGCGACGCTTCGCTTCCTGTGGCGCGCCCCGCAGGGGCCCGAGCCCGAGGGTCGCACCGGCTACCGCGGCTTCTTCTACCATTTCCTCGACATGGGGAGCGGCCTGCGCTTCGAGAAGGTCGAGCTCTCGACGATCGACACGGGGTTGCTCATGGCGGGCGTGCTGTTCGCGCAGTCCTATTACGATGGTCCGGCGCCGGCGGAGGCCGAGATCCGGGCGCTGGCCGACTCGCTCTACCGCCGCGTGGAGTGGACGTTCTTCGTCACCGACGAGCGCGGCCTCACCCTGAGCTGGCGTCCCGAGCCGGATCGGCTGTTCTCCAGGTACCGCTGGTCCGGTCTCGACGAGAGCATCGTCCTGCACGTGCTCGCGCTCGGCTCTCCCACCTACCCGGTGGACCCGGCCGTGTGGCGGCACTACACGGGCAACTACCGCTGGGCCGAGTTCCAGGGCCAGCGCTACTTCCAGTTCGCGCCGATGTTCGGTCACGAGTACTCGGAGTCCTGGATCGACTTCCGTGGCGTGGCCGACGACTCGACGCGCGCCCGCGGACTCGATTACTTCGAGAACTCGCGCCGCGCCGCGCTGGCGCAGCGCGCCTACGCGGTCGCGGACACGGCGCGCTACCGCGACTATGGCGAGAGCGCCTGGGGCCTCACCGCGTGCGACGGCGCCGTCGACACGACGCTCGACCTCGCCGGGGCTCCCCGACGCCTGCGCATGTACTGGGCGCGCGGCGTGGCGGCGGGGGACATCCGCGACGACGGCACGCTCGCGCCCACGGCGGCGGCCGCCGCGATCCCCTTCGCGCCGGAGGCCGTGCTGCCGACGCTGCGCGCCTACCGCGACCGCTACGGGGACAACCTCTATACGCGCTATGGCTTCGTGGATGCGTTCAACCCGTCACTCTCGAGCCCGATGCACGTCAACGCGGGCCGCATCGTCCCGGGCCTCGGCTGGTTCGACACCGACTACCTGGGCATTGACCAGGGACCGATCGTCATGATGCTCGAGAACTACCGATCCGGCCTGGTGTGGAACGTCATGCGGAAGAACCCGTACGTCGTGCGGGGGCTCTGCCGTGCGGGATTCCGCGGTGGCTGGCTCGAGGGGCGGTGCCCCTGAGTGGCTGGCCCATCGCCTCGCTCTCGTGCGTGCTGCTCCTGGCGCCCGCGCGAGCGCCCGCTGGCGCCCCGGTGACGGTGACACAGCGCGTGAAGCTCGATGACGGCTGGCGCTTCGCATTCGGGGCGAAGGACGGCGCCGAGCGCGAGGACTTTCCCGACGCCGCCTGGCAGGTGGTGACGCTTCCGCACACCTGGAACTCAGAGGACGCGTTCACCCGCGAGCCGACCTTCCGTGAGGGCGACGGCTGGTACCGCCGCACGGTCACGCTCGACCCCGCGCTCGCCGGCAAGCGCCTGGTGCTCCGCTTCGAGGCCGCCAACCAGGTGGCGGACGTCTATTGGAACGGCAGGCACGTGGGGCATCACGCAGGCGGCTATACGGCCTTCGCCATCGACGTCACGGATGCGGCGCGCGTCGGCGGGGCCAACATCCTCGCGGTGCGGGTCGACAACGCGATCGGGCCGGTGCCCCCGCTCATCGCCGACTACGACTTCTACGGCGGCCTCTACCGCGAGGTCTGGCTGATCGCCTCGGACCCCGTGCACTTCTCGCTCCTCGACCACGGCGCGCCGGGCGTGTGGGCTGAACCCACGCAGGTCTCGGAGGCGGGCGCGACGGTGACGGTGCGCGGTCGCATCGCGAACTCGGGCAGCCGTCCGGCCAGGGTCGAGGTCCTCGCGCGAGTGGTGGATCCCGACGGGAAGGACGTGCTCACGTCGCGCGCCGATCTGAGAGTCACGGCCGCGTCGGATACGGCGTTCGAAGTGCCCGCGGGCGTGATCCAGGCTCCGCGACTGTGGTCACCGAACTCGCCCAGCCTCTACGAAGTCCGCGTCGAGCTTCGCGTCGGCGGGCGGCTCACCGACTCGACCCGCTGCCCGCTCGGACTCCGCTGGTTCGCCGTCGACGCCGAGCGCGGACTCACGCTCAACGGCCGGCCGCTGCGCCTCGACGGGACCAACCGCCACCAGGACCGTGCGGGCCTCGGCAGCGCCGTGCCCGAGACGCTCCAGCGCGAGGACATGCGGCGCATCAAGGCGGACGGGTTCAACTTCGTCCGTCTCGCGCACTATCCGCAGAGCAATGCGGTGCTCGACGAGTGCGACCGGCTCGGCCTCGTGGTGTGGGAGGAGATCCCGGTCGTCAACCGCATCGACACCACGGCCGCGTTCGAATCGAATGCGCGCTCCATGCTGGTCGAGATGATCCGGCAGCACCGCTCGCACCCGTGCGTCTTCTTCTGGGGCCTCGCGAACGAGGTCCTGCTCTTGAAGCCGGATCCGCTGCCGCCGGGCTACGTCGAGCACGCCGCCCGGCTGGTGCGCGGCCTCCGGGACCTCGCCCGTGCCGAGGATCCGAGCCGGCCCACCGCGGCCGCCGTTTCCTTCGACGAGCTGGACGACGGGTCCGGCGTGCAGGACATCCCCGACGTGCTGGGGCTGAACCTCTACTTCGGATGGTACTACCGGTCGCTGGACGAGCTGGGCCCGTGGCTGGACCGCTTCCACGCGCGCCACCCGGGCCGGCCGATCGTGGTGAGCGAGTACGGCGCGGACAGCGACGAGCGGGTCCACGCGCGCGAGCCGCACGCGTTCGACTTCAGCGTCGAGTACCAGCAACGCTTCCACGAAGCCACGTATCCGCAGCTCCTGGCGCGGGGCTGGATCATCGGCAGCGCAGTCTGGAACCAGTTCGACTTCGGCTCGCGCCGGCGCGACGACACCAAGCCGAACCTGAACAAGAAGGGGTTGTACTTCTTCGACCGTCGGCCCAAGGACGTCGCCTGCTACTACCGAGCGAAGCTCTCGCCCGATCCGGTCCTGCACGTGGCCGCGCGCGACTGGCCCCGGCGCGCCGGCAGCCGTCCCGGCGACGAGAGGCAGACGATCGTCGTCTACTCCAACCTCGACCCGGTCGAGCTGTGGCTGGGAGATCGGTCCCTCGGGAAGCGGCGGATCGAGAACGGGGCGGCACGCTGGGAGGTGTCGCTCCACCCGGGCACGAACGCGCTGATCGCACGCGGCACACGGGGCGGGCGGGAGCTGGAGGATCGCTGCGAGATCGAATACGAGGACCGGGGCGCGGCGAGTCCAGCCTTCCGGGCACCGCACGCCACCCTGGCGATGAACGCCTCACCTTGCCAGTACCTGGAATCGAGCGGCGCCATGTGGGAGGCCTGTCGCGATTACGCCCCGGGCGGATGGGGTCGCGTGGGCGGAAAGTCCGCGCTGACGCACCACCGGATCTCCGACACGGACGACGACCTGCTGTTTCAGGCCTCGCTCGATGGCATCCGGGAGCTCCGCTTCGACGTTCCGGACGGCGCGTACAACGTGGAGTTGCGCTTCGCGGAGACGCAGGGCAGGGGGCCCGGCGACCGGGTCTTCGACGTGGCCGTGAACGGCCAGTCGGTGTGCGCGGGCCTGGACCTGGCGGCCACGGCGGGACCCTGGGTTGCCGTGACGAAGTCGGCGCGCGTGGAATGCCATGGAAGTGCCGGCCTGCGCGTGACGTTCCGCTCGGTGCGCGGGGAGGCTACCGTGAGCGCGGTCAAGGTGACGCGGTACTGAAGCATGGCGCCATCCGGGTTCCGCCGTCGGACCCCGGGCGAATCCGCCTCGCACCATCGGGATCCGCGGGATACTGTTCCGCGCGCCGCTATCCCCCGCCTTCTAACCACCCCGCAGAGGCCTCTCCGTCATGCCGCGACCGTACGGGCTCTCCAAGTCACGCTTCACGAGCGGGCTCCAGTGCCACAAGCAACTGTGGTGGCGCGTGCACGAGCCGGCCGCTCCCGAACTCGTGCCGGACGCCGCGCTGGAGTTGCGCTTCGACATCGGAACACAGGTCGGGATCGTGGCGCGCGGCTACGTCCCGGGTGGCACGCTGATCGACCTGCCGCACCACGACTACGACGGGAAGATCGCGGCGACGCGACGTGCGATCGACGCGGGCGCGCCGGCCCTCTACGAAGCGAGCTTCTCCGCCGACGACGTGTTCGTGGCGGTGGACATTCTCGCGCGCGAGCCGCGCGGCTGGCGGGTGATCGAGGTCAAGTCGGGCACGAAGCCCGAGGCGCACCACATCCCGGACGCGGCGATCCAGGTGCACGTGCTCCGCCGCGCGGGACTGACCGTGACGGGCGCGGACGTGATGGTCTTGAATCGCGCCTGCACCTACCCCGATCTCTCCAACCTGTTCGCTCGGCACGACGTCACCGCGAAGGTCGAGACGTTGCTCGCGGGGATCCCGGCGGAGGTGCGCTCTCAGCTCGCGATGCTCGCGGGCGCGCTGCCCGAGGTCGCGATCGGGCCGCATTGTTCGGATCCGTACGCCTGCCCGTTCGTGGCGCGCTGCTGGCCGGCGTTGCCGGAGCACCATGTCAGCACGCTCTATTACTTGAAGAAGCGCGCGGCGGAGTTCGAGGCGATGGGTTACACGACGATCCGCGATCTCCCGGACGGCATGAGCCTGAACGCACAGGCGGAGCGGCAGCGGCGTGCGGTGCAGGCGGGCCGCATGCTGGTCGAGGGCGATCTCGCGGGCTCACTTGCGGGCTTCGAGCCGCCGCTCGCTTTCCTCGACTTCGAGACGGTCCAGTTCGCCATCCCGATCTGGAACGGCTGCCATCCGTACGACCAGGTCGCCGCGCAGTTCAGTTGCCACCGCGAGCGGCCGGATGGGGGGTTCGAGCATGTCGCGTGGGTGCCGGAGGCGGCGGGTGACCCGCGCGCCGAGATCGCACGCCGTGTCGTGGAGGCATGTGCGGGCGCGCGCTCCGTGGTGGCCTACAACGCGTCGTTCGAGAAGACCTGCCTGGAATCTCTCGCCCAGGCGGTGCCGGCGCATGCATCGGCCCTGAGGGACATCGTGGCCCATCTGAAAGACCCGCTGCCGGTCGTGCGCAATCACGTCTATCACCCGGATTTCGGTGGGAGCTTCAGCCTCAAGTCCGTCCTCCCCGCGCTGGTGCCGGACCTGGGCTACGACGACCTCGAGATCGCGGAGGGCGAGACCGCGAGCCGCGAACTGATGCGGATCGTGACCGGGGAGCCGGTGCTCCCGCCCGCGGAATCCGCCCGGCGCCGCGAGGCGTTGCTTCGCTATTGCGAGCGTGACACGCTCGCCATGGTGCGCGTGCTCGCGCGGCTCCGCGCGCTCGCGCGCCCGGGCTGAATCCGCGGGCCCGTGGCTGCATCTGCAAGGCCTGCAGCCGGCATCCCCGCGATCGAGGAGGCTCCATGACCCGCATGTTCGCCGGCCCGCTGAGCATCGCGCTGGTCCTCGGTCCGCTCGTCGCGCTCGCAACGGCCGGCCCGGGATCGACCGGAGGAAGCGTGCAGGCCCCTTCGATCTACGAGTTCACGGTGCAGACGATCGACGGCGGGACGCGCTCGCTCGCGGACTACCGAGGGAAGACGCTGCTCATCGTCAACACGGCGTCGCGCTGCGGGTTCACGCCGCAGTACGAATCGCTCGAAGCGCTCTACCGGCGGTACAAGTCACGCGGGTTCGAGATTCTCGCGTTCCCCGCCAACGACTTCATGGGCCAGGAGCCGGGCTCGAACGCCGAGATCAGGACGTTCTGCACGACGCGCTACCACACGAGCTTCCCATTGTTCGCCAAGATCAGCGTCCGGGGAAAGGAGATGGCGCCGCTCTACCACTGGCTCACGAAGGACTCGCCGTTCCCGGGCGAGATCCCGTGGAACTTCACCAAGTTCGTCGTGGCGCCTGACGGGAGGGTCGCCGCCCGGTTCGGACCGCAGACCGATCCGCGCAGCAAGGAAGTCGTCGCAGCGCTGGAGAAGCTCCTGCCCGCGCTCGAGTAGCGCCTCACGCGTGACGCTTCACTGCACCGCGCGCCAGGCGGCGACCAGCCTGCCGGGCGACGACGAGAGCCCGACGCGCCGATCCCGCACGCGGCCCGAGCGGTCCACCATCGCGATCACCGCCGAGTGGGCGATGCCGCCGTCCGGCCCCGCGCGCCACGCCACCCCGAGCGCGCTCGCGAGCGGCGGCAGCAGTGCGGGCTCGGGCGTGAGCAGCGTCCAGCGGGTGCTGTCGAGCGAGTGGAGCGCGGCGAACGCCCGCAATGCCTCGGGCGTGTCGTGCGCCGGGTCGAGCGAGAGGAGCACGAATCGCGGTGGGGGCTGGCCGCCCGCCTCGCGCTCGAATCGCTGCAGTTCGGCCACGACGCGCGGGCAGACGGTGACGCAGCGCGTGTACACGAGGCTCGTCACGAACGGCTGTCCCTGGAACTCGGACAGCGTGCGCGCGCGACCCGAGGCGTCGATCAGCGTTCCCGTGAGCGCCGTGAGCGGCGCGCCGGTGGCGGCGGGCGCATCGCCGGCCGCGCGCTGCTCCTCGCCGCCATCCTCCCCGGACGATGCCCCGGCAGCGCCGCGTGCGGAGGAGCGATAACCCGCGCCGTGCATGCAGCCCATGCGCACGGCGAGCATCGCTCCCAGCCCGAGCATGAGCGCAAGCCGCAGGAACCACGCGCGCCGCATCACGTGCGTGCGCTCAATCGAACTCGTACGCCGGGTTCGGGGGCACCTGCTCCAGCCCGACGCGACCGACCTCGATGTCCGCCTTGGCGTAGCTCTCGCCCTTCATCTTATGGCCGCCCAGTCGGCGCAACATCGCGAGCTGACCGGTGTGGGTCAGGGCGTCAGCCACGCCTCCCTGGAACACCCGACCCGGCTCCCACGCGATGGGGGCGCCGGACGCGAGGTAGTCGTCGACCGCCTTCAGCGACGCGAAGAAGCGCGCGATCTCCGCCTCCCATGCGAGTGGCGTCGAGTTGTTCCACCTGGGCTCGCCCGCGAGCATGGTGAGCACCCAGTCCATCAAGTCACCCATGTGGGTGAGGATGCGTTTCACCTGCGGCGAGTCAGGACTCGCCCGGAACTCACCGAACGCCGCCGGCGTGCCACGCACCGTCTTCCCGGCGCGGTAGGCGAGCGTGGCGAGCGCATGGCGGAGGAAGAGCCGCGTGGTGGGGTCGGCCGGCGGGATGTTCGTCACGGTGAGCCTCCAGGACGGCGTCGCGGCCCGGTCAGTTGGAACGGCATCCGCGGGATCCAGCATGTTGGGATGGCGCATCTTGGAACGCTGCCCCTTGTGGCGCAACCCCGCCCCGGCTAGCCTAGCCCTTTGCGACATTCGGGCCCGGCGAAGGCGCGAGGCGGAGCTTCGCGCGACGAGATCGGCGGCGGGCCCGCTCAAGGAGGAGGGACCGTGCACGGATCCGCACGCATCGCCGCGCTCGCGGCGCTGCTCGCTGCCTGCTCCCCGGGACCGGCGCTCGCCGGCGGGTCGAGCTGGGGCATGAAGCTCTGGGCCGCCACGTCCTACGTGGCGCCACTCTCCGAATCCGACCGGAACGTGGGCGGCGTGACGGCCGCGGTCAAGGGGTCGAACGAGATGGGCTACCAATTCGGCGCCGAGTTCCGGAAGGGCTCGATGGGCTTCGCGTTCGACTACCTGCATTCACGCCAGGAGTTGCAGCACGCGAGCGCAGGCTTCCTGGGCGCCGCCGACTTCGACCCGATCAGCGCCTCGCTCATGCTCCACCTGCCGACGCCGGTGCTCGACATCTCCACCGGGGTCACCGCGTCGTACGTCAACTGGGGCGACCTGCATCTCCAGAACGGCGCGACCCGGCACCTGGACGCCCGGCTCGGCTACGGCTTCTCGGTCGACGGGGACTTCGCCCTGTCGCGGTCGGTCGCCCTCACGGGGGGCATGCGCTGGATGAAGCTCCAGGCCGATCCCGCCGGCGTCGGCACCGTCAAGGTGGATCCGCTCGTCTCGCACCTCGGGCTGGCGCTCCGGTTCTAGCGGTGGGGCGAGGGAGGCGCACGTGAGCCCCGAGCCGCGCGCGGTCACCCGTGGCCGCTGGATTCGGATCGCGCTCGGCGCGGCACTCGCCGCGGTCGCGCTCATCGCGTTCGCGCTCACCCGGCCCGCGCGGGTCCAGACCCTCCGCATGCCGCTCCGCGGGATCAGCCTCTACTACGAGCTCGAGGGCGCGGGGCCGCCCCTCCTCCTCCTCCACGGCGGAGCGGGAAACGGCATGCAGTTCTCGAACCAGCGTCGCGACTTCGCGCGCGCGCACCGGCTCATCGTGCCCGACTGCCGGGCGCAGGGCCGCACCACCGACCGGCCGGGGCCGCTCACCTACCACGACATGGCCGAGGACATGGCGGCGCTCCTCGATTCGCTGCACGTCGAACGCGTGGACGTCATGGGCTGGAGCGACGGCGGCGACATCGGGCTCGACCTCGCCATCCACCACCCGGAGCGTATCGCCCACCTCGTGACGTTCGGCGCAAACTTCGGACCCGGTGGCCTCAACGCTCCCGACGTGCAGTGGAATCGCACCGCGACCGCGGACAGTTTCGGGACCGGGACGCGAGTGAGCTGGACCGCGCTCAATCCCGAGCCGGAGCACTACCGCGAGGCGATGAACAAGATCCTCGACCTGTGGCGCACGGAGCCCCGCTTCACCGCTGCCGAGCTGGGTGCGATTCGTGCGCGCACGCTCGTGTGCGTGGGCGAGCACGACCTCATCCGGCCGGACCACACCGATTCGCTCGTCCGCGCCATCCCCGGCGCCGAGAAGTGGGTCGTGCCGGGAGCGTCCCACAGCGCCATGCTGGAGCGGCCCGATCTCGTGAATCCGCGCGTGCTGGCGTTCCTCATGCTGGCGCCGCGGTTGACGGCGCGGGGCGTCCGCTAGCTAGCTCTCCGCGAGCTCGAACTGCACGCCCTCGGCCTCGAGAAACGCGCGCGCGCGCGGGCCCTCGAGGATCGCGAGCGTCGCCAGCGTGCCCGCCTCGAGGCAGGTCGGCGCGAGCACCGTGACCGAGCGCGGCGCCCCCTCCACCGGCCAGCCGGTGCGCGGATCGAGGATGTGGCCGAGCCGCCTCCCCCGCCACATCACGAACCGCCGCGCGTCGCCGCTGGTCGCGAGGCCGCCGCGCTCGAGGTCGACCCGGTGCGTGGCCGCCGCGCCCGTCCGCTCCGGGTCGTCGATCCCGACGGACCACGCGCGACCGCCCGAGCGTGGCCCGGGCGTGAAGAGATCGCCGCCGAAGTTGACGAGGAACGGCCGGCGCGCCCGCGCGCCCACGACGGCCGCGGCGCGATCCACCGCGTACTCCTTGCCGATGCCGCCGAGGTCCAGCTCCATGCCGTCGGGGAGCACGAGTTCGGGCCGTCGCCAGCCGACGCGCGACCAGCCCACGCGTTCGAGCAGCACGCGCAGTTTCGCGGGCTCGGGCACGCGGCTCCCGCCGTCGAACGTCCACGCGTGGCGCAGCACCCCGGACGTGATGTCGAACCTCCCGCCGGAGACGGCGTGGCACTCTGCCGCGTAGTCGAGCAGGTCCGCGGTCTCGTCGTCCACGACCACGGCGCGGCCGTGCGCCGCGTGGATCTCCGCGATCACGCTGTCGGTGCGGTAGCGGCTGAACCGGCGCTCGATCCGCCACGACTCTTCGGCCGCGAGCCCGGCCAGCTCCGCGGCGTGCGCGGCGTCGCTGTCGTCCACCAGCAGTTCGCACGGTCCCCCGAGCGCGTGCCAGCGCGCGCGGCGCCAGCCGTCGTGCTGCTCGTGCGCGAGCGGCTCGCCCGGTCGGGGGAACGCCGCGGCGCTCACCCGCTCACCGCTCGAACGACCAGCCGAGGACGAGCGAGAAGATGTTCACCGCCGGCGCGAGGTCGTACTGGCGCTGCACTCCCACCGCATCCGCAGGATGGCCGTTACCGAACTGCCCCATGTATTCGGCCCGCACCGAGAGCTCCCCGGGCTGGCCCGAGAGCTTCCAGCCGTAGGTCGCCCCGAGCGTCACCGTGCGCAGCTCGCCGAGGCGCTGGTCGGCGCTCGCATAGGCCGGCAACGGCGTGCCCGCCACGAGGCCCTGGTGGAAGAACCCCGCGGAGCTCTGGGTGTAATAGCGCGCGTGCGGCTCGAGCCAGGCTCCCGATTCGAGGTCGCGCCGGAAGCGCAGGTCGATCGTGTGGGAGCGGATGTTCCAGTCGTCCCAGTAGTAGCGATAGGAGACGTACGCGATGTCCTGGCTCAGGTGATAGACGGAGTTGACCAGCACGCTCGTGCGGAGTCGGCTGTCCGGGCGCTTCTCCGTGAGCTCGCCGGTGGTGTACCCGGTGTTGGGGTCCAACAGGCTCACCACCTTGTAGGGCTCGGTGAGATAGCCCGACTCCCACGTCCGCGTCATGTCCGCGCCCATGAGCCAGCGGCGCGTCAGCACCTGCGAGATTCCGACGAGCCCCGTCCCCACGCGTTTCGATTCCGCGTCGGCGATGCTCCCGGGACCGCCCCCCTCGCCGCCCTCGCCGCCGGGCCCGACCCCGCCGGTGCTCGTCGCGACCGGGCTCAGGCCCGGCATGATGCCCCCGACCGGGAACACGCTGTCGTGGTTGGTGCCGCCGCCGACGGTGAACGTGGTGAGCCGCTGGTTCACGTCCAGCGACAACTTCGCGTTGGCACCGAACGACTGGTAGTCCTTCTCGCGCGAGAAGTGCGTGCCGAGCGTGGGCGTGAGGAGCCCGAGCGGGCGCACCCACTCGAGGTCGATCGCGGCGCGCGCGTCCTTGAACATCGCCGTGGGGACCTGGTCGCCCGGGGTGGTGGTCGTGGTGCCGGAGGCACTGGTCACGGTCTGCGAGATGCCGGAGGGATTGGCACCGGTCGGGGACGCACCGCTCATCACGTCCAGCGCGAACTGCGCCGAGAGCGACTGGCCGTCCGCGAACAGGCGCGTGAAGCGACCCACCGGCTCGACGACCGACGTGCGCTGCGCCTCGGCGTAGTAGAGCCCGGTCACCTCGTAGCGCGTGCTCGCCTCACCCGGCGTCTGCGCCGCAGCCGCAGCGGGCGTGCCCGCCGCCGCGAGGAGCATGCAGGCCGCCGCACGCAGGCGCGCACCCGACGATGGCGCCGCGGGCGGGAGCACGCGCGCCGGCGCGGATCCGCTGCCGGCGCTCAATTGCATCCGCAGCCCCCGCCCGCGGCGTCCATGCCGCCGGTGGAGCCTTCCTTGCTGAAGTAAATGTGGTTGTCCACCGCGGTCAGCATGGGATGCGGGATGAATCGCATCTGCGGCTTGGCGAGCAGGTCGCGGTCCCAGGGCTTGACGGTGGCGGCGCAACCCGAGAGAACGGCGGCGATCCCAGCGAGCACGGCAACGAGGAACAGGCGTTTCCGCATCATTTGCCCAGGGCCTCCTCGATCTGCATCTCCACCTTCCCGGTGTGTTGTGGGTCGAAGCCGGCGTGGCGCAACAACACCGAGCCGTCCTTGCCGATCACGAACGACGACGGCATCACGGATACCCCGTACGCCTCGGCCGCGCCGCCCTTGGGGTCGAACGCGACCGTGAAGGGCGCCGGATAGTCGGCAAGGAATTCATCGGCGAGCGCGCGGTCCTTGTCGAGGTTGACCGCCACGATCTTGAGACCCCGCGCTCGGTACTTCTTGTCGAGCCCGGTCATCCACGGGAACGACGCCCGGCACGGGCCGCACCACGACGCCCAGAAATCGAGATACACGACGTGGCCACGCAGCGAGTCGAGGCTCACGGTGCTGGTCAAGGTCGGCAGCTTGAACGACGGCGCGGCGTGCCCGCTCGGGCGACTCGCCGCCTGCGCGGGTGCGAAGGCGGCGCACGCCATCAGCAGGCAGGCGAGCGCGAACCGCACGGTGCGCGGACGCGGGACATTGCGCGGCATGTGGAACCACCTCGGGAACTCGGGAACTCGGGCGGCGGAATCTCCGCCGCCGACGGCCCGAGGTTGGGAGCTTCGATGCGTGCTCGAGAAGGAGCGTCGTGCAACACGTACCCGTTAAGATACAGCGGAGGACCTCGGCGGTTCCGTCAAGTCGGGTACAAGTGCCAGGCGCTCGAGGACGCCGCGCGCGCGACTCGGGCTCGATCGCGGTTCACGGCATGCGGCCGGCGAGGATCTCCGAGAGTTTCACCGCGTCGATGTTGCCTCCGGACACCACGCACACCATCGGGCCGGCGGGAAGCTCGACCGGGGTACCACTCGCCGCGATCGCCGGCCGACTACTACTTAAGGCTACCGCGAGTGAACTCGCACCCGCACCCTCGGCCACGATCCGGGCGCGCGTCGCCAGTGCGCGGATCGCGTCCGCGATCTCGTCCAGCGACACGACGCAGCTTCCCGCGAGCCAGGCGCGCGCGAGGGGCCACATCTCC
>CAYSWZ010000054.1:0-30616 GCA_964434945.1 uncultured bacterium | reverse complement strand
CATTGTCACCGAAGCCCTAGAGACCTACCGGAAACGCGCTGAGCGCGGAGGCAAGCCATGACGGACACCAAGAAGCTCAAAGCGCACCGGCGCGGCCGCGTCTACCTGCGTGGCGCGACGTGGTGGCTCGACTTCTCGCGGAATGGGCGCCGTTACCGCCAGCCCATCGAATCGGCCAAGAATGAGGGCGACGCGTGGGACGCATTGGACAAGATCAGGGCAGAGGTTCGCGAGGGGCGCCGTCCCGACATGGAGCGGACCCGCTTTGAGCACTTGGCTGAGCGACTCCTGCACCACTACGAAGCCCAAGGCGCCCGGGCCCGCTCGCTGGCCCGCTTCAAGCAAGAGCTGGCGCACCTCGCATTCTTCAACGGGACTCTCGCGAGGGACATTCCCGACAATCTGGACGCCTACGTCGTCCACCGGCGGAAGCTGGAGGCGAAGCCGGCGACGATCAAGCTGGAGTTGGGCGTCCTCGGTCGCATGTTCCGGGTCGCGAAGCTGCCCCGGCCGGAGCTTCCGCGGCTTGAGGTTCGGAACGTGCGGCAGGGCTTCTTCGAGCCGGCGGAGCTTCAGCTGGTCTTGAACCACCTCCCGGCGGAGCTTGCCGCGGTCACGAGATTCGGCGCCCTGACCGGCTGGAGAAAGTCCGAGGTTCTAGGGCTCCAATGGAAGGACGTGGATCTGAGCCGCGGGCTCGTGACGCTCCCCCCCGGCACCACGAAGAACGGCCAGGGCCGGACCTACCCGGTCAACGCACGTCCAGAACTGGCCCGCCTGCTCCAGGAGCAGCGCGAGATCACCGCGGCGCTGGAGCGCGCAGAAGGTCGCATCGTGCCTTGGGTGTTTCACCGGGCCGGCAAGCCGATTCACGACATGGGCGACGCATGGAAGCGCGCCGTTCGCGAGGCCGGAGTCCCTGGCCGGCTATTCCACGACTTGCGCAGGACGGCCGTGCGTGATCTGGAACGGGCCCGGGTCCCACGCTCAGTGGCGATGCGACTGACCGGCCACCTCACGGAATCCGTGTTCCGCCGGTATGCGATCGTTGACGAGGCGGACCTTGCGGAAGGGGTTGCGAAGCTCGCTGCGAGTCGCAATGGCACAACTTCGGCACAAACTCGCAAGAGCGGCGCATCCGGAGCCACCGAGTAGAACGCCGCAACTCTTTAAACGACAGAGGCCACGCCAACCGCGCGTGGCCTCTTCACTTTGGTGCCCGAGGCGAGATTTGAACTCGCACGGGTTTCCCCATACGCACCTCAAGCGTACGTGTCTGCCAATTCCACCACCCGGGCACCCGAGATCAGATTCACCTACTCAGTGTTTGGTTGCACCTGCAGGCGCCGGCTTCGCCGGGGCGGTCGGCGCCGGAGCGAGCGGCGGCGTAGTCGTCACCGGGGTCGTCGTCGCCGGGATCCCGCCCTGGAGGCCACCGCCGCTCGGGGCGGCGCCGCCAGCACCGGGCCCGGCTGGCGCGGTCGTCGCGGCGCGCTTGGCGGCCTCGGACACGATGCTGCGCGCACGTGCCGTGCCGCGCGTCGTGAGGAGCGCCAGCGACAGCGAGGTGACGAAGAACAGCACACCCAGCACCACCGTGGCGCGGGTGATGAAGTCGGTGGCGCCGCGACCGCCGAACACGGTCTGCGTTGCGCCGCCGAACGCCCCGCCGGCGAGGCCACCGCCCTTGCCCGACTGGATCAGGATCACGGACACGAGGCACAGGCAGACGATCAAGTGAAGCGCGAGCAGCAGGCCGTACATACGGCTCCTCGGATGGAAGACGCGGGTTCCTGCCGTGACACGACCACGGCGACGCGCTGGCCAGCGAGTCCGGCCACTGCGCCAAACGGGCGAAGAATCTAACAGCCGGCCGCGCGCGGGTCAAAGCCCCGGACGCCGCTCCCGAAGTGCGCTTCTCCCCGCGCCACGCGCGAGTCCCGGCTCACGCCGTCGCGGCCGCGCCGACGATCTTCCAGAACGATGCCGCCTCGAGCGAGGCGCCGCCCACGAGCGCGCCGTCCACTTCGTTCTCGGCGAACAGCGCCGCCGCGTTGCCGGGGTTGACGCTGCCGCCGTAGAGGATCGCGACGGCGGATCCGGCGCCCTCGCCCACCACGCGGTCGAGCGTCGCGCGCACCACTCGGTGCGCATCGCGCGCCTGCGCGGGCGTCGCCACCTTCCCGGTGCCGATCGCCCAGACGGGTTCGTACGCGAGCACGGTGGTGCGCGCCTCGGCGGCGGAGAGCCCGTGGTAGGCCGCGGTCACCTGTCGCACCAGCACGGCCTCGGTGAGGTCTCCCTCCCGCTCGGCCAGCGTCTCCCCCACGCATACGATGGGGAGCAGGCCGGCCCGGCGCGCCGCCCGGAGCTTGGCGGCCACCTGCGCGTCCGTCTCGCCCATCAACTGGCGGCGCTCGGAGTGGCCGACGATCACCCACCGGCAGCCGACGGCGCGGAGCATCTCGCCCGAGACCTCGCCGGTGAACGCTCCCTGCGGCTCGGCGTGCAGGTTCTGCCCGCCGAGCTGCATGCCGGTGCCGGCGAGCGCGCGCGCCACGGACTCGAGCGCGGGGAACGGCGGGCAGAGCACCGCGAGCGGCGCCGTGGTCGACGCAGGGTCGGCGGCGTGGAGCGACGCCAGCTCGCGCGCGAGCGCGGCGCCCTCCGCGGGAATGCGATTCATCTTCCAGTTGCCGGCCACGATGCGCGGCCGGCGTGCGACGGCGGCAGGTCCGTTCACCGGGCCGCGTCCTCGAGCGCGGCCACGCCGGGCAGCACCTTGCCCTCGAGAAACTCGAGCGAGGCCCCGCCTCCGGTGGAGAGGTGCGAGAAGCGCTCGGCGAGCCCGCTCTGCTGGACCGCGGCGACCGAGTCGCCTCCGCCCACGACCGTGACCGCGCCGCCGGCCTTGAGCTCCGAGATGGCCCGCGCCACGCCCATGGTGCCGGCCGCGAACGCGGGCACCTCGAAGATGCCCATGGGTCCGTTCCAGAGCACGGTCTTCGCACCCCGGAGCTTCTCGGTGAAGAGCACCAGCGTCTCGGGGCCGATATCCACGCCCATCTCGTCCGCGCCCAGATCCTGGACGCGTTTCGCGGCGGATTTCTCCGTGCCATCCGGCTTCGTGGACGCGAGGCAGTCGCTCGGCAGCACCAGCTCGACGTTTCGCCGGCGCGCCTCGGCGAGTACGCCGCGCGCCAGCTCCAGCCGGTCGTCCTCCACGAGCGAACGCCCGACCGGCGAGCCCTGGGCCTTGAGGAACGTGAACATCATGGCGCCGCCCACGAGCAGCCGGTCGACCTTCGCGAGGAGCGCGGTGATGACGTCGATCTTGCCGCTGATCTTGGCGCCGCCGAGCACGGCCACGAACGGGCGCTTCGGGTGATCGAGCGCGGTGCCCAGGTATTCGAGCTCGGACTGCATGAGGAACCCGGCGACCGCGGGCTTCAGGTACTTCGTCACACCCTCGGTGGACGCGTGCGCGCGATGCGCGGTGCCGAACGCGTCGTTGACGAAACAGTCCCCGAGGCGCGCCAGTGCCTGCGCGAACGCGGGATCGTTCTTCTCCTCCTCCGGGTGGAAGCGCAGGTTCTCGAGCAGCAGCACCTGGCCGTCCTTGAGCGCCTTCGAGGCCGCCTCGGCCGCGGGCCCGACGCAGTCGTCCGCCCACGCCACGTCCTGGCGGAGAAGTCGCGCCAGCCGCTCGCGCACCGGCTGGAGCGAGTACTTCGCTTCCGGCCCGCCCTTGGGCCGGCCGAGGTGCGAGCAAAGCACGAGCCGCGCCCGCTTCTCGAGCAGGTAGCGGAGCGTCGGCAACGCCGCCACGATGCGGGTGTCGTCGGTCACGGCGCCGTTCGTGACGGGCACATTGAAGTCGACTCTCACGAGCACCCGCTTTCCGGCGCACTCGAGCTGCTGCACGGTCTTCTTGGCAAAGCCCACGGGGTGACCCTCCGGCCGTGTGGCGAACCGCTTCAGGCGAGTTTCAGCATGGCGTCCACGACCCGGTTCGAGAAGCCCCACTCGTTGTCGTACCACGCCAGCACCTTCACCATCTGGCCCTGCATGACGTTCGTCGAGAGCGAGTCGAACACGCTGCTCGCCGGATTGCCGATGACGTCGTTCGACACGATCGGGTCCTCGCAGTACTCGAGGATGCCCTTGAGCGGTCCGTCCGCCGCAGTCTTCATGGCCGCATTCACCTGCTCCTTCGTGACCGTGGCCTTGACGCGGCAGACGAGGTCGACGAGCGAGCCGTCCATCACCGGGACTCGCACCGCGATCCCGTCCAGGCGGCCCTTCACGCTCGGCACCACCTCGCCGATCGCCTTCGCGGCACCGGTCGAGGTGGGGATCATGGAGAGCGCGGCGGCGCGCGCACGGCGCAGGTCCTTGTGCGGAAGGTCGAGGATGTTCTGGTCGTTCGTGTAGGCATGGATCGTCGTCATGAATCCGTGGTCGATGCCGAAGCTGTCCTCGAGCACCTTGACCACCGGCGCGAGGCAGTTCGTGGTGCAGGAGCCGATGCTGAACACCTTGTGCTTCGCCCGGTCGAACAGGTGGTCGTTCACGCCCATCACGAACGTGAGGTCCGCGCCCTTGGCGGGCGCCGACACGAGTACGGCTTTCGCGCCGGCGTCCAAGTGCAAGGCTGCCTTGTCGCGCTCGGTGAACCTGCCGGTCGCCTCCAGGACGACGTCCACGCCGAGCGCCTTCCACGGCAGCTTGGATGGATCCTTCTCGGCGCTCACGGCGATCGAATCGCCCGCGATCACCAGCTTCCCATTCACCGCCTTGCCGGAGGCGGCGTGCCAGACGCGGTGCACCGTGTCGTACTTCAAGAGGTGCGCCAGCGTTGCGGCGTCGGTGATGTCGTTGACGGCGACGAAATCGATCGGGGCATTGCGCGTCTTCGCCGCGCGCACCACGAGACGGCCGATGCGGCCGAAGCCGTTGATCGCGACCTTGAGCGCCATGGCAGGTTCTCCTGACCGGGTTGGGAACGAGGGCTCGGAGGACCTGCCGGCCGAACGCGGAATCCGGGGCAACGCGCGGCCTGTGCTTGCAAGTCCGGCGGCATCAACAAGTTATGCGAGCTGGAACGCCGGAACATGCCACACGCGCAGGGGCGGGTCAAGCGCGCGATCGCGGACCCGGGCGCGACTACTCGGTCGAGTAGCGCTGGGTGTACGTCCCGAGCCCCTGCTCGTCCACGAACAGGAACAGCAGCTTCCGCTTGACCCCGCGCGAGCCGACCGTCTCCGGCTCGACGTCGAACGGGAGCGGGACCGTGCCCTCCTCGTAGATCCACACCTCGTAGGGGCGCTGGTCCGCTCCCGGCCCCTTCTGGTTCACGTCGCCCATCACGCGGGTCTCGGTCGCCATGATGTCCTCGAGCGCACTCGTGAGCGTCTCCTGCCCGGCCGGCATCACCTGGCGGAGGATCTCGTCCGGCGGGCCGTAGCGGATGTAGACGCGGCCCATGTCCGAGAACATGCCCTTGCCGACGCCGAAGCGGGAGAACTGCTCGTTCGCGTAGTCCACGCGATCACGGAACTTGAGGTAGGCCTCGTTCGTGGCCGTCTCGGGCGTGGGATCACGCTTCCGCCAGAAATCGGTGAGCAGCCGTTCCTGCTCGCCCGGCTGCATGCCCGTGAACTCCTCCTCGTCGCGCGACTCGAGCAGGAAGTGCACCTCGTCGGCGACGTCCGCGGCATTCCGCTCCCAGGTCTCGCGCATCCAGCCGACGCTGAACTTCGCACGGCGGTCGAGCGCGCCCGGGTCGCCCTCCTGCCAGACCTTGGCGTCGAGCAGGTAGGCGCCGGCCGGCTGGTCCGCGAGGCTGAACCGTACGTCGCCCTGCGCCATCCGGCCCGCGCCGAGCGAGCTGTCCTGCTGCGCCACCACCCGGCCCTGCGAATCGAGCACGCGAACGACCCAGCGCCACGGACGCTCGTCGCCGGTGCGCGAGCGCGCGGTGAACGCGGCCTCGAGCGTCGAGGCGTAGAGCCCGTACAGGCGGTCCGGGTCCGGAAGCCGGACCTGCCCGCCGCGCACGAACGCGAGCCCCGGCGCCTGGGTCGTGACCGGCCAGACGAACTCGAGGTCGGACAGGTCGCGGCCCGCCTGCGGGCGCGGCACTTCGACCTCCCCGCGGATCTCCAGGTTCTGCGTCGAGTTGTGCCCCGAGTACACCATGCCCACCTTGCGCGAGCGCATGTCGTCGAGACGGGCGCTGATTCGGCACGTCCCGGGCGTGACCGGGAAGCGCATGAGCAGGACCTTGCCCTGGCCCAGCAGCGTGTCGCCGGGGCTGAAGCTGAAGTCCTGGGAGGATTCGTACTCCGTTCCGGAGTGGCCCTTCACCTTCACGATCGCGCGCAATTGTGCGTCGCCGCTCTCCCCCCGCTCGAGCTGACGCAGCGTCGCGGGCGGCACGCGCAGGTAGACCTCGAGGTGATAGCCGGCCGAATCCGGGAACGCCGCGGCATCGCACGTGAACCCGACGCGGCCGCCCACGCGCCAGGGCGGCGGGCCGACCTGCTTCTCGGTGGCGCGGGCGAGTCCCGGCGCGAGCGCGAGCAGCCAGAGCGCCGCCCGCCACGACCGCCGCCCCCCCGAAAAGGCGAACCGGCGCGCCCCTTGCGAGGGACGCGCCGGCCGGGAGGAACGGGCTTCGCGGAGGAGCCACCGCATCAGGCGATCCCCGGTGTCAGAACTCGAACCGCAACGAGAAGCGGTGCGAGCCGCCCAGATCGAGCATGTCCGTGTACGAATAGTCCAGGTCCGCCATGCCGGCGATCGACACCGGGAAGTGGAAGCCGACGCCCGCGGCGACGCCCTCCGCATCGTAGTTGAAGCCGTAGCCGCCACGCAGGAACAGGTACTTGTGGAACGAGTACTCGGCCCCGAGGTTCACGCGCTCGGAGTTGTCCGGGGGGTGCGAGAACTCGAACGAGCCGATCAGCTTCTGGTCGGCGCCCGACAGCAGCGTGGCGGACGTGCCGACGCGGAAGATGGACGGGATCCGGGCCTCCTGCGAGATGAACTTCTCCTGCGAGCCGATGTTCTGGATCGCCATCCCGATCTTCATCCCCGCCGCGCCCACGTCGTAGAGCGTCCCCAGGTCCAGCGAGAACGTCTGCTGCGACAGGTCGGCGAGCCCGGTGTGGATCATGTTCGCGGTCAGCCCGGCGCTGAACTTGTCGGTGAACGACCGGGCGTAGGTCACGCCGGCTGCCAGCATGCCCGCATCGAACGTCTGGCCGGTGCCGAGCGGCTGGAAGGCCGTGGTCTCCTCCATGGGCTGCATGGTGAGCGCCCGGGCGTGGATCGCGAACGCACCCGGGATCTTCTTCATGTGGAACACGTAACCGACCTGGTCGAACGACAGCTCGGCAGGCCAGTTTGCGTGATTCAGCGACAGCTGCGACTTGTCCTGGTCGATGCGCGCGATGCCTGCGGCATTCCAGAACACGGCCGTTGCGTCGTCCGCCACGGCGACGAACGCCTCTCCCATGCCGGCGCCGCGGGCCCCCACGCTGATCTTGAGGAACTGCCCGCCGAACGTGCCCACCTTCTCGAAGATGGCGGCACGTGCGAGTCCCGGGAGCAGCAGCGCGACGAGCCCCGTCAGCGCAATCAGTCTCTTCACGATGAATCCTCCTTGCCTCACACGGTCAGCGGATGATGACGAACTTGCCGCGCTGGGTGCCCTTGCTGGAATTCACGGTGAACAGGTAGATACCGCTCGCGATATCCTGCCCGTTGCGCGAGATCAGGTTCCAGCGCGCCTGACCGTCATTGGGCGTGTCCTGCTGGCGATTCACATTCTGGTGCGAGACGCCGTGGCTGTCGACCACCGTCCCGTTTCGCGTCGACGCGTTCACCGCGTCGTCCGAGTTGAGCGTCACGACCCAGTCCCCGGACAGGGTGAAGATCTTGATCGACCACTTCCCGCTCGGGAGCCCGAAGAAGTCGACGTGCGTGCCGGTCGGGTCGGTGGCGTTCGGCGTCAGGTCCCAGGCGGAGGGCCGGTCCTGCGGGTTCTTGAGCCCCCGGTAGGGATTCGGCACCACCCAGACGCCCTTGGGGAGATTCGCCGCGACCTGCGGCACGACACCCTCGGCTTCGACCGCGGAGCGCCGGCTGTTCAGCTCGACCTTGCTCTGGTCGAAGCCGGTCGAGTCGAACGCGGTCACCGAGTAGAAGTAGAGGAAGCCGTTCTTGACCTGGTTGTCCACGTAGCTGTAGCGCCCGACCGGGTACTTGATGCGACCGATCTTCAGCGACGATCCGAGCTGGAATGCCGAGTCCACCTCGCATCGCGGGTAGCCGGTGCAGACCACGCTCGGATCGGGATGGATGACATTCCCGCTCTGGCGGTCCCACAGGTCGCCGTTCGTGAGGCACAGGTCCGCGGAGTCGCCGCGTTGCGGCACGTAGATCCTCGGGCAGCGGAGCACCGTGTCACCGGGCCCGCGGACCCACAGGAACTTGTTGGTCGGGGCGTAGTTGAAGAAGCGGTATTCCGCGAGCAGCGTCCAGTCGTCCTCGGCCGGTCCACCCGAGCCCACGGGGCGCGACCAGTTGGAGACCTTCCAGATCTTGTAGCCCCGGAAGTCGAACGCGAACGACTTGGGATCCGGCGAGACCTCGGACAGGTTGTCCCAGGCGACCGTGACCTGCCCGTCCCCGGCCGGGGCGAAGCGACGATCCGGGTTGTCCGTGTAATTGTAGGTCACGCCGAGGTTCGTGTTCGGGCTCGGCGGCGGCGCTTCGGCGAGCCAGGTGTGGTGGAACAGGCCGCCCTTCTGCAGGTCGAATGCGCCGGTGCAGTAGTCACAGTCGAAGTCGAACCACTGGTAGCGCTTGTCGTCCACGAACCGCGGCGCCGGGTCGTGCGCTTCGCAGCCCTGGAGCTGCAGGACCTGCCCCGGCGGGGCCTTGACCGGCGTCTCCCGGCCGGGACCGTCGGTGAGCGGCGTCCACACGCGCACCTCGTACGCTCCTTCGAACGCCAGCTGGCAGGCGATCGCGTTGTCGAGGGACGGGTACTTGGCGATCAGGTCGCCACCGCTCACGACCGCCCAGACCTCCGACTGATCGATCGGGTCCTGCTCGTAGAGCGTGGCCTTGGACTGGTACTCGGCCGAGTACGCGAGGGCCAGCTTCAGGTCCCCGAGCCGCACGCCGAACGCCACCGTGGCGTCGAGTTCACCGTTCGCCGGCCAGCGCAGCCACGGACCGATCGAGGCCCAGGCCGAGTAGTCGCTCTTCTGGTCGCCGGGCGTCTGGGTGATGAACCCCTTCATCGGGCCGTTGTCCTGCCCGATATTCTCCTTGCTGGTCATCATCTCGAAGCGCTGCTGGTCGATGGTCGGGTTGCCGCCCTGGACGTAGGGCTGTCCGCTCGGGAACGAGCGGTAGGCGCGGAATCCCACCTTGCGCGGACCATTCAAGCCCAGCGGATCGATCGAGTGATCGATGAGCATGAGGCTCGGCACGCCGGTGGTCTTGCCATCGTCGCCGTCGTCGTCGGCGGTCGAGAACCCCTGCACGGTGATCAGCATGCGCGGGCAGAGCGCCGAGTCGGGGCTCACCCCGAGCGCGTCGGCGTGCGGCTTCGGCTGCTTCCGGAGATCGGAGTCCTTGGTCTCGATGACGAACCGTCCGAACGGGTACTGTGGCGCGTCGAAGTCGTCGCTGAAATAGTTCGCCTTGTCGATGGGACCGCAGTCCATGTCCACGCGGAAGCCGATCGCGACCGAGTCCAACTCGTGACCCGAACGGTTGAAGAAGTGCCAGTTGACGATGTTGAAGTCGGTGTAGCCGGGGATCGAGTAGGCCCAGGCGCTCTGCCGGCACTCGATGCCGAGCGGCACGTGGCGTTCCGCGGCCGCGGCCTCGACCGCCTGGGGCGTGTCGTCGCGGATGACGCAGGTGAACATCTGCTGGCCGATCGCCGCGAAGTCCTCGTCGATCTTGCCGTCGCCGTCGTTGTCGTGGCCGTCGAGGAAGTCCTCGTCCACGAGCGGGTCGCCGGTGAGCGGGTCGAAGTCGTTGTCGTCGTTGACGAACCGGTTTCCGTTCACGATCCCGTCGTAGGCGCGATAGATGCGGTCCTCGGGATCCAGCGTCGCCGGGCGCCATTCCGTGATGTAGCTCACGCGGCGAACCGCGTTCGGGTCGGTGGCGAACGGATTCACGGCGCCCACGGCGATGCCGAAGAAGTTCAGGTACTCGACCGCGGAGGCGCCCGGCCACTGAGCCGAGGGGTCGCTCGACACGTTCGTGAACGGATTGCCGATGACTCCGTAGTTCGTCACTTTCATGACCACGTCGCCGACGTTGAGCACCGAACCCTGTCCGAAGATGTCCGGGACGGCCATCGGCCGGGCGTTTCGCCCGCCCGCCTGGTGCGCGTTCCAGCGCGCGGTCACCTCCTGCTCGTAGGCATTCAGCGTCTGCTGGTCGGGATCGTCCGGCCGCAGTCTCGCCCACGCCGGCACGGCGAAGATGCCGACCAGTGCGAGCGCCAGCAGGCCCCTCGCTCCCCACTTCGACCGTGGACTCATCCCTTCACGCTCCTTCATCTCCCCGGTGCTGGCCATCATCAGAAAGTAATGCTCACGCCCAGGCGCACGTTGCGGCCTTCCTCGAAGACACGCGGATCGTGCAGCGGCACCCAGTCGAGGACGTTGTCGCCGTTCGTGTCCTGCAGGTAGGCGCCGCCGGCCCTCCCGGTTTCCGTGTAGTAGATCGTGTAGTCCTGGCCGGCGGTGTTCACGAACGGGCTCAGGCCCGTCTGCTGGATCGACTGGATGTTCGTCGCATCGAGCACGTTCCGGGCGTCGATGAACGCGGTCACGTTCTGGCCCCAGATCCTGAAGAACTTGTCGCCGTCGACCGTGAGCCGTGCCTGCGAGGGCAGCCGGCGGGAGTTCGTGAGCGCCGGATCCGGGCGGCGGTCGTTGCGGAAGGCGGGCGTGAACGGGAACCCGGAGCCGTACGTCCACAGCAGCCGCAGGCCCCACTTGCCGGGATCGCGGATCGTGCTGCCGATGCTCACCGTGTGGCGCTGGTCCCAATCGAGCGGCTGCTCGCTGATCGGCAGGTACAGGCGGCCGCCGTTGAAGAACTGGAGCGCCGTGTTCGGGTCCGACGCCACGCCGGTGGCGATCGAGTAGGTGTAGTTGAAGTCGGTCGAGAACTTGTGGCTGAAGCTCTTGATGAGGCTCGCCTCGAAGCCGCGCGCCGAGGCGTAGTCGCCGTTCGCGTAGTAGCGCTCGGTGGGATTCACGGTGCCCGCCCGCTGCTGGACGGTGATCAGGTTGTAGATGTCCTTGAAGAACACCGAGAACTGCCCGGAGATGTCCTTCGTGAACAGGTGCTGCACGCCGGCCTGGTACGCGATGTTGGTCTCGGGCTGGAGGTCGGGATTGCCGAGCACCGCCACCGACGAGCTCGTGCCGCGGTTCTCGAAGATGAACGAGCGCGCCGGGGTCTGGTAGGTCCAGCCGTAGTGGAAGCTCAACACGTCGCGGTCGGAGATGGGATAGGCGATGCCGAGGCGCGGGCTGAACTGCGACTTGTAGCGCTGGCCGCTGGCCAGGTCGATGTCGGCGATCTGCGCCCCGGGGGAGAACACGTCGTAGCGGAGGCCGGCATTGAGCACCAGCCCTTCGAACTCCCAGCGGTCCTGGAGATACGCCGCGCCCTCGGGGTTGTAGTTGATGAAGTCGGAGCGAGTGCCGCCCGGCAGCCCGTTGCTCTCGGTGTTCGGCGACACCAGCGTCAGGTTCTGGATCCGGTTGTACCTCGCCTCGATGCCGGTCTTCCACGTGTGCTGTTTCCAGCGGCGGGTGGAGAAGTCGGACTTGAGCGTGTAGACGTGCGTCTGGCGCTTGAGGTAGGACGGCACGTCGCCGTGCGTGGCGAAGTAGGGATTGTTCTCGGTCCCGAACCCGATGTTGCCGCTCCAGTAGAACGGGTTCTGGGTGTCGTACTCCCACGGGTCCTTGCCGCCCACCGTGGTCACGGTGTTGTAGTCCGCCGATGCGAGCCGGGTCGTCCACACGGCCTTGTCCGAGATCTGGTTCGTCCACACGGCGGTGAACTGCTGGAACCGGTCGTCCGTGGTCGGGACGTTGTCGGGCATGTTCTCGGGCTGGTAGGTGGAATCCACCTTCGTCTCCGCCCAGCTTCCGTAGCGCGGGTTCAGCGTCACCGAGCCGTCCGGGCTGCGCGTCGTGTCGTACAGCACCGACACGTACCCCTTGCGGCTCCACTCGTGGATGTAGGGCGTCGTGATCGACCGGTTGTTGATGGTCTCGAACGTCACCTTGTTGCGGGGGTTCATCCGGTAGGCCAGCTTGAAGTTCGTGTTGACCTGGTTGGCCTGCCGGTTGCCCAGCTGGATGAAGTCGAGCAGCGTCCGGTGCGGAAGCGTCATCCCCGAGCTGAGGTAGGTGTTCGTGAACGTGCCTTCGTACGTGGCGAAGTAGGTCAGGTTCTTCACCGGGGTCGGGCCGCCGAAGCCGAACGTGAACCGGTCGTAGTTGTCGTACGTCTTCGTGGGATCGCCGTAGCGATCCGTGTCCCAACGCACCTCGCCGCCGAGCCGGTCGGTGCCTTCCTTGGTGGACACGCTCACGACACCGGACAGGGCGTTCCCGTACTCGGCATCGAACCCGCCCGACAGCACGTCGGTGCCGGCGATCGCCAGGTTCGCGATGCTCGCGCTGCCACCGAACGCGGGGTCGGTGGCCTCGACGCCGTCGAATTGGAACTTCACCTCGCCGCCGCGACCGCCGCGGAAGTGCAGCTCGCCGCCCTGCGCCACGACGCCGGCCTTGGTGGCGATGGCCTGGCTCAGGTTGTCGACCGGGATCTCCTTGAGCTTCTCGGCGGAGATCGACTGCTTGGTCGACGAACTCTTCGTGTCGATGCGCTTCTCGGCGCGGACCTCGATGGTCTCGACCTCCTTCACGACCTTCGTCTCGCCGACGGAGAAGTTCACGACCGCGGTCTGCCCGGCGTTCACCTGGACCGTCTGGACGACCGCGTCGTGGCCGAGCGCCATCAGCTTCACCTGGTAGGAGCCCACGGGCACGGCCGGGATGATGAACGCCCCCGTCTCGTCGCTCATGGTGCCCAGCTTCGTGCCGAGCACGATGATGTTCGCGAACGACAGGGGATCCTTGCCGTTCTCGAGCGCGCGCCCGGAGATGCGACCGGTCGTCGCCGATGCCCCGGGCGGCGCGCCGGGGTGGGCCTGCGGCGACGCCGGCGCTGCGGCGTGGGGTGGCGGCGACGCCGGTGCTGCAGGGTGGGTCTGGGGCCATGCCCGCGAGGCCATCGCCAGGAGCGATAGCGCGGACACCGACATCACCAGGAATCGGGTGGTGCGAGCGAACATGGGCGGGAGCCCTCCCGAGGAAGCCACCGGTCGAACCTGCGAAAGCCTGTGAATCAAGGTTGCCGTCGTTCCGTCCGGAATATCCGTGACAAGGTGCCAACATGTGGCGCCGGTGTCAACGCGATTCGCGAACCCAACTCGTTCCTGAGACGAGAGTTCCGGTATCGGAGGACAGCGCCTTGCGAGTCTTCCGGAGGGGACGGGGCAACGAGCCTGATGTGTGGCTGGCTCGGCAGGCAACGCACGCGTGTCAACGCGGAGACGCACCCAGTGGCCGGGTCACGACCCGGGGGTGCGATACGCCCGTCCCGGAGAATATCGGAGAACTGCCTCCAGGGGTCAAGCCCCAATCGGACGAACGCGGTCGTCCCTGACCGGCGGGAGCCGGCGCCGCCTAGAAGATCCAGTGGATCTGTGCCGCCAGCTTCTGGCGGCTCTGGTGCACCTGGGTGGGATCGGAGTAGTCCGGATTGCGGAATTCGAGCTGGTAGCCCGTCTCGAGCGACCAGCTCGAGCTGGCGGGCGCGTACCCGAGGCCCACGGTCCACGTGTTGCCCTTGTACTCGTTGTTCGCGGTGTAGTCGTCCTGGTCCACCCAGCGGTAGTCATAGCCGATGCGGCCCTTCATCTGGTCCCCGATCGGGTGCTCGTAACCGAGGCGCACGTCCCAGGCGACCCGGCGGGGGCCCGGCCCGAGCAGGTTCGTGGTCGAGAGGTCGCGGAGCCAGTGGTACTCGGCGCCCAGCGTCGAGAGGCCGAACCGGTAGCTCGCGCCTCCCCCCCAGCCCCACGAGCGACGCCGCGACTCGTAGTGCACGACGCTGTCGGGAAGGCTGAGCGTGTCCGCGCCCTCGCGGTTGAACGCCTCGTTGATGAAACGATTCAGGGAGGTCGCGTCGTTGGCGTTCGGCGGGTCGATGTCGATGTCCTGCGCGGCCGTCGAGAGCGAGCCGGCGAAGATGACCTTGCCGTGCGTCCAGCGCGCGCGGGCGTCGAGCTCGCTCGACTTCTCCGAGCGGGTGAGCAGGTTGCCGCGGCCGGCCAACGGGATCCCGCCCACGCCGGCGGACGCGGTGAAGCGCCAGTCCTGCTCGGAGTTCGAGGTGCGGCCGATCCCGGACACGCCGTACTCCAGCGAACGGCCGAGCTTGCCCACCAGCGCCGCCTGGCCGATCCAGAACGGCCGCGACTCGCGGATCTCGGAGGACGAGCGATCCTGGTCGTTCGTCGCCAGGATGTCGTTGTTCTCGCGTTCGATCCCGAGCGCGATGCGCGCGCTCTTGCCCATGATGTAGGCGGTGGAGACACCGTACGCGATGGTATTGACGCTGGTGCTCGTGGGCGCGAACTCGCCGGGTGGAGGCAACTCCGCACCGCCGAGGTCGATGTACTGCCCGGCGCCGTTCGTGACGATGGCCCGATACTGGTTGTCGAGGGTCTCGTCGCGGAACCGCATGTGGGCGGCCCACTCGAGGTGCCGGTCGAGGATCCTCGGGATCACCCCGCTCAGGATCGGCATCGCCTGGGGATGCTTCAGGCTCTGCCGCAACTCCTCGTCCGCGGCAGTGGGCTGGTCCCAGTGCAGGCCGCTCAAGTCCCCCACCACGCCGAACACGCTGCCGCTCTCGCGATTGCGGTACACGGCCTCGGCCTGCGCCACGGTGCTGCGCGCGGCGAGGTTCTGCCGGTCGAGTCCGTCGGGGAGCTTGCCGACCGAGGACGCCGCGTCGGTGCCGGGGCGGAAGTCGAGCGTCGAGGTGGAGTCGTCCGAGCGGAGTCCGACCGCCATGCCGGCGAAGTCCCACAGGTTGATGGAGGTGTTGGGATCCGGGATCACGTCCGTGAGCCCTCCCATCCCCAGCAGGCGCGGACTGCGAGCGAGCGGGCCGGTGTTGAACTCCAGCGTATTCAGCGCCGAATCGTAGTACTGCGCCGAAGCCGTCGCGGCCCCGAGCATCAACGCCAGTAATGCCAGGGACGACGCGCGCGGCACGACCCAGCGCGTGGGACTCATCCACTGCTCCTTTCCATCGCTCTTCGGGAAGGTCGGGGACACCGTGCGCATAGCAGAACGACGGGCTCCCGCCGTGAAGGCGAAAGCACGCACGGGCAACGAAGTGCGGGCGATACTAGGAATGCGTCGCGGGGGTGTCAACGAGGTTCTCGGCCGCGCGCGCGGCGCGTCGCCGGAGCCGAGGTCGCGGCTCGTCGCCCGCGCGAGACGTATGCGCTCCCCGCGAGCCAGTATCTCCACGGCCGCTCGGCCGCGAGCCGGATCCCGACGCGCGGGCCTCGCGCGATGGCCCCCGGCGCGCGGACCGGCGGCAGGTCCGCCACCCACAGGCGGCCGCGGGTGAGGTCCAGGCCATCGTGCTCGCGACCCAATCCCAGCGCCTGCGCCAGCGCGCCCGGGCCGCGGGCGAGCCGCGTCGCGTCGCGCACGCCGCGGCGGGCGGCCATCTGCTCGAGCCCGACGAGCGGCTCGAGCGCCCGCACGAGCACCGCCATCGGGTGACCGGGCGGGCCGCACACGACGTTGAAGCAGTGGTGCATCCCGTACGTGAAGTAGACGTATGCGTGCCCGGGCGCGCCGAACATGACGCGGTTCCGCGGCGTCTCGCCCCGGTGCGCGTGGCTCGCGGGGTCGTTCCGGCCGCCGTAGGCTTCGGTCTCGACGATGAGTCCCGCGATCCGGCCAGCGCCGGGATCGTCGTGCACGAGGACGCGGCCGAGCAGGGTGCGCGCGAGCGCCCGCGGGCCGGTCGCGTAGAACGCCCGCGGCAGCCGGCGCGCGCGCGCGAGCCTCGCGCGCCACGCCGCTTCCGGCGGGTCAGTGAGCGACCGGCGTCTCCTCGACACCCAGCTTCCGCAGCGCCGACATCATCGTGGCGCGGATCTCCGCCAGCCGCGCCTCGGTGCGCGCCTCGAAGCGCACGACCAGCACCGGCTGGGTGTTGGACGCGCGCACGAGTCCCCAGCCGTCGCCGAACTCCACCCGGATGCCGTCGATGTCGATGATCCGGTAGCGCCCCGCGAACTCCGCCTTGAGGAGGTCCGGGACCTGGAACTTCCGCTCCTCGGGGCAGGCGAGTCGCGTCTCCGGCGTGGCGAAGTACTGCGGCAGGCTCTCCACCAGTTGCTCGAGCGTCCGCCCGGTGGAGGCCACGTAGCGGAGCAGCCGACCGGCGGCGAACAGCGCGTCGTCGAACCCGAAGAACCCCTCGCTGAAGAACATGTGCCCGCTCATCTCGCCCGCGAGGGGCGCGCCGGTCTCGGCCAGCCGCTTCTTGAGGAGCGAGTGCCCGGTTTTCCACATGCTCGGGACACCGCCGTGCGCGGTGATGTCCTCGGCGAGCGACTGCGAGCACTTGACGTCGAACACGATCGTGGCGCCGGGGACGCGCTGCAGCACGTCACGCGCGAACAGCGCCAGAAGCTGGTCGCCCCACACGATGCGGCCGGACGCGGTCACCGCGCCAATGCGGTCCGCATCGCCGTCGAACCCGATCCCCAGCTCCGCGCCCGTCTGCTTCACCTTGGCCTGGAGGTCCACGAGGAGCGCCGGCACGGTGGGGTCCGGGAGGTGGTTCGGGAAGCGCCCGTCCAGCTCGGCGAAGAGCGGGATCACCTGGTGCCCCATGCGCTCGAAGGTCTGGGGCACCACGGTGCCGGCGCAGCCGTTGCCGCAGTCCATGACCACCCGCAGGCCCCGCGGGCTGGTGCAGCGCTCGACGAGCATGGCGCGATAGTCGTAGAGCACGGGCCGGTCCGCCCACGTGCCCCCGCCCGCCGTCGCGAGCTCACCGGCCTGGATGGCGCGCCGCATCTCGAGGATCTCCTGCCCGTAGAGCGGCAGCTTTCGCTTCGTCATCTTGAAGCCGTTGAACTCGGGCGGGTTGTGGCTGCCGGTGACCTGCATGCCGCCGTCCAGGCCGCGCGAGGCCACCGCGTAGTAGAGCGCCGGCGTGGGCACGACGCCCACCCGTTCCACGGCGAGGCCGGCCGCGAGCATTCCGCGCTCCGCGGCGCGCGCCAACCGCTCCGAGGACGGCCGCACGTCCTGCCCCAGGGCCACCCGCGTGCCGCCCTCGGCCCGCATGCGGGTCGCGAACGCCCGGCCGACCGCCTCGGCCGTCTCGTTCGTGAGTTCGGTTTCGTGCAGGCCGCGGATGTCGTACTCGCGGAAGATGTGACCCGGGATCATGCGCGCTCCTCTACTTCGGCTGTTGCTGCGACTTGAGCCAGGCGTCGATGAACGGATCGATGTTGCCGGCCAGCACGCCGTGCACGTCGGGGATCTTGGTCTCGGTGCGGTGGTCGTTCGCCATCGTGTACGGCTGCAGGACGTAGGAGCGGATCTGGCTCCCGAAGTCGATGTCCTTCTTGGCGCCGGCCAGCGCCTCGGTCTTGGCGCGCGCCTCCGCCTCCTTCAGCACGAACAGCCGTGACATCAGGATCTTCATGGCGGCGTCCTTGTTGCGGTGCTGGCTTCGCTCCCCCTGGGACTGGACGACCAGCCCGGTCGGAAGGTGCGTGATGCGCACCGCCGACTCGGTCTTGTTCACGTGCTGGCCGCCCGCGCCGCCCGCGCGCATGGTGTCGATGCGCAGGTCGTCCGGGCCGATCTCGACCTTGATCGTGTTGTCCACCATCGGCAGCACCATCACCGACGAGAACGAGGTGTGGCGGCGGGCGTTCGCATCGTAGGGGGAGATGCGGACCAGCCGGTGCACGCCCGACTCGGCCTTGAGGTATCCGTAGGCGTACTCGCCGTCGATCTCGAGCGTGGCGTCCTTGATGCCCGCCTCGTCGCCGGCCTGGTAGTCGAGCAGCGTGCACGGGTACCCCCGCCGCTCGGCCCAGCGCTCGTACATGCGCATGAGCATCTCCGCCCAGTCCTGCGACTCGGTGCCGCCGGCGCCGGGATGGATCACGACCAGCGCCCCGAGCCGGTCGTACTCCCCGCGCAGCAGGCTCCGGGTCTCGAGCGCCGCGACCTGCTGCTCGAGCGAGCCCAGCTCGCGCTCGAGCTCGGCGAGCATGCTCTCGTCGGCCTCGGACTCGGCCAGGTCGAGGAGCTCGCCCAGGCTCCGGAACGCCCCCTCGCGTGCCGCGAACTCGTCCACGGTGCGCTTCGACTCCTTCATCCGCGCGACGAGCTTCTGCGCCTCCTCCGGCCGGTCCCAGAAGCCGGGCAGCGCCAGTCGCTGCTCCAGGTCCGCGACCTCCCGCCGCAGCGCGTCGACGTCAAAGATACCTCCGCAGGCTGCCGAGGCTGGAGCCGATCGGATCGAGACGCTTGCGGAGTTCGGCGGCGGTGAGCATGGGGCACCCGGTGGAGGAAGGCGGTAGGCAGCGCGTCCGCGCTCGGGGAGCGCGGTCTCGCGCACCTTACGCAGCGCGCAGCGCCGGCGCAATCCCGCGCCGGGGGAAGCGCTCAGTCGGGCCTGTCGCCGTGCGCCAGCCGCTCGAGCGCGCGGTCCGCCTGCGACGCGCACTCGTTGCCGAGCGGCGTGCGGCTCGAGCGGCCGAGCGCGCGCGCCGACTCGAACCACTCGCGGCGCCGGGTGTCGGGCTCCTCGCCCTCGAGCATCGATCCCAGGTTGAGCGCCGCATTCGCCGCCGCGGCACGCCCGCTCGGGAGCCCGCTCGCGCGCCCGCGCGCGAGCGCGACCTCGTACGCCTTCCGCGCTTCGAACCCGCGCTCGAGCGCGAGCAGGGCGTGGCCGAGGTTCACCTGCGCCATCGCGGCCATGGCGTCGAACTCCGCCTCGTGCGCCGCCGTGGCGCCGTCGCGCACCGCGGCGAGCGCGTCCTTGAACGCGCGCACCGCCTCCTCCAGCCGTCCGGCCTGCCGGTGCAGGTGCCCGATCAGGAGCTGCGCGTCGAGCGCGATGCGCGCGCCCACGTCCACGCCGCTCTCACGCCCCACGCGCACGACCTCGGCGAGCCCGGCCAGGGCCTCGGCCGAGTGGCCGTCGTGCAGCGCCTGGAAGGCGTGCGCGTACGTCGCGGCGGCGGCGAGCGCGCGGCCGGTGCCGCTCGTGAGCGTGCGCGTGAACTCGAGCGAGCGCTCCGCCAGCGCGCGCGCCTCCTCCCAGCGCTCGAGCGCGCCGAGCGCGCGGTGGAGGTTGCAGCCCGCCTGGCCGGCGAGCTCGCGCAGCACGGGGTCGTCGAGCTGCCGTCCGGTCTCGAACACGTGCGCGAGGTGGATCACGGCCTGCTCGCGTTCGCCGAGCTCGGCGAGCGTCTGCCCGAGCCGGAGGTGCGCGAGGAGCGCGAAGCGCTCGGACACCGCCGGCTCCCCGCGCGAGGCGAGCTCGAGCGCGGTCCGGTAGTGCCCCGCGGCCTCGGCGTGGCGGCCCGCGCCGACCGCTCGCTCGCCCAGGCCGAGCGCCCCCTGGAGCGCCGTGAGGGCGCCCTCGGGCAGCGTGCATTCGCGCCCGAACTGCACCGCGCGGGCGTACTGGCGCTCCGCCTCGGGCGCGCCGAGGAGACCTTCCTGCTCCGCCATCGCCGCGAGTGCGAGCGAGGCCTTGGCGCACGCCATCCGGCCGAGCGGCGTGCCCGAGGGTTCGCCGACGCGGACGACCGCCTCGAACATCCTGCGGGCGCGTTCGGGCTCGCCGCGCCTCGTCAGCAGGTGCCCGAGGTTGAACGCGGCGACCGCGGCCGGATCCCAGCCGCCGGGATGGCCGGCGCGCAGCCCCATCTCGAGCGCGGATTCCCAGCTCGAGACCGCGAGGTCCTCCTCACCGTTCTCGCTCTGCAAGAGCCCGAGATTGAACGCGGCCTGCGTGAGCATGCCGAGGAGCTGCTGCGACTCGCTGTCGCGACCGAGGTCGAGCGCCTCGCGGTAATGCGCGCGTGCGCGCAGGATCTCGCCCGCCTCCTGGTCGAGGATCCCGAGCCGCGACAGCACGCCGGCGCGGCGATGCCGCCCGCCGGGGTCGGGCACCCTGAAGCTGCGCGTGACCGCGCGCTCGAAGTGGAGCACCGCTTCGTCGTGGTGTCCGGCCGCGCGCAGCTTCTCACCCAGGTGGAGCGAGACCTCGAGCACGATCAGGTCGCCTCGCTCCCCGCTCAGGCGCTCGCCGATCGCGAGCGCCTCGCGCAGCCGCTCGAGGCGCGACTCGGCGTCGTCCTCGGCGAGCGCATGCTCGAGCGCGTGCAGGGCGCGGGTCGCGAGCTGTTCCGGGTCTCCACCGGCCGCCGCGGGCGGCGCGGCCCGGCCCGCGACGAGCCGGTCGAACCAGCGCTGGAGCGGGGCGAGCCAGCTCACGCGAGCCCCCCCTCGCGTCGCGCCGACAGGCGTGCGAGCGCGGCACGCGCCGCCGCTCCCGCCTCCGCCTCACTCCCGTCGTTCACGATCACCTCGTCGGCGAGGTCGGCGAACGCCTGATTGCCTCGGGCGCGCTCGAGTCGCTGCCGCGCCTCGGCCTCGCTCCAGCCGCGCCCCGCCACGAGCCGCGCGATCTGTAGCGGCACCGGCGCGATCACCGCGATCACCGCGTCGCATTCTCGCTCGAAGCCCCAGTCCAGCAGCAGCGCGGCGTCCACGACGAGCGCGCCCGTGAACCGCTCCCGCGTCGCCGCCGCGATCGCGGCCCGCAGGCGCTCGAGGATGCGCGGGTGGACGAGCAGGTTCAACCGGGTGAGCGCCGCCGGATCGTTGAACACCTTCGCCGCGACCCGCCGCCGGTCGAGCGTGCCGTCCGCGAGGTAGACGTCGGCGCCGTATTCCGCCGTGAGCGCCCGCCGGACCTCGGGGACGCCGTCCGTGATCTCGTGGCCCATGCGGTCGGCGTCGAGCACGCGTGCGCCGGCGGCTGCGAGCGCGCGCGCGACCGTGCTCTTGCCGCTGCCGGCGGGCCCGACCAGAGCCACGACGAGCGGCCCGGCGGCGGCCGCGCGCCGGAGGCGGGGGATGTTCGGAATCGGAACCTCAGTGCACATCGAACCAGGTGTGGCCCGTCCCCACCGACACGGTGAGCGGGACATTCAAAGGGTAGCAGCCTTCCATCTCGCGGCGCACGAGCATTGAGATGCCCTCGACGTCCGCCCGGGGGCATTCGAAAAGCAGCTCGTCGTGGACCTGGAGCAGCAGCCGGCCGCTGCCCCGGCGGGACAGTGCACGATGCACGCTCAGCATCGCGAGCTTGACGAGGTCCGCGGCCGAGCCCTGGATCGGGGTGTTGATCGCGGCGCGCTCCGCGAACGCTCGCGCCGCGCCCTGGCCGCCGCGCAGCTCGGGCAGGTAGCGGCGGCGCCCGAGCAGCGTGGCCACCCAGCCCCGCTCGCGCGCCTGTTCGAGCGTCGCGTCCAGGTAGCGGCGGACGCCGGCGTAGACCGAGAAGTAGCCGTCGATGAACTCCTTCGCCTCCTTCAACTCGAGGTTCATCTGCTGCGCCAGGCTGCGGGCGCCCATGCCGTAGAGCACGCCGAAGTTCACGACCTTGGCGCGCCCGCGCAACTCGGGATCGACGTCGCCGGATACCTTGAAGATCTTGCGCGCGGTCGCAGCGTGAATGTCCTCGCCGGCGACGAATGCCTCGACCAGGTTCGCGTCGCCGGACAGGTGCGCGAGCACGCGCAGCTCGATCTGCGAGTAGTCGGCGCCGATCAGCGCGCAGCCCGGGGCGGCGACGAACGCGCGCCGGATGGCGCGTCCCTGCGGGGTCCGCATCGGGATGTTCTGGAGGTTGGGATCGAACGACGCCAGCCGGCCGGTGGCGGCCCCGGCCTGGTCGAACGTGGTGTGCACCCGGCCGTCGTCCGGATCCACCGCCGCGGGCAGGGCGTCCACGTACGTCGACTTGAGCTTCGTGAGCGAGCGCCACTCGAGGAGGAGGCGCGGGAACTCGTGCTGCCCGGCGAGCCCCTCGAGCACCTCCGAGTCGGTGGAGAGGCCGGTTTTCGTCTTGCGGCCGGAGGGCAGCTGCAGCTTCTCGAACAGCACCCGGGCGAGCTGCGGGCCGCTCGCGAGGTTGAGCCTCTCGCCCGCGAGCGCGTAGAGCTTCTCCTCCAGCGCCGCGATGTCGCGCGCGAACTCGGCCCCCATCGCGGTGAGCACGGGAACGTCGAGCGCCACGCCGGAGCGCTCCATCGCGGCCAGTACCGCGATGATCGGGTGCTCGAGTTGCGTGTAGAGCTTCCACTGCTCGCGCGCTTCGAGCTGCGCGCGCAGGGCCTCCGCGAGCGGCAGCAGGGCCGCGGCCTGCCGTCCCGCGCGCGCGGCGGCCATGCCGACCGGCACCGACCCCGGCCCCGCGCGGGCGCGGCCGCGCGCCGCGGCCGACTCGACGGGGTCGAGCCCCACGCCCAGGACGTCGCGCGCCAGCGCCGCGAGCGAGTGGTTGCGCTGGGGATCGCACAGGAACGAGCCCAGTCGCACGTCGAACGACGGCGTCGCCACGCCGACGTGGACCCTGGCGAGCACGTGCAGAACGGATTTCCAGTCGTGCGCCACCTTCTCGACCGTGGAGTCGGCGAGGATGGCGCCGAACCAGGAACGGAGCTGGTCCGCGCTCACGTTGGGTCCGGAATCGTGCGCGAGCGGCACGTAGCAGTGCTCGCCGTTCCGGGCGGCGAATGCCACGCCGGCGACCGTGGCGCGGCGCGGCGCGCTGCCTTCCCAGACGGGGAGCACGGCAAGACCATGGAGGGCGCGCGCGCGCACCGCGTGCACGCGCGCGGCAAGCTCGTCGAGCCCGGGGCCGGCGTCGGCGCCGGCCTCGGCGCTCGCGGCCGTGAACAGGTCGCCCTGCGCGGCCGGCCCGAGCGATGCGGGCAGCGGCGACGCCGGCGGCGCGATGGTCCCGACGCCGAACAGCGAGGTCTGCGCTCCCGAGCCTGCGGGCACGAGATCGGCCGGCGGCATTGCCACGCCCTCGCGTTGCGACGTCGGCATGTCCTGGAGTTGCGGCCTTGGGAAATCCTCGCGTTGCTCGGCCGCCGTGCCGCGGCGCTCCACCGGGCGCTGCGGCGCGGGCGCGCCCGCGTCGCTGTCGGCCACGCCCAAGTCGGCCGCCACCTGCTCCAGCCGGCGCACCTCCCAGCGGCGCGCGAACTCGAGCAGCTCGTCGCGGCGCACGGGCGCGACCGCCAGCGCATCGAGCGAGACGCCGAGATCCAGGTCGCGCCGCAGCGTCGCCAGCTCGCGCGAGAGATACGCGAGCGCCTTGTGCTCGGCGAGCCGCTTCTGCAGCGCCGGCTTCTTCACCTCGGCGATCCGGTCGTAGAGCGCGTCGAGCGATCCGAACGTGGACATCAGCTCGACCGCGGTCTTCTCCCCCACGCCCGGGACGCCGGGGTAGCCATCGGACGCGTCGCCCATCAGTGCCAGCACGTCTCGGATGTGCTCGGGTCCGACGCCCCACTTGGCGCGCACGCCCGCGGCGTCGAGCGGCAGGTAGTCGTCGCCCTTTCCTTGCGGCACGAGGACCGAGACCGGGCCGCCGACCAGCTGCAGCATGTCCTTGTCCCCCGTCACCAGCAGCACCTCGTAGCCGGACTCCGCACCGAGGCGCGACAGCGTCGCCATGACGTCGTCGGCTTCCATCCCCGGCTTCTCGAGCACCGGGAGCCCGAGGCAACGGGCGAGATCCTCGATCGGCGAGAGCTGCGAGCGGAGGTCGTCGGGCATGGGCGGGCGGTGGGCCTTGTACTCGGCGTAGAGCTCGTGACGGAACGTCGGGCCCGGCCCGTCCCAGGCCAGTGCCCAGCGGTCGGGCTTCAACTCGCGCCGGAAGCGCACCAGCATGTTCGCCATGCCGAAGATGGCGGAGGTGTTCTCGCCGCGGCGGTTCTTGAGCGGCCGACCGATGAACGCGTAGTAGGCGCGGTAGGCGAGGCCGAGGGCGTCGAGGATGACGAGGCGCGGCACCGTGGACCTCAGGCGGGCCGGCGGCAGACGAGCAGCTTGTTCGCCGCCGCGTCGTGTCCGAGACCGAGCGCCAGCAGCGCGCGATCCGCTGCGAGGAGGAGTCCGGGCCAGCGGTTGAGGAACCGCCACGGGCCCAGGTGGCGATTGAGGAGCACGTGGGTGGGGCGGAGCTGCTCGCGCGTGAGCCCGGCCGCATCGAGGATGACCGCGTAGCGCGGGAGCGGCCGCATGACGTTGTGCGCGGCGAGCGCGGCGCGGTCGGAGAACACGTCCGTCACGAGCAGGAGCCCGCCCGGGCGCACGGCGAGCGCGAGCTGCCGGAGCGCGGCCTCCCAGCGCGCGTCGTCGGTCACGTGGTAGAGGACGTCGAACACGTTGACGATGTCGTAGGGCCCGCCGGGCACGCCGTCGGAGACGTCGGCGCGCACGAACCGCTGGCCCGGATAGCGCTTGGCCAAGCGGTCCACGCTTACCTGCGCGATGTCGACCCCGGTGTAGTCGGCGCCGCGCGAGACGAAGTAGTCCGTCCAGAACCCGGTCCCGCAGCCCACGTCGAGCACCCGGCGCCCGCGCGGCGGGCAGCCGGCACGGGCGAGCGCCGCCGTGAGCACCTCGGCCCGGAGCGTGTAGCAGGCCCGGTTGTACGCGAGCGACAGCGCCGTCTCCCCCGTGCCGCGCAGGTCGAACTGTTCCGACAGGCGCTGCTCCCAGAACTCCCGCGGTCGGTAGCTCACCGCTCAGCCCCGCGCGGCGCGCCGCCGCCCGGCGCCGTATAGGCCGTGCCGTTCGACGTAGCGCGCCACGGCGTCGGGCACGAGGTAGCGCAAGCCCAGGCCGCTCGCGGCGCGCTTCCGGAGCGCGCTCGACGACAGCTCGAGGCCGGGGTTCGTGAGCCACACCACGCCGCGCCCGGCGCGCGCCCAGCGCGAGCGGCGCGGGGCGCGCGCCCCGGGCCGCAGCGCCACGACCAACACCGCCCGCCGCGCGATCTCGTCCGGCTCGCGCCAGGTGTCGAACGTCGCGAACATGTCGGCCCCCATCAGCAGGTGCCAGCGCGCGCGCGGCGTGGCGGCCACGAGCGCACGCAGCGTGTCGGCCGTGTAGGACGCCCCGGGGCGCCGCGCTTCGAGCGTGCACACCGTGAACGCCGGATTGCCGCGCACCGCGAGCCGGGTCATCGCGAGCCGGTGCTTCGCCGGCGAGCGGGGGCCGCGCAGCTTGTGCGGCGGCCGCCCGGCGGGGACGAACAGCACGCGGTCCAGGCGGAGCTCGGTCCGCGCCCACTCGGCGAGCGCCAGGTGAGCGAAGTGCGGCGGATCGAACGAGCCCCCGAACACGCCCAGCCGCGGGCCCGCGCGGCGGCCGCCGGGCCCCGGCGCGCCCGGCGGCCGGCGCACGGGCGTCCGGCTCACGGCGCGATGCCGTTTGCGGTGCCGGCGGGAGGCGGCTCGTTCGGCACCGAATGCCGCCGGACCGGACCGCCGCCGTATCTCCATCGCGACACCATCGCGCGCGTCTTCGCCGCGCGGTCGCCGAGCGGCTTGCCGGCGAACTCCTGTTCGAGTCCGGACAGCGTGGCGAGTGCGGTGTCGCGCTCGCCGAGCCGCGCGCTCGCGATCGCCCAGCCGATGATCGCGTCGCCGGAGACCGGGCTCTCCGAGTACTCGGTGAGCACGTCGCGGAAGTAGCGTCGCGCCGACTCGTAGTCCTTGAGCTTCACGTACAGGTCCCCGGTGCGATAGAGCTTGGTGGCGAGCCGGGTGCGCGCCTCCGCGATGCGCTGGGTGGCCTCGTCGGCGAGCCAGTGCTCGGGATGGTCGCGCCGGTACTTCATCCACTGGTCGAGCGCCTTCAGCGTGTACTCCTGGTCGAAGTCCGGGCCGCGCGCCTGTCCCCACAGCGCCTCGCCCTGGCGGAACTCCGCGGACGGCGCGGAATCGCTCTCCGGGTACTCGCGCTGCACGCGCTCGAAGTCGTTCTGCGCGGCCGAGAAGTCCCGCGTCTTCAGATGGCAGAGGCCGAGCAGGTACACCGCTTCGTCGACGTTCGCCGCACCGGTGCCGGAGGTCGAGAACGGTGCCAGCACCTCGATCGCGAGCGCGGCGTCGCCTTTCGCGTACTCCCGTCTCGCGAGCTCGAGCCGTCCGCCCTCGTCGTGGATCTGGGGCAGCACCGAGCCGCCGCAGCCCGCGAGCAGCGCGAGTGAGGCGGCGGCGAGCAGCGGGAACGCCGCGGCAGCGAGCAGTCCCAACGACGCCGCGGCGCGCAGCGCCGCAGCGTGGGAGCGCCTCGTCGGGAGGACCTCGCGTTCGGGATGCACCGCGCGCCGGGCGATCACGGGCGATTCTGGAAGAACAGCGCCACGAGGCCGGCCACCACGAGGACCACGATCACCGGCTCGAGCACCTTGTCGAAGTTGCGCTGGGGCAGCTCGGACTTGAGTTCGGGATAGCGCTCGTCCTCGACCAGAGCGACCTGGTTGCGGGCGAAACGGTCCACGAAGTTCTGGCCGATGTCCGCGGTCCACAGCACGCGCGCGGTGTTCGGGTCGCGCATGCCGATCGAGCCGGTGACGAGCGATTGTCGTTCGAGCTTCACCCGGCCCGGAAGTATCCCGACGAAACGCAGGTAGGTCACGCGCACCGAGCCCACCGTGTACTCGATCACCGGATCACCGGGGCGCCCGAACAGCGAGCGCAGGCTGTCGTCGGGGATCGGCGTGCGTCGCACCGTGACATCGACGCCCCGGCGCGACAGCGCCTTCAGCATGGAGTGCTCGAGCAGGAAGTTCATCGGGTGCTCGCGCGCCGGCGCCAGCACCGCGTGCGTCCCCGAGTCCACGACCGCGGTGGCGAGCGCGCGCGCGACCGCCGTGTCGGCCACGAACTGCGTCAGCTGGAGATTCGTGTACGGCACGCGCGGCCCGCGCGAGCGGACGACAGGCTCCAGGTAGGTGTTCGCGACGGCAAGCGTGGAGTCCTCCGGCGGCTTGGGGCCGCTCGAGTACCGGAACTTCTTCGCACCGGCCTCCGGCACGAGCGCCAGCAGCGCCAGCAGCACCAGCGGCACGGCCACCTTGATCGATCGCATCCTGGGTCCTCTGGTTGTTCAGCCGAGAATGTTCAGCACCGGATCGGCGGGCCGTTCCACGTGCGCGAACAGGTCGTAGGCCGCCGCCCCGGTGACTCGCACCGTCGCGAGCTGCCCGGGAGTGAGCCCCGTTCCCTCCACCACCACGCCACCATCCACTTCCCACGCCGACCCCGCCGTGCGGGCGGCCCACTGGCCGCGCCCGGCGGGTCCGTCGATCATCACCGTGAGCGTCTCGCCGATGCGCCGGGCGAGCCGGTCGCGCGACAAGACCTGCTGGCGCGCCAGCAGCGTCGCGCGGCGCGACCGCCGCACCGGGAGCGGCACGCGCGGCGTCATCGCGAACGAGGGCGTCTCGGGCTCGCGCTCGTACGCGAACACGACGACGTTCTCGAACGGTTCTTCCTCGATGTAGCGGAGCAGCGTGTGGAAGTGCTCGTCCGTTTCTCCGGGGAACCCTACGATGAAGTTGGTCCGGAGCGCCACGCCGGGGATGCCGGCGCGGACGCGACGCACCAGCGCGCGCGTGTCGCGCTCGGTCATGGCGCGGGCCATGGCGCGCAGTTGATCCTGCGCGATGTGCTGGAGAGGCATGTCCACGTAGGGCACGATCCGGCGCGCGCCCGCCCAGGTCGCGATGAGCCGGTCGCTCCAGAGCCTCGGGTAGGTGTACTGGACGCGGATCCAGTGCAGGCCTTCCACCTGATCGAGCGCCGCGAGCAGATCGGCGAGCTCGAGCCCGCCGGGCAGGTCGCTGCCCCACGCCGTCGTGTCCTGGCCGATCAGGTTCAGCTCCCGGACACCGCTCGCCGCCAGCTCGCGTGCCTCCCCGATCACCTGCTCGAGCGGCTTCGAGCGCTGGTCGCCGCGCAGCTGCGGGATGATGCAGAACGTGCAGCGGTGGTCGCAGCCCTCGCTGATCTTCAGGTACGCGATGTGCCTCGGCGTGCTGAGCGCGCGCGGGCTGCCGGCGTCCAGCGCACCACCCGGGTCGGCGCGCTCCACCCGCCGCTCGCCGTGCCCGTCGAGCAGGTGGCGCGCCGCGCCCACGACCTCGCGCCACTGGCCGGTGCCGAGCACGGCGTCGACCTCGGGGAACTCCTCGAGCAGGGACGCGCCCGAGCGCTGCGCGAGGCAGCCGGTGACGATCAGCCCCCGCAGCCCGCCGCGCTGCTTCAGCCCGGCGAGCGAGGCGATCGCCGACTTGGATTCGCGCACGGCGCTCTGGAGGAATGCGCACGTGTTGATCACGGCCACGTCGGCGGCCGCAGGGTCGCCCACGGTGCGGAACCCGTCGCGGACGAGAGCCCCCAGCATGTGCTCGCTGTCGACCGTGTTCTTCGGGCAGCCGAGCGTGACGAACGCGATCGCCGGCACGGCGGGCGCCGCGCGGCGGCCCGCCGCGCGCTCCGTTCGCGGACGCGAATGCCCCGGGGTGGAGGCTCGCCTCGAGTGCGTCACTCGAAGCCCTTCTGCTTCAGCCAGTTCTGGTCCACGAGGATATCGCGCGCCTTGCTCCCGTTGAAGGGGCCCACGACGCCCAGCTGCTCGAGCTGGTCCATGAGCCGGCCGGCTCGCGAATAGCCCACCTTGAGCCGGCGCTGGAGCAGCGACGTGCTGCCCTGGTTGTGCATGACGACCAGCCTCGCGGCCTCGGGGATCAGCTCGTCGTCCATGAAGTCATCGGCCGCGTCGGGCTCCTCCTCGATCTCGGACAGCTTCACCTCGGTCGCGAGCGGCGGGGGCGCGGCCAGCGCCGCCGCCTTCGCGCGCCAGAAGTCGACGACGCGCGTCGCCTCCTCTTCGGACACGAACGCCCCGTGCACCCGGTAGGGCTCCGCTTTGCCCGCGGGCAGGAACAGCATGTCTCCCAGGCCGAGCAGGTTCTCCGCGCCGTTCATGTCGAGCACCGTCCGCGAATCCACCTTGCTCGCGACGCGGAACGCGATGCGGCTGGGGAAATTCGCCTTGATCACCCCGGTGATCACGTCGACGCTCGGCCGCTGCGTGGCGAGCACGAGGTGGATGCCGACGGCGCGCGCCATCTGCGCCAGGCGCGCGATCGGTTCCTCGACCTCGCCCGGCACCTGCACCATGAGGTCGGCGAACTCGTCCACGATCACCACCACGTACGACAGCCGGCGCGGCGGCTTGTCCTCCCCCTCCGCGGGCGGAAGCTTCCCGGTCGCGACCCGGTCGTTGTAGGTGTTGATGTTGCGCGCCCCCACCTGGGCCAGGAGCTTGTAGCGCTTCTCCATCTCGCCCACCGCCCAGCGGAGCGCCCGCGCCGCCTTCTTCGCCTCGGTCACGACCGGCATGGCGAGGTGCGGGATGCCGTTGTACATCGCCAGCTCGACCATCTTCGGGTCCACCATCACGAGTTGGAGGGTCGTCGGATCGTGCTGGAACAGGAGCCCGGTGATGACCGAGTTGAGGCACACGCTCTTGCCGGCACCCGTGGCGCCGGCCACGAGCAGGTGGGGCATGCGGGTGAGGTCGGACACGAACGGCTGGCCGTTCACGTCCACCCCGAGCGGGACCTTGAGCGCGGCCTCGTTCTTCTGGAATGCGGGACTGGAGAGCACCTCGCGTAGATACACCGTCCGGCGCCGTGGGTTCGGAATCTCAACACCCACGGTGCCGCGCCCGGGCAACGGCGCGATGACCCGGATCCGCGAGGCGCGCATGGCCAGGGCGAGGTCGTCCTCGAGCGACACGATGCTGCCCACCTTGATGCCGGCCGCGGGCTCGAACTCGAACATGGTCACGACCGGCCCCGGGTGGATCTCGGTGACGCGGCCCTCGATGGAGAAGTCGGCCAGCTTGGCGACCAGCAGGTTCGCCTGCGTGGTGAGGTCGGCGGCGGTGACCAGGTCCTCGGGCTGGAGCGGCATCTCGAGCAGCGAGAGCGGCGGCAGCGCCTCGAGCGGGACCGGCCCGGAGGGCCGCGAGGGCTCGGAGGCCGCCGTGCGCGGTTTCGGCTTGCTCGGGGCCTTGATCACCGGCACGGCGATGGCCACGCCCGATTCGGATCGCCCGCCCGCTCTCGCCGGACCGGCCCCCTCGCCGGCGCGCCCGCTGATACGGGGAGGCAGCGGCGGCGGCGCGGCGTCGTCCTCCTCGTCCCCGTCGGCAATCGCGACCGCGGCTCTCGCCGGACGGCGCCGCGCGTCCTTCTCGTCGCGGGCCTTCTGCTTCGCCGCCAGCCGCTGCGCCTC
>CAYSWZ010000053.1:0-12397 GCA_964434945.1 uncultured bacterium | reverse complement strand
CATGGAGGAGAGTCCGTGATCCGGCTGGGCGTGAGCAGGTTGACGCTGGACGACGTGGTGGACGTGGCGCGCGGCGACGAGCGCGTGGAGTTGCCTGCCGAGGCCCGCCGGCGGGTGCTGGCGAGCCGCAAAGTCGTGGATGACGCCGTCCGGCACGGTCGGATCGTGTACGGCGTCACGACCGGGTTCGGGCCGCTCAAGAACACGCTCATCCCCGCCGACGATGCGCGCACGCTGCAGTTGAACCTCGTGCGCTCGCACTGCGCCGGCGTGGGGCCTGCGGCGCCGCGCGAGGTGGTGCGCGCGATGCTGCTGCTGCGCGCGCACTCGCTCGCGATGGGCGTGTCCGGGGTGCGCCCCGAACTCATCGAGACCCTGGCCGCGATGCTCGAACGCCGCGTCACGCCGGTCGTTCCGGTGCAGGGATCGGTCGGCGCCTCGGGGGACCTGGCGCCGCTCGCACACATGGCGAGCGTGCTGGTCGGGGAGGGTGAGGCCTGGCTCGGCGAGCAGCGCATGCCGGCCGCGCTCGCGCTCCGCGGCGCCGGACTCCAGCCGCTGGCGCTCGAGGCGAAGGAGGGCCTCGCGCTCATCAACGGCACGCAGTTCTCGACCGCGTACGCGGCCCTGGCGTGTGCCGACGCGCAGCGCGTGTGGGAGGCCGCGATCGGCGCGGCGGCGCTCTCCACCGAGGTGCTGCTCGGCTCGTTCCAGCCCGCGCGCGAGGACGTGCAGGCGCTGCGGCCCTATCGCGGCGCGCAGGAAGCCGCGCGGCGGCTGCGCGAATACTCGCGGGGCAGCGCGCTGGTGGCGTCGCACCAGGATTGCGGCCGGGTGCAGGACGCGTACAGCCTTCGCTGCGTGCCCCAGGTCATGGGGGCGTGCTGGGATGCGATCCTGCACGTGGAACAGCAGCTCGAAGTGGAGTTGAACTCGGTCAACGACAACCCGCTCGTGTTCCCGGAGTCGGGCGAGACGGTCTCCGCGGGATTGTTTCACGCGGAGCCCGTGGGGCTGGCTGCGGACTACCTGAAGATCGCCGTCGCCGAGATCGCGTCCCTGTCCGAGCGCCGGATCGACCGGCTGCTCGATTCGCGCGCGTCGGAACTCCCGCCGGCGCTCGCCGGCACGCCGGGGCTCGAGTCGGGCTACATGCTGGCCCAGTACACCGCGGCGGCGCTCGTGTCGGAGAACAAGTCGCTCGCGCACCCGGCGAGCGTGGACAGCATCCCGACCGGTGCAGGGCTCGAGGACCACGTCAGCATGGCGCCGATCGCGGCGCGCGCCGCGCGCACGATCACCGACGCTGCCGCCAAAGTGGTGGCGCTCGAACTTCTTTGCGGCTGCCGCGCGCTCGAGTTCCGCCGCCCGCTCAAGGCGGGCGAGGGCACCGAGATGCTCTACGGCGCGGTGCGCCGCATCGTCGGCAGCCCCGAGGGCGACCGCCCGCTGCAGGGCCCCTGCGAGGAACTCGCGCGCTGGGTGTTGAGCGGCGCCCCGCAGAAGCTCGCCGAGGAGGTGCTGACCTCGTGAACCCGGTGGCCGCCGCCCGCGTCGTGCGCGCACCGCACGGCACGCAGCTCTCGTGCAAGGGCTGGGTGCAGGAGGCGGCGCTCCGCATGCTGATGAACAATCTCGATCCGGAGGTCGCGGAGCGCCCGGACGACCTCGTCGTCTACGGCGGCACGGGCAAGGCGGCGCGCAACTGGCAGGCGTTCGATGCGATCGTCGCCGCGCTCCGGGCGCTCGAGCACGACGAGACGCTGCTCGTCCAGAGCGGCAAGCCGGTCGGCGTCTTCCGCACCCACGCGAACGCGCCGCGGGTGCTGATCGCCAACTCGAACCTGGTGCCGCGCTGGGCCACGTGGGAGCACTTCCGCGAGCTCGAACGGCGCGGGCTCATCATGTACGGCCAGATGACCGCGGGGAGCTGGATCTACATCGGCTCGCAGGGCATCGTGCAGGGCACGTTCGAGACGTTCGCCGAGTGCGCCGAGCGGCACTTCGGCGGCTCGCTCGCGGGGCGGCTCGTGCTCACCGCAGGGCTCGGCGGGATGGGCGGCGCGCAGCCGCTCGCGGCGACCATGAACGGCGGCGTGTGTCTCGCCCTGGAGGTGGATGCGGATCGGGCGGCCCGCCGGGTCGCGGGCGGCTACTGCGACCGGGTGACGCGCTCGCTCGACGAGGCGCTGGCCTGGTGCCGCGAGGCGCTCGCCGCGAAACGGCCGCTGTCGGTGGGCCTGGTCGCGAACGCCGCGGAGGGGATCCCGGAGCTGCTGCGCCGCGGCGTCGTCCCCGACGTCGCCACCGACCAGACCAGCGCGCACGACCCGCTCAACGGTTACGTGCCGGCGGGCATGAGCCTGGAGCAGGTGGCCGAGGCGCGCCGGACGCGTCCCGACGACGTGGTCCGCCTGGCGCGCGCGTCGATGGCCACGCACGTCCGCGCACTGCTCGGGATGCGCGAGCGCGGCACGGTGTTGTTCGACTACGGCAACAATCTGCGCGGCGAGGCCGAGCAGGGCGGGCTTCCGCACGAGCAGGCGTTCGCCTACCCGGGATTCGTGCCCGAGTACATCCGGCCGCTCTTCTGCCTCGGCAAGGGACCGTTTCGCTGGGCCGCGCTCTCCGGCGATCCGGAGGACATCCGGGTGACGGACGAGGCGACGCTCGCCGAGTTTCCCGACGACACGCGACTCCAGCGCTGGATCCCGCTGGCGCGGAAGCACGTGCACTTCCAGGGCCTGCCGGCGCGCATCTGCTGGCTGGGCTACGGAGAGCGACATCGGCTCGGGCTGCGTTTCAACCAGCTCGTGCGCGAGGGCAAGCTCCGGGCGCCGATCGTCATCGGACGCGACCACCTCGACACGGGCTCGGTGGCATCGCCCTGGCGCGAGACGGAGGGCATGCGCGACGGCAGCGACGCGGTTGCGGACTGGCCGCTCCTGAACGCGCTGCTCAACACCGCCTCGGGCGCGTCGTGGGTATCGCTCCACCACGGCGGCGGGGTGGGGATCGGCAACTCGATCCACGCCGGCATGGTGATCGTGTGCGACGGCAGCTCCGAGGCGGACGCGCGGCTCGCGCGCGTGCTGGTGAACGACCCGGGCACGGGTGTCATGCGGCACGCCGACGCCGGCTACGAGAGCGCGATCGCGCACGCACGCGCCACCGGCATGAATCTCCCCGGCATCGCGCCGAAGCCGGCGTGACCCGGTGAGACCGAGCCCGTGACCCACTGGCCCGCGCACGATCCCTCGTCGAAGCAGGTGGCGGGGCGCACCGCGTACCTCATCCTCCACAACACCTCCGAGGTGGTCACGCCGGATGCCGAGGGCCGGACGATCCTGCGCTTCCCGAAGGGGGCGATCGTGTTTCGCGACGGGCGCGTGCTCGCGGTGGGGCCCGCCGCGGACCTGTTCCGGCACCACCCCGACGCGCGTCCGCTCAACGCGAACGGCAAGCTGGTCACTCCCGGGTTCGTGGACTGCCACACCCACATGATCTTCGGCGGGCATCGCGCGGCGGAGCTGCAGCTGAGCCTCGCGGGTGCGACCTATGCGGAGATCGCCGCGCAGGGCGGGGGCATCCGGTCCACGGTGCGTGCCACCGCGGCGTTGAAGGACGAGGTCCTCGAGAAGCTGCTCGCGAATCGTCTCGAGCGCTGGCGCGCGAACGGCTGCACCACCGTCGAGGTGAAGTGCGGCTACGGCCTCACCCCGGCGCGTGAAGTGCGCCTGCTCGAGCTGATGGCCGGGGCCGCGATTCGCGTCCCGGGCCGCGTGCATCGCACCGCGCTGGTGCTGCACGCGCTGCCCGAGGAATACCGCGACCGGCGTGCGGAGTTCGTGGCCGAGGTGCGCGACGTGCTGGTCGCCGAGATCCACCGGCGCGGGATGGCGGGCGCGGTGGACGTGTTCTGCGACCCGGTCGGGTTCAGCGTGGCGGAGTGCCGCGGCGTGCTCGAGCGCGCACGCGACCTCGGCTTCGCGCTCCGCCTGCACGCCGAGCAGACCGAACGCTCCGGGGGCGCCCGTCTCGCGGCGGAGCTGGGCGCGCGCAGCGCCGACCATCTCGAGTGCGCGAGCGAGCAGGACTGGCGCGACCTCGGCGCGGCCGGCACGGTGGGCGTGCTGCTCCCCGCCGCGGCGCTCACGCTCCGCCAGCGGCTGCCCGACGCCGAGATGCTGCGTCGCACCGGCGCGCGCGTCGCGATCGCCACCGACTTCAACCCCGGCACCGCGCCGGCCCAGTCGCTCATGGAGTGTGCGGCGCTGGCCGGGCGACTGTGCGGCTTCACCGCCGACGAGCTGCTGCGCGCGGTCACCTGGAACGCGGCGCAGGCGCTCGGCGTCGAGGCGGAGGTCGGGCACCTGAACCCGGGTGCGTGGGGCGACGCGGTGCAGTGGGAATGCGAGTCGTTGGAGGAGCTGCCGTACTGGATGCCGGCCGTACGCCCCGACACCGTGTTCATGCGGGGCGCGGACCTGGCGCTGCCCGCGGTGGAGCGGAGGGTCTGGCCCTGACTCGCGGCCCGCGCGGCCGCGGGAGATCGCCCCTCGCCGCGTCGCGCGCCGAAGTGGCCGGAGCCGGAGTCCAGGGTTAGCATGCGCACGCTTCCCGATCCGCCGTTCGCGTCACAACGTCAGGAGACCGTACCCTCATGCCCCGTCTGGTCGAGTGCGTGCCGAACTTCTCCGAGGGCCGCCGCCGCGAGGTGGTGGACCGGATCCTGGATGCGATCGCGGGCGTGCCCGGGGTCACCCTGCTCGACCGGGAGATGGATCCGGATCACAACCGCTCCGTGCTCACGTTCGCGGGCGAGCCCGAACCGGTGCTCGAAGCGGCATTCCAGGCCATCGCCACGGCGGCGAAGCTCATCGACCTCAATCAGCACCGGGGCCAGCACCCGCGCATGGGCGCCACCGACGTGGTGCCGTTCGTCCCGGTCGAGGGTGTGACGCTCGATGACTGCGCCGAACTCGCGCGCCGGCTCGGCGCACGCGTGGGCGCGGAGCTCGCGATCCCGGTGTTTCTCTACGAGGCGGCCGCCACGAGCCCGGCGCGCGCGAGCCTCGCCGACGTGAGGCGCGGCGAGTTCGAAGGCCTGCGCGAGCAGATCGGACGCGATCCCGCGCATCGGCCCGACTTCGGACCCGACCGCATCCACCCGAGCGCCGGCGCGACCGCGATCGGCGCGCGCCGGTTCCTGGTGGCGTTCAACGCCAACCTCGACACCGCGGACGTGCGCGTGGCCAAGGCCGTCGCGGCGGCGATCCGCGAGCAGAGCGGCGGATTGAAGAACGTGCGCGCACTGGGGTTCAGCATCGAGAACGGCCGCCGCGCCCAGGTGAGCATGAACCTGGTGAACGTCGAGGCCACGCCGATCCACCGCGTGCTGGCGCTCGTGCGCGACGAGGCCGCGCGCCACGGCGCGCGGATCAGCGGCTGCGAGGTCGTGGGGTTGCTGCCGGAGGCGGCGCTGCTGGCCGCGGCCGAGCACGCGCTGCAGCTGGAGGGATTCCGGCGCGACCAGGTGCTGGAGCTCCGGCTCCGCACCCCGCCGCTCACCGAGGCGGTTCCGATCGCGAGCTTCTTCGACCAGGTCGCCGGCGCGACGCCGACGCCGGGCGGAGGCACCGTGGCCGCGTTCGTGGGCTCGCTCGCCAGCTGCCTCGCGACCATGGTCGCGAACCTGACGCTGGGGAAGAAGAAGTACGCGGGCGCCGAACCCGCGATGACCGACCTCAAGCGCGAGGCGCTCGCGTTGCGGGGAGAGCTCCTCGCGCTCGGCCGGCGCGACAGCGAAGCGTTCGAAGCGGTGTTGCGGGCACGGCGCCTCCCGCAGGCGACGCCCGAGGAGCAGGCCGCGCGCGCGACCGCGATGGGCGTCGCCGACCTGGAGAGCTGCCGCGTGCCGCTCGAGACCGCGGACGCCTGTGCCCGGGTCGTGGCACTCGCGGCCACGGCGGCCGGTCACGGCAATGTCAACGCCTGTTCCGACGCTGGCGTGGCGGGCCTGCTGGCGCGCGCGGCGGGGGAGGGAGCGCTCCTGAACGTCCAGATCAACCTGAAGTCACTGGCCCCATCGGCCGATAAAGACGCTGTGTCTTCGCAAGCCGAATCGATCCGCTCGGACCTCGTGTCCGCGGCGGAGCGATGCGCCGTAGCCGTGCAAGCCGCCATGAACGCTTGAACCCAGGGACAGGCTCCTCGCCGACGCGAGGGCAGGCCGGGAGACCCAGCCAACTTGGAAAAGGCGATCGAGATCAAGCGTCGGGCCCAGCGCTGCGTCCAGAACGGTGACCTGGATGGCGCGCTCCGGGAGTACGAGAAGCTCGTCGAGACCCCGGAATCCGACCCCTACAACTTCGTGCTGCTCGCGGATCTGCTCTACAAGAAGGGCGATCAGCCTCACGCCGCGGAGCGCTACCTGAACGCCGTCTCGGCGTACGAGAAGGCGGGGTTGTACAAGAACGCGATCGCCGTGTGCAAGAAGATGATGCGGCTGACGCTGACGCAGACGCAGGTTCTCCGCCACCTGGCGGAGCTGCACGCGCTCGACTGCCTGAGCAGCGAAGCCTCGATCTACTTCTCGCAGTACGCCGAGCACATGGTGCGCGCGAACAACCCGACCGAGGCCGCGGCCGCGCTGCGGAAGGCGTTCGACAACGGCCAGGAGAACGTGAAGCTCTTGGAGCAGATGGCCGAGGTGCTGCTGCTCGAGGGCGACCAGGCGAAGGCCGCGGTCGCCATGCGGGAGGCCGCGGGGCACTGGCACACGCGCGGGCAGCAGGCGGATGCGCGCCGCTGCGTGGAGCGTGCGAACCGGATGGATCCCGCGACCTCGACGCCGCTCTCCGCGCCGGGGCCCGATCCCGCCGAGGCGATGCCGCGCCTCGTGCTGCCCGCGAATCCCCCCGGCCCGCCCGGCGCTCCGCCGGTCGCAAACCCGCCCGCCGCCGCGGCGGCGCCGGCGTCCATCGAGCCACCCCGCCCGCCCGCGCTTCCGATCGAGCCGCGCGCCGCGGCGCTGGAGCCCACGGCTCCGGAGCCGGTACCGGCGGATCCGCCTTCGCCGTTCGCCGGCGCGCCGCCGGCACCGGCCTCCGGCCTGTTCGAGCGCGCGCCCCGGTTCGTCGCCCCGAGACCGCCCGAGAACGCGGAGCCCACGCCGCCGCCGGTTCCGGAGGACGCGGATGGCGAGGAGGCCGCACCCGAGGCCGGCGTCTACGAGATCGCGGCCGAAGAGGACACCAGCTACGAGCAGGCGCTCGACGTCGCCGCGACCGCGGCATCGCGGCCGCCCGCATCGGTCTTTCCCCCCGACCCGGGAGGACCGTCCCCGTCCACGATCGCGACGCGGCAGGATCTGATGCTCGATGGCGTCACGCTCGTCGAGCACCTGCTCCAGCGCGCGCAGGACGAGTTCCGTGCCGGGGATCGCGACAAGGCATCCCGCGCCCTCGTGGAGGCCGCGATCACTTACGAGAGCCTCGGCCGGTTGGACAGCGCGGCCACGATCTTCCGCAGCCTCGGGCGCGGCGCGCACTCGCCGCTCGAGGTGATGCGGTTGTGGCTCGCGAACTGCGAGAAGCGGAACGACCGCACGGAAGGCTCGCAGGTGGCGTGCGAGCTGGGGGACCGCGCCCTGAACGAGGGACAGGAAGCGCAGGCCCGCACCTGGTTCGAGCACGCCGCGGCCATCGATCCCACGAACGAGACCGCCCGGCGCCGCATCCAGCGCATGAACGGTGCGGCCAGCAAGTCGATGTCGGCGCCGACCGCCGGCGCGGCACCCCCGCCCGAGGCGGGCCGAGTCGAAGTGGCACTCGGCCGCGGGCAGGCGGTGACGTTCGACCTGGGCGGCCTGCTCGAGGAGTTCCAGCGGGGCGTCGAGTCCCAACTGGATGGCGACACCCAGGGGCATTACGATCTGGGAATGGCGTACCGGGAGATGGGATTGCAGGATCAGGCAGTGGAGGCGTTCCGGATCGCGCTGCGGGATCCCCGCCTGGCAGGGCGCGCACACGAGATGATCGGGCGCTGTCACGCGGACACCGGCGCGCACGACGCCGCCGTGTACGAGTTCACGGAAGCCCTGCGCCAGGGACCGCTCGACGGCCCCGGCGAGGCGGAGCTCCGGCTCCAGCTCGGGATCAGCCTCGCCGCATTGGGCGACTGGACGAGCGCTGTGCAGCAGCTGGAGATCGCAGACAAGCGCTCCCCGGGCCGAAGCGACGTCGCCGAGCGGCTCGCCGAGTGGCGGCGCACGTTCGGACGGGCCGCATGAGACCGACCCGGCCCCCCTCCCCGGGCGGCCGCAGACTCGAACTCCACGCGCACACGCACTTCAGCGACGGGGCGCTGTCGCCGGAGCAGCTCGTGGATCTCGCGGTCGAACGCGGCCTGTTCGCACTGGCGGTGACCGACCACGACTCGGTCGAGGGCATCGCGCCCGCCATCGCCGCGGCCCTCGACCGGCTCGAGCTAGTGCCCGGCATCGAGATTTCGTCCACGTTCGAGGGGCAGGACCTGCACATCCTCGGCTACTTCGTCGATCCCGACTCCGCGATGCTGCGCGAACGCCTGGCGAGGTTCCGCGACGAGCGACGCCAGCGTGCGCTCGCGATCGTCGCGCGCCTCGCCGAACTCGGCGCCCCGGTGTCCGCGGACGAGGTGTTCGCCTCCGCCGGGCCGGGCGTGGTGGGCCGCCCGCACGTGGCGCAGGCGCTCGTGCGTGCGGGCCACGTCATGACGATCGAGCTGGCGTTCCAGAAGTACCTGGGACCGCGCGGCAGCGCGTTCGTGCCTCGCCCGGCGTTTCCCTCGGCGGAAGCGGTGGGCGTGATCCGCGATGCCGGAGGCGTCGCGGTGCTGGCGCACCCGGGCCTGGTCGCGCGACGGACGGTCGAGACGCTCGTGGAGGCCGGGCTCGCGGGAATCGAGGTCTGGCATCCGCAGCACAATCCCGCGGCACAGAAGCGCTGGTTCGAGGTGGCGCGCGAGCTGGGGCTGGTGCCGAGCGGCGGCTCGGATTTCCACGGACCCCACCGCGGCGCGGGGCTCGGGGACATGCCCGTGCCGGAGCGCTCGCTCGACGACCTGCGCGCGCGCGCCGCCGGTCCCGCCGCGCGCTGACCCGGCGCGGTTCGGCCCGCGGGGCGCACGCCCGGGCGCCGCGTTGACGCCCGATCGAAGCGCTCTCTATCTTGGCAGCCACCCCGTCCGAGCCGCGCCATCCCAGGAGTGCTGCCTATCCGACGCCTCGTGTGGAACGCCGTGTTCGCGTTCCTGTGGTTCTCGCCGGCCTTCGCCGCAGGCCCGGACACTCCGCTGACCGTGGCATCGCTGCCGCAGTGGTGGGCCGCGCCCGGCACCCCGGGCTTCTCGGACGACTACCACATGGGCAACTCGCTGCCGTTCGCGTACCTCGGCCTCGTCGCCGGGGGCGTGACGCTGCAGGACGCGCTGCTGCCGGCCAGCACGCCGTGGCCGGGAGTGGACGAGATCCAGGCGCCGATGGCCTGGTACGATTCGGCCGCTGTCGTGGTGGGCGAGGGGGCGGGCTGGAACGGGTTCTCGAGCTCGCTCGTGGAGTTGCGGAACTTCGCCGAGCCGCCGCATGGCGGCAAGCCGCGCGCGGCGATGACGCTGGTGAGCGGCTCGTCGGGCATCGACCGCAACGGCCTGCGGCTCGAGCGCGGGGATCACGACGACTGGATGCGTGGCGGAGCGCTGGAGGAGACGCGGCAGGGCACGGGCCTCCTCGGATTGCGCGGCCAGCACGTGTGGTTCCTGGAGATGGGTCGCATCTTCGGGAGGCAGACGTTCGCGGCCAACTTCGCGCAACGCGGATCCGCCAACACGACCCGTCGCGACGAGCAGTACCTGGACCTGTCGCTCCCCCCGCCGCCGTTCGCGGGCTTCGAGGAGACCGCGCACGGCGAGAGCGGTTCCGGCTGGTGGAAATGGGAGCACGGGGATCGCAAGCTGACGGCGACGTTCCGGCGGAGCCACGACCACCGCGAGTCGTTCGAGTCGCCGGTCACCGACGTGGTCACCAGCTTCGCCGAGCGCGAGGCGCAGGAGAACGCGCTGGAGTTCGAAGCGGCGCGCGGCGCGGCGGGGCACGCGCAGGGATTGCGCCTCGAGCTCACCCGGTCGCAGGTCAAGCGCAGCGAAGATGACCTGGTGCAGCTGCCCGCACACACCAGCGAGCAGCAGACGGCCTGGCTCGCGGCGCGGATCGAGCGCCCCTGGTGGACGGGCACGCTCGAGGCGCAGGCGGGGGCGGGCTACGCCAGCGCGGCGGAGCTCTCGAAGGAGCGGCTCCAGGCCGCGCCCTCGCTCGTCTGGCGCTCGGGCCGCGGTCCGCGCCGGGTGCGCGTGTACGCGGAGCGCGTCGTGACCCCGGTATGGAGCGACCTCGCGCCCGGCGTCGTGCCGTTCACGCAGGATGCCTGGGTGGCGGGAGTCGACGTGAGCCGGGGCGATCCCGCGCACGCGTGGCTCGAGCTCGGGGGGCTCGGCGCCGACATCGGCGGGCACGCGCTGCTCACCCGCTGGCCGATCCGCGACCTGTCGCTCCGCTACGGCTGGACCGAGGACGCGGTGCGGAGCCAGGATGCGATGGTGACGGTTGCAGCGGGTGTGCACCGGGGCGGGTTCGCGGTCGACGGCTCGGGTTTCGCTCGCGTGCGCCCGCGCGCGCTGTTCACCGCGCAGGTGGACCCGGCGGTCGGCGCCCGCGCCGGGGCCGAGTCCGCGTTCCGCGCGTTCACGGGCGATCTCGGCGTCAAGCTGCGGTTCGAGAGCGCGTGGGTGGGGGCGCGCGAGAACGCATCGCTTCCGGAGTACTTCGTCCAGCCGCGCCCGATCGCCGGCTACGCGACCCTCGCCGCCTCGATCGCGCTCACGCTCGGGGACGCGCGCATGACGCTGTCCGGGACGAACCTGGAGGACATACCGCACCCCCAGATCTGGACCGATCTGAGCAGCCCGTTCCCGGGCACCCCCGCGGTCGGCTCGGGCCGGCAGTACCGCTTCGAGCTGGCATGGCCGTTCTTTAATTGAGAAGCTGTCGGCGCGACTTCCGCTGACCGCCCCCGCTGCTCCCGCGTGGGGTGCCCATGTCCGGACTGACCGACGCCGAGCGACGCGGCGCGCGCGTGCTCGCGGTGCTGCTGGTGCTCGGCACGCTCACCGACCTGGCGCGCGCCCGGCATCCGCAGCTGGCCGCGCTGCCGGAGGCCCGCGCGATCGCGGCGGCAGCACCGGCGCCCGCCGATTCGCTGCCCGCGGGCCATCCCGCGCGGATCCGCGCACCGCTCGATCTCAACGCGGCGACGGCGGCCGAGCTCGATGCGCTGCCGGGGATCGGCCCCGTGCTCGCGGCCCGGATCGTCGAACACCGACGTCAACACGGTCCGTTCCGTCGCGTCGACGAGCTGCTGTCCGTTCCCGGCATCGGGCCGCGACTCCTCGCGCGGCTGCGCCCGGCGCTGCGCGAGCCGCCGGGCTGAGGACGCACCCCGACCCCTCCCGCCACGAGCTGCAATCCTCCGCGCACATTGCAATGGCGGATTGCAAGGCGCCAAACCACTTTCCCGTGCGGAATTCGGTTCAAGCTCGCACTCCCGGTGCCCGATAACGAACGGGAGCTGGGTCTGCGCTGCACTTGGCGCGTCTCCCGGCTTGCCGTCTGCACGGCTGGCCCATTGCCTGCACGACGGAGGCTGCGCATCGGCTCGAGCACCGGTCGTCCGGGAATTCCCTCCGGCCGTCCGGCCACTTCCTTCCGGGGATCACCGTGGTCGAAGACCTCAGCCAGAAACTGCTCCAGGCGCACCTCGTCGACGAGACGGCCCTGCAGAAGGCCGCGCTCCAGCAGAAGACGGCAGGCGGGTCGCTCACGGGCAACCTGGTCAAGATCGGGGCGCTCACCGAGGACCAGCTGCTCGACTTCCTGTCGAAGCTCTACGGCTGCCCGCCGATCGACCTCAAGGGATTCGAGCCCGACCCGGCGCTGACGCGGCTGCTGCCCGGCGATGTCGCGAGCAAGTTCATGGCGTTGCCCGTCTCGAAGAGCGGCCGCAAGCTCGTCGTGGCGATGGCGAATCCCTCGAACATCTTTGCGCTCGACGACATCAAGTTCATCACCGGTTACGAGGTCGAGCCGCGCGTCGCGTCTGACGTCGCGATCAAGCGGGCGCTCGATCGCGCGTACGACTCGGCCGGCACGATGGCCGACGTGATGAAGGGCTTCGAGGAGGACCTCTCGGTTGTCGAGGAGGACGAGTCCAACGAGTCCGACGGCGCCGCCCAGATGGACGAGGCGCCGATCGTCAAGCTGGTCAACTCGCTCATTGCCGACGCGGTCCGCAAGGGCGCCTCC
>CAYSWZ010000052.1:0-12094 GCA_964434945.1 uncultured bacterium | reverse complement strand
TTCCCGCCGCGCGCCCAGCGACGAGGTCGGGGGGAAGCGGTCTAGAACCGGATGCTCAACGCCGCCGTCAGGAAGTCATCGGTCACGCTTGCCGCCGCGTACGGATGACGGATCGTCCGCTGAGCCCCGAGCTTCAACCGGACGTCGCGCGTCACGCGGTAGCCGATGACGCCTTCCCAGCGCTCCAGGTTGTCGTCCCACGGGCGCGTCACGAGCGAGGAGGTGGTGACGTCCGAGAAGTGCATGGCGTCGCCTCGCACCGCGAGCCATGCGCCGTCGGCGAGCGACCAGCGCGCTTCGCCGTAGCCGCTGTTCACCTCGAGATTTCCGGCCCCGATCGTCTCCCAGCGGCGATGGATGCCCTCGCCGCGGAGTTCGAACGGTCCGCGCGCCAGTTCCAGGTCGGCCATCACGCTCGTCTCACGGTAGTCGCGCAGCGATTCACCGGCCGGCAGGAGGACCGAATACCACTCGGGCATCCAGGTTCCGTCCGCGCCCGAGACGCCGAGGCGGATGCCGGGGACCGGCACGAGGCCGACGCGCCCTAGAACCGTCTGGCCGGGCGTCTGGTCGCTGCCCGGCGACGGCCACGACGGAGAGCCCTGCACCACGCCGAGCGAGAACTCGAGCGGGCGGAACGATCCGAGCGCCACCGCCCCGGCATCCCACCAGCGATCGTCCACCACCGGCAGGTACATCTTGCCGGCATCGGGCGCGAGCTGGCCGTGGCCCGCCTGGGCAACGACCGCGTCGACGTTCAACTGCGGCACGTTCCAGACGAGGCCGGTGTGCCACTGGTACATGAGCGGCGTGCCGATGAGCCAGTTCTGGTCCGAGTAGGTGCGCGGGGCGTAGACGCCGATCGGCCACGGGATCTTGCCCGCTTCCACCGACAGGTCGCGGTTCCGCCACGGCGTCCACAGCGCGTAGGCGCCGTCCGCCCGCATCTGCCCCAGCCCTTCGGTGAACAGCGACTGCACGTGCACCTCGAGTCCGGGGGAGAGCTGCGCGTCGAGGAACAACCGCAGGCGGTAGGGGTCGAAGTTGGAGTCCCCGAACGTGAGCTGGTTCAACAACCGGCTCTCGGTCGTCGAAACGAGCGCCATGTCGAGGAGCCCGCGGAACTTCACGTCCGCGGCTGCGCGCGCCGGGGCCGGCGCCAACAGCACACTCGCCTGCAGCGCCACTGCCAAAGCCCGCCACTTCCCGCGCCGCGTCATTTCATGCCACCCGCCGGTTCGCATCGCCGGTCGCCAGTGCGCCGGGGAAATGCATCGTGAACACGCTGCCACGGCCTTCGTCGCCGTCCACCAGTACGCGTCCCCCGTGCGACTCGACCACGCGCCGGACGAGGGCGAGCCCGAACCCCATGCCGGCGACGTTGAACTCGAGCCCGTGCGCGGTGTGGTGGTTCCGCGAGTCGTGCGGCACGAACGCGTCGTCGAACAGGCGGCGTCGCGCCTCGGCCGAGAGCCCGATGCCGGTGTCCTTCACCTCGATCACGAAATCGTCCGCCTGCGCGAACGCGCGCACCGTCACCGAGCCGCCGTCGGGCGTGAACCGGATACCGTTTCGCACCAGCGCGTCCACGGCCTGCAGCACCTGCGCGCGATCGAGGATCGCGAACCGGGCATCGTCGTGGACCTCGAGCGAGAGCTGCACCTTCCGCTCGGGAGCCGCCAGCGTCGCCTCGTGCAGCGCGTCGGCGAGCATGGGCTTCACCTCCGTGGTGGCGGGCTCCGGCAGGGGCTCGCCGCTGTCGCTCTGGGCCATGCGCGTGGCGGACACCGCGATCTTCTCGAGCGCCGCGCACGCTCGCGCGATCGCGTCGAGACCCTCGAGGAACGAGGCCTCTCCCGGTTTCACCATGCCGCCCCGCAACAGGTCCTCCCAGCCGCGGATGATGCTGATCGGGGTGCGCAGTTCGTGCGAGGCCACGGCGATGAACTCGCTCTTCGCGCGGGCCACCTCCTGCAGGCTCCGCACGTACGTGCGCTGACGCTTGCGCATCTCGTCGAAGCGAAGCGCGAGCGTGCCCATCTCGTCCGGGCGATCGCGGTCGATCGGGGCTTCCCAGTCGCCCTTCTCCATCGCCGCGGCCGCGGTCACGAGCTGGCGGATGGGATGGGTGATGTGGGCGGAGATGAAGAGCGCGGCGAGCGACACCGCGCCGAGCAGCAGCAGCCCGAGTTCCACCAGGTGGCCGCGGACCGATTGCAGAAACGCCGTCTCCGCATCGAGCGAGCGCTGCAGCACGTACATCTGCCCGGTGCCCTCGGCCGCCATCGGGAGCGGCCGCGCCACGGCGATCCAGCCGCCGTCCCGCACCGGTTCCGGGAAGCTCCCCGAAGCCGACATGGCCACCCGCCGCGCCACCTCGCGCTCCTCGCCCACGCCGAGAGTGGTTCTCGTGATGTGCCGCTCGGACACGAACGACACCTCGCTGTTCGTGAGTTCGCGCAGGCGCGACGCGAGCCCGCCCGAGACCTCGCGGCCGAGGAGCAGCGCCCCGACCACGCGGCCGTCGGCCATGACCGGCGTGCCCACGAGCAGCACGTGCGTGCCGCGCTGGGCGACGGCGCGCCGTTCGCCGCGCCCGGCGAGCACGCTCTTCACCAGCGCCGCGCGGGCTGCGGGGAGCATGCCGATCCGCCCCACCGTCGCCACCATCTCGCCCCGCGCGTCCGCCACCTCGAACACGTCGGGCTGCGCCAAGCGCTGGAAGTCCTGCGCCACGCCGACCACCGTGGCGCGGAACTCGTGGTCGTTCCTCGCGTGCGGCAGCGCCAGCACCGAGAAGAAACGGGGATCGCGGACGATCACGGCGCCCGTCACGTCCAGCTCGGTCGCGGTCTCCGCCAGCATGTTCTCGAACACGCCGGCCGCGCGGACCAGGTCCTCGGCGAGGGCGCCCTCGCTGCGGGAAGAGACGCCGCGATCCACGAGCCACAGCGTCGCACCGGCGAGCGCGAGGAGCGGGAGCGCGGTGAGCAGCAGGATCTTCCAGCGCAGGCCGATCCGCCGCGTCATCAGAAGCTCACGTCGAACGCGGCGTCACCGCTCGCCGGCACGGTGACGTTGGCCGTCCCCGGGAGGAAGTCCGGGTGCCACCAGTGGAGTTCGTATTGACCCGCGGGGAGCCCGGTCAACTCGAACTTCCCGTCCGCGCCGGCACGCGCCCAACCCGGGTTCGGGACCACGAGGATGAACGCCGCCATGTCGGCGTGGATATCGCAGAACACGTTCACCAGCCCCGGCTTTACGAACGTCACGCTGCGTGACTGGCCGCGTGGATACTTGCCCAGGTCGAAACGCTTGACGGGCGAGACGCTGAAGACGTTGTGGTAGATGGGATCGAAGTTCGGGAAGTCCACCGTGCCACCCGCCGCCACCACCACCACGCGCGGGTCGAACGCCTGATTGCGCTGCGCGAGCTGGGGCGTGGGACCGTGCGGGGGCGGTGTCGCGCCCGCGGGCAGCGCCTCGACGTAGATCACCGCGTCGGTCACCAGTCCTCGTGGCGAACGCGCCGGCTCCGCCAGGCTCGAGGCGCGGCCGGCATACGGACGGAACGTGGCATCCTGGGCGGGCGGGGGCGGCACCTTGACGCTGCCGTGGATGGTGCCCGCGACAGCCGGTGTCGCCACCCACAGAGCGAGGACGATGGCGGGCGCTGCGCGCATCGCGTCTTCCCTGGCGGTGGTCGAGGTCCGGGTGGTGGTCCGCTGGGTTATCGGCGGAACTCGCGCGCGCCTGAACGCCGGCGCGGGCTGCGGCGGGTTCACCCGCGCCCTGCGTCACGCCTGGACCCGTGACCGGCAAGTATAACGGCCCGAGGCGGTTGCCACGGGCCGTTCGAGCGAATGCTCAACCGATCTCAGCGGTAGGCGGAGAGCCCCGTGACCGCCTCGCCGAGCACGAGCGTGTGGATGTTGTGCGTGCCCTCGTACGTGTAGACCGACTCGAGGTTGCACATGTGGCGCATCACCGGGTACTCGGCGGTGATGCCGTTCGCGCCGAGCACGTCGCGCGACTCGCGCGCGATCTCGAGCGCGATCTCGCAGTTGTTGCGCTTGGCGAGCGACACCTGCGCCGGCGTGACCGTGCCGCGTTCCTTCATGCGCCCGAGCTGCACGCACAACAACTGGGCCTTGGTGATCTCGGTGAGCATGATCGCGAGCTTCTGCTGGACGAGCTGGTACTGGCCGATGGGCTTGCCGAACATGATCCGGCTCTTCGAGTACTCGGCCGCGGAATGGAAGCAGGCCATGGCGGCGCCCACCACGCCGAACGCGATGCCGAAACGCGCCTGCGACAGGCAGCCGAGCGGACCCTTGAGGCCCTCGACGCCGGGCAGGAGCGAATCGTCGGGCGTGAACACGTCCTGGAGGATGAGTTCGCTCGTCACCGACGCGCGCAGCGAGTGCTTGCGCTTCTGCTCCGGCGCCGAGAAGCCCTTGGCCTTCGTGTCCACGATGAAGCCGCGGATGACGTCCTTGCCCTCGGTCTTCAGCTTCGCCCACACGATCGCCACGTCCGAAACGGTGCCGTTCGTGATCCACATCTTCGCGCCGTTCAGGACGTAGCCGCCGTCCACCTTCTTCGCGCGCGTGAGCATGCCGCCCGGATCGGAGCCGAAGTCGGGTTCGGTGAGTCCGAAACACCCGATGAGTTCGCCCTTGGCCAGCTTCGGCAGGTACTTCATCCGCTGCGCCTCGCTGCCGTAGGCGAAGATCGGGTACATGACGAGCGAGCCCTGCACCGAGGCGAACGACCGGAGCCCCGAATCGCCGCGCTCGAGCTCCTGCATCGCGAGCCCGTAGGCCGTGGCCGACACGCCCGCGCAGCCGTACTTCTCGGGGAGCGTGGCGCCGAGCAGGCCCATCTCGGCGACTTCGGGAATGATGTCCTTCGGGAAGTAGGCCTTCTCGTAGGCGTCCTCGATGAGCGGCAGGTAGCGCTTCTCGACCCAGTCGCGCACGTGGTCGCGGATCTGGATCTCGTCCTCCGTGAGGAGCGAGTCGATCTCGTAGAAATCCACACCGGTGAAGCGGGCCATGATGGGCTCCTGGCTGAAGCGCGGGCGCGCGGAGGAGGGCAATCGAGTGAAGGCGCGGACGAGTATAGGCGGTTCGAAGAACGCGTCACAAACCCGAGCGCCCCACGCGGCGTGCGGGCCGTTGCGAGTGGCCCGCCATCGGGCGTAGGGTCGAATCACCATGTTCCGAACCTCGTGCCCTCGAAAGGAGCCCCCATGCGACGCCTGCCCTTGGCGGTCCTCGCCGCCGGCGCCACGGTGCTCCTGTTGAGCGCCGCCGGCCCCGAGTTCGACGTCCATCCCGGCACCCCGGCCACCGGCCGTGGCACCGCCACGCGCTCCGTCGTCTACGCCCAGCACGGCATGGTGGCGTGCGCGCAGCCGCTGGCGGCGCAGGCCGGGCTCGAAGTGCTGAAGAACGGGGGCACCGCGGTGGATGCCGCGATCGCGGTCAACTCCTGCCTCGGCTTGATGGAGCCCACGTCCAACGGCATCGGCGGCGACATGTTCGCCATCGTCTGGGACCCGAAGACGAAGAAGCTCTACGGGCTCAACGCCTGCGGCCGCTCGCCGCTCGGGCTGCAGGCGTCGATGATCCCGCCCGATTCCGACGGTACGATCCCGCTCTATTCGCCCTACTCGTGGAGCGTGCCGGGAACGGTGGACGGCTGGGCGGAGCTGCACGCGAAGTTCGGCAGGCTGACGCTCGCGCGCGACCTGGCGCCGGCGATCCAGTTCGCGACCGAAGGATTCCCGTTGTCCCCGGTGATCGCGAGCGACTGGGGCCGCGGGGCAGAAAAGTGCAAGGACAAACCCGGCTTCGCGGAGGTGTTCATGCCGGGTGGGCGGGCGCCTCGCGAGGGCGAGATCTTCAAGAACCCCGCCCTGGCGAAGTCGCTCCGGCTCATCGCCGAGAAGGGCCGCGACGCGTATTACAAAGGCCCCATCGCCGAGGAGTTCGTGAAGTACTCGCAGAAGGTGGGCGGCTTCTTCACGCTCGAGGATTTCGCGAAGCATCGTTCGGAGTGGGTGGACCCGGTGAGCACGGACTACCGGGGCTGGACCGTGTGGGAGCTGCCGCCGCCCGGCCAGGGCATCGCCGCGCTCCAGCTCCTCAACATCCTCGAGAACTTCGACCTGAAGCGCATGGGTCGCAACTCGGCCGACTTCTGGCACGTCCTCACCGAGGCCAAGAAGTTGGCGTTCGCCGACCGGGCGCGCTACTACGCCGACCCCGACTTCGCCAAGGTCCCGGTGCAGCAGCTCCTCTCCAAGTCCTACGCCAAGCAGCGCGCAGCGCTCATCCGCATGGACCATGCTGCCGATACCGATCTGCCGGGCGAGCCCACGGCACTCAACCGTCGCGAGACCACCTACTTCTGCACCGCGGATGCGAACGGCATGATGGTCTCGATGATCCAGAGCAACTACACCGGGTTCGGGAGCGGCTACGTGATCCCATCGCTCGGCTTCGGCATCCAGGACCGGGGCAACCTGTTCGACTTGAAGCCCGGGAAACCCAACTCGTACGCGCCCGGAAAGCGGCCGTTCCACACCATCATCCCCGCGTTCATGACCAAAGACGGGGCGCCGGTGCTGGCATTCGGCCTGATGGGCGGCGACATGCAGCCGCAGGGTCACGCGCAGATCGTGGTCAACCTGGTGGACTTCGGCATGAATCTCCAGGAGGCGGGCGACGCCATCCGCTTCCACCACACCGGTTCGAGCGAACCGACGGGCACGGTCATGACGGACGGCGGCGTTCTGCACATTGAAGACGGCCTGCCCGACGCGGTGCTCGCCGAGCTCGCGCGCCGGGGCCACTCGCTCCAGGGCGAGGCCGTGGGCGCCTACGGCGGCTACCAGGCGATCTGGCGCGACCCGAAGACCGGCGTCTACTCGGGCGCCACGGAGCGCCGCAAGGATGGCTGCGCGATCGGTTACTGAGACACGGCGTGCACGACCCGGCCCACGGGCGGGCCGGGCCCGCGTGCGCGTACTCGCGCTCGTCCTGATCGCTGCGGCTCCCGCCGCCAACGCGACACCTGCGCGCGAGGTGGCGGCCCACACGTGGATGTCCGTGAGCACGCCGCACGTGGAAGTGCTCACCGATGCCGGCCGCGAGGTGGGCGAGCGCGTGGCGCAACAGCTCGAGGACCTGCGCACGGTGCTGTCGCTCGCCGCTCCCGCTCTCGTCGTGGAAGTGGGGCCGGTCCAGGTGATCCTGTTCCGCGACGCCACGCTCGCCGAGGCGTACGCTCCGCTCTGGCACGGCCAGCGCGACCAGGTCGCCGGCTTCTTCCAGACGGCACCGGACCGGCGCCGGCTATTGCTCCAGGACGATCCCACGCGTCTGTCGAGCGTGGCGCAGCACGAGTACGTCCACGCGCTGCTGGAAGCGTCCATGCCGGATGTGCCGCTCTGGCTCAACGAGGGACTGGCCGAATACTTCAGCACGTTCTCCGCCACGGCCGACCATGCGCAGGCGGGTGGGCCGATCCCGGAGCACATCGACTGGCTGGCGCACCATGACCTCCTGTCACTCTCCGAACTGTTCGGGATGGGGACGGGATCAGCGGACTACCACGAGGGCGACCGGCGTGGCACGTTCTACGCCGAGTCATGGCTGCTCACCCACATGATTCTCTCCGGCGCGGACGGCGATCTTGAGCGCCTCGAGCGTGTGCTGGCCGCGACGCGGGAAGGGGAGCGCTTCGCGAGCGCGTTCGAGCAGGCTTTTGGAGATGAGGGGGCTCTCCGTTCGAGATTGCTGGCCTACTTCGATCGCCCCCGCCTCGCTCTCCGGGAATGGACGCTCCGGAGCGCACTCTCGACGAGGGAGCCGGCCGTGCGCGAGCGCGTGCCGAGTGCCGAGGTGCTGGGCTCTCTCGGGATCGCGCTGCTCGCCCGCCCCACACCCCAGCGGGCGGAAGCGACGGAGAATCTGCAGGTCGCGCTCGGCATGGACCCACGGGATCCCGGGGCGTGCGCCGGGATGGGCTGGCTGGAGCTCCAGCGCGGGCAGCGCGACGAAGCGCGCGACTGGTTCGTTCGGGCCCTGGAGCGGGATCCGCTCTCGGTACCCGCGGTTCGACTCATGGCGACGCAGCTCCTGCTGGACGCGAGCATGCGCAGGTCCGCGGCCGAGCGCGAATCGGTTGCGGCCTTCGTGCGGGGGGCGGTCGAGCGGGGCCGCACGGTCGCACCCGACGACCCCGAGTTGGAAGGGTTGCTGGCGCGTTCGTACGTCGTCTCGCCGGGCAGGGACCCCGCGCCCGGCTGGCCCCACATCGTGCGTGCGACCGAGATCCTGCCGGGACGGGCCGACCTCATGCTCGACCGCCTCGCACTGGCCGCTCTGATCGGGCGCGACGACGAGGCCTGGCAACTGTACGATTCCCACTTCCGTGCCGCCGTACGCGCCGACCTGGCGCACGCTGCACGGGTCGCCCTGCTCTCGGGTGCCGTGCGCGAAGCCAACGGGCTTCTGGCGAACGGAGACATCGCCGGGGCCGAACGACGCCTGCGCGCCGCGCGGGACCGGCTTGCGGAGGATGCCGACGTCGTTCGCGATGCGGATCAGTATCTTGCGCAGCTTCGTCGCGAGCGGGCGAATGAACGCCACACCTCCACCGCGAACGCGGCGGCGGCCGAATTCGATGCCGGCATTCGCGCTGCCAATGCTCAGGATTTCGCCGGAGCAGCCGCGGCCTTTCGGCGGGCGGCTGCAACCGCCGAGCCGGGGCCGCTCCGGGAGCGCTCGCTGCGTATGGCGGTGCGGATGGATCTTCACGTTCGCGGTGCGCGCGCGATCGCGCTGGCGAACGCGGGGGACGTCGTGGGCGCCCGCGCCATTTTCGAGTCGATGGATCGTGCTTCCATGACGGCGGACGACCGCCGCTGGCTCGACGCGAATCTCGAGCAACTCCGGGGCAAACCCCGCCGATAGAGGGCCAACGGCTGCCCGCTCGCGTGGGGGGGGCCGCTATCCGGTTGCCCCTGCCTCGGGACGTCCATTAGATTGATGTGGATACTCGCGTTGCGCTCTCCCCGGAGATTCCCCTCATGACCTCCGTCAAGCCCGCCACCGCCGCCGCCGCCCGCTGGGGCGGACTCAGCCCCGAGGACCTCGTCGGGCTCTACCGGACGATGGTCACGTCGCGGCGCACGGACGACGAGGAGATCCGGCTCAAGAAGCTGAACCTCATCTTCTTCCAGATCTCGGGCGCAGGGCACGAGGGTGTGCTGGCCGCGGCGGGCCGTGCCCTGAAGCCGGGCTACGACTACTTCTATCCCTATTACCGCGACCGCGCCCTGTGCCTGCAGCTCGGCATGACGGTGAAGGAGATGCTGTTGTCGGCGGTGGGATCCGCCGAGGACCCCAACTCCGGAGGTCGCCAGATGCCGAGCCACTGGGGCCACCGCAGGCTCAACATCGTGTCGCAGTCGAGCCCCACCGGCACCCAGTTCCTGCAGGCCGTCGGCGCCGCCGAGGCCCTGGTCAAGTTCCGGGAGCTCGAAGGCGAGTATGCGGAGTTGAAGGGCCGCGTGAAGGGCGACGAGGTGGTCTATGTCTCCGCCGGCGACGGCACCACGAGCCAGGGCGAGTTCTGGGAGGCGATGAACACCGCCTGCAACCTGAAGCTCCCGGTGCTGTTCCTGGTCGAGGACAACGGCTACGCCATCTCGGTTCCGGTCGACGTCCAGACGGCGGGCGGCAACGTCGCGCAGCTCGTGAAGGCATTCCCCAACCTGTTCTGGGTCGACGAGGTGGACGGCAACGACCCGATCGCCTCCTACAAGGTGCTGGCCGAGGCCGTGGCGTGGTGCCGCGCGCGCAAGGGACCCGCGTTCGTCCGCGCGAAGGTGACGCGCCCGTACTCCCACTCGATGTCGGACGACGAGAGCAAGTACAAGCCACGGGCCGTTCGCGACGCGGAGGCGGAGCGCGACGGCCTGCGCTGCTTCTCGCGCTTCCTCGTGAAGGAGGGCGTGCTCACCGAGAGCGAGCTCGAGAAACTGCACGCCGACGTCGCCACGGGCATCCGCAGCGCGTCGGAGCAGGCGCAGCTCTCGCCGCAGCCGCCGGTTCACACCGCGACGGCGTACGTGTTCTCGCCCGACGTGGACCCCGCGTCGGAGCGGTTCGTCTCCACGCCGAGACCCGAGCCGGGGGCGCAGGCCGAGACGATTCTCCAGAGCATCAACTACGCCCTGCGGGACGAGATGAAGCGCAACCCGCGCATCATCCTGTTCGGGGAGGACGTGGCCGACGCCTCGCACGAAGAGGTGCTCGACGACTTGAAGGGGAAGGGCGGGGTGTTCGGCGTCACCTGGGGCCTGCAGAAGCAGTTCGGCGGCAAGCGCGTCTACAACTCGCCGCTGGCGGAGGCGAACATCGTCGGGCGGGCCATCGGCCTCGCCACACTCGGGTGGAAGCCCGTGGTCGAGATCCAGTTCTTCGATTACATCTGGCCGGCGATGATGCAGATCCGGGACGAGCTGTGCTACATGCGCTACCGCTCGAACAATGCCTGGTCGTGCCCGGTCGTGATCCGCACCGCGTACGGCGGCTACCTTGCCGGCGGCGCGCCCTACCACAGCCAGTGCGGCGAGAGCATCTTCGCCCACTGCCCGGGTCTGCGCGTGGTGCTGCCGAGCTGCGCCAGCGACGCGGCCGGGCTCATGCGCACCGCCATGCGCGCCGACGATCCGGTGCTGTTCCTCGAGCACAAGCACCTCTACCGCCAGCCGTATGCGAAGGAGCCCTACCCGGGGCCGGACTACACGGTGCCGTTCGGCCGCGCGCGCGTGGTGCGGCCCGGGACCGACCTGACACTCGTGACGTACGGTGCGCTCGTGCAGCGCGGGTTCCTCGCCGCCCAGGAACTCGCGGACGAGGGGATCGACGTCGAGGTGCTGGACCTGCGCACCATGCAGCCGCTCGACTTCGAATCGATCGCGCGCTCGGTGAGGAAGACCGGCCGGGTTCTGATCGCGCACGAAGACACGCTGTTCGCCGGCTTCGGCGCCGAGGTCGCGGCCCAGGTGGCGAGCGAGTGCTTCATGGACCTGGACGCGCCCGTGCGCCGCGTCGGCGCGCTGGACACCCCGGTCGCGTATGCACCCAAGCTCGAGGAAGTGATCCTGCCCCAGAAGGACACGCTCGTGCGCGCCCTGCGCGAGCTGGCGGCGTTCTAGCGATCGCCGTATGCGATCCTGGAACACCGCCATTCTCGTGTTCGACGGCGTCGAGGTGCTCGACTTCGCCGGGCCGTTCGAGGTCTTCTCCCGCGCGAGGCTGGTGCCCGGGATGGAGTCCCGCCGCACGGACGACAGCGCGCCCTTCCGCGTGTTCACCGTGGCCCCGGAGAAGCGCGAGGTCGTGGCCACGGGCGGACTGCGCGTGATCGCCAGCTTCACCTACGAGGACGCGCCACCCGTGGACCTGCTCGTCGTCCCCGGCGGCCAGGGAACGCGGTCCCTCGTCGAGCACGCCCCGACGCTCGACTGGCTGCGCCGCGTCGCGGCCGACGCGGAGCTCGTGACGAGCGTCTGCACCGGCGCGGCGCTGCTCGCCCGCGCGGGGTTGCTGCAGGGCCGGCGGGCCACGACCCACCATGCGAGCTTCGACTGGCTCCATTCGCTCGACCCGACCATCCGGGTCGAGCGCGACGCGCGGTTCGTGGACGACGGCGTGATCTCCTCCGCCGGCGTCTCGGCCGGGATCGACATGGCGTTCGCCGTGGTCGAGAAGCGCTGCGGCCGCGAGGTGGCGGAGGAGACGGCGAGGCACATCGAGTATCGGCTGGGGGGCGACAGCTGAGGCCCCCGGGCGCCCGCCGCCAACCCGGTGCCAGGCGCCTCGGTAGACAGCGAGTCGGTCGTCTCGCGGCATGTCGGGGGGAGTGTCACGGGCGCCGCTCACTTGTCCGCGACCCATCCAGGCACTCGACGGGGCCCGCGCTTCGTGCCTAGACTCGAACAGCCACGGTCCGACACGACGTCGGTCCGCGACGAGACAGGAGTCGCTGGCACGACCCGGGTCCGCGCCCC
>CAYSWZ010000051.1:0-38243 GCA_964434945.1 uncultured bacterium | reverse complement strand
GTGTCCTTGCCGAGCACGACCACGTTGGCGCTGCCGCGCACCTCCTCCTGCGTGAAGAACCGGCCGCGCGCCATGTCGTAGCCGTGCGTGCGCAGGAGCTGGTCGTTGGTCCCGTAGATGAACGTGGTCTTCGTCGTCTTGTCTCGGCGCGAGAGCTTGAAGTCGTTGAAGGCGAACTTGAACACCGACACCGCCGCCACCGCGGGCGATTGCGCGAGGATCGCCTGCCCGTCCTCGATGGTGAACGCCTTGCGCTGCTTCAACGAGTCCGGCACGCCGCCCGCGAAGCTGATGCCGGGCCGGATGCGGCGGATGTACAGCGTGTTGTTGCCGAACGCCTGGATGTTCTGCTGGAACGAGCGCTGGAACCCGTTGATGAGCGACACCATTCCGATGACCGTGCCGACCCCGATCACGATGCCGAGCAGCGCCAGCATCGAGCGCATGCGGTTCGCGGTCAGCGCGCGCCGCGCGATCTCGAAGGTCTCGGACAGCAGGAAGCCGAGATTCATCCGCTCACTCGTGACGGAGCGCCTCGATGGGATCGAGGCGCGCGGCGCGGGCCGCGGGGTACGAACCGAAGAACACGCCGACGGCCGTGCTCATGATCACTCCGAGCAGCACCGCGGTCATGCTCAGCGCCGCAGGCAGCGGGCTCAGGGCGCCCACGAGCAGCGCCAGCGACGAGCCGAGCACGATGCCGATCACACCTCCGGCCAGGGACAGGGTGGTGGACTCGACGAGGAACTGGGTGAGGATGTCGCGGTGCCGGGCGCCGAGCGCCTTGCGGATGCCGATCTCGCGGGTGCGCTCCGTCACCGACACCAGCATGATGTTCATGATCACGATCCCGCCCACGAACAGCGAGATCGCGGCGACTCCGATCGACACCACGAAGATGCCGCCGGTGAGCGTGCGGTAGAGCTGCAGCCAGGTCTCGGACGTGGTGATGCCGAAGCGGTCCGGCTGGCCCGGCCGCTGGTGCCGGCGCGCGCGCAGGATGTTGCGGGCTTCCTGCTGCGCCAGCTCGAGCGACGCCTGGTCCACGCTCTTCACCGCGAGCTGGAACGTGCCGCGCTCCTGCCAGAACTTCTGGAACGTGCGGACGGGCACGGTGACGAAGCGGTCCTGCGACTGCCCGAACATCTTGCCCTTGGCGACGGTGACGCCGATGATCTCGAATTCGTACTGGCCGATGCGGATCGTCTTGCCGACCGGGTCGAGCGTGCCGAACAGCTCCTCGCTGACCTCCGGCCCGATCACCGCCACCGCCCGCCGTTCGCCGTCGTCCAGTTCCGACAGGTGGCGTCCGTGGTCGATCGCGAGGTCGTCCACCAGGTCGTAACCGGCGCCGCGCCCGTTGATGGTGATGGCATTCATGACCTTGCCATGGTAGCGCACCGGCGCCACGGAGCCGGTCTCCGCCACCACCATCGAGGCGTGGTGCATGCCCTCCCGCAGCGCGTCCCCGTCGTCCAGCGTCACGTCCGGGTTCTTGCTCGCGGCGTCGAACGCCTCCTGGCTGGTGATGAAGCCGTACTTGTCGACCACGAACACGTTCGCGCCGGCGTTCAGGAGCTTCTGCGTCACGAACCGGTTCAAGCCCTCCACGAACGACACCACCGCGATGACCGAGGCCACGCCGATGATGATCCCGAGCAGCGTCAGGAACGAGCGCAGCTTGTTCGCACGCACACCGCCGAGGGCGATGCCGACGCTCTCGCGGAGGTTCACGCGGGCTCCGCGCCGTTCGCCGGCGGCAGCTGCGCGGAGCGCGGGTTCGGATTGACGACGTCGCTCTCGATCTTGCCGTCCCGCATGCGCACGATCCGGCGCGCATGTTCCGCCACGTCGGGCTCGTGCGTCACGAGGATCACGGTGTTGCCCTGGCGCCAGATCGCCTCGAACGCCGCCATGATCTCCTCGCCGGTCTTGGAGTCGAGGTTTCCGGTCGGCTCGTCGGCGAGGATGATGCTGGGCTTGTTCACGAGCGCGCGCGCGATGGCCACGCGCTGGCGCTGCCCGCCGGACAGCTCGTTCGGCTTGTGCTTCATGCGGTCGGCGAGGCCGACCAGCTCCAGCGACTCCTTCGCGCGCTTGCGACGCTCCTCGTGCCGGACGCCGGCGTACACGAGCGGCAGCTCCACGTTGTGGAGTGCATCGGCGCGCGCGAGCAGGTTGAAGGTCTGGAACACGAACCCGATCTCCCGGTTGCGGATTTCCGCGAGCTCGTCGTCGGTCCGTTCGGCGATCTCCTTGTCCTTGAGCCGGTACGACCCCGAGGACGGCGTGTCGAGGCAGCCGAGGATATTCATGAGCGTGGACTTGCCCGAACCCGAAGGGCCCATGATCGCCACGTACTCGTTGGCGGCGATGCTGAGGTCCACGCCGTCCAGGGCGCGGACCTCGATCTCGCCGACCTGGTAGGTGCGGTGCAGTTCACGGATCTGGATGAGCATCAGCCTCTCACTTGCCCGGCTTCATGCCGGCCTGCTCGCGTTTGACCTTCGCCCCGGGCTTGACCTCTCGCAGCGCCTTGTACGGTCCGGACACGACGATGTCGCCTTCCTTCAGGTCGCCGAACACCTCGATCATGGTCTCATTGGCGAGCCCCGTGCGCACGGGCACGAAATGCGTGACGTCGTCCTTCACCACCATGATCCCGGTGATCTCCGGGTCCTTCTTGCCCGCGGTGTCCTCGTCGGCGGTGAAGGCCCTGGCGCCGCCGGGCTTCTTCTTCGCCGGGAGCTTGCTGCGCGCGGCCCGGTCGAGCTGGCTCTGGGTGCGGATCACCACGGCCTGGATCGGGACCGTGAGCGTCTTCGTGTGCGTGCCGGTGGCGATGTCCACGTCCGCGGTCATGCCGGGCCGGACCTGTGGCACGTTGTCGTCGAACACCACCTTGACCTCGAAATTCAACTGGCCCTGGACGGTCGAGATCGTCGAGGGCTTGGCCGTGTTGCCGATCTCCGTGACGGTGCCGGCGAACGTGGTGTCGGGCAGAGCGTCCACGGAGATCTTCGCCTTCTGCCCGAGCTTCATGTCCACGACGTCGGTCTCGTCCACCTCGGCACGGACCAGCATGCGCGACATGTCGGACACGACCATGATCTGGGTTCCCGGGTTGTTCATGGTGCCGGTGATGACGATCTCACCCTTTTCGACGTCGAGCGCGCTCACGACGCCGTCGAACGGGGCCACGAACCGGCATTTCTTCAGGTTGTCCGCCGCCCCGGCGGCCGCCGCCTGCAGCCGCGAGACCTCCTCCTGGGCCGTGGCCAGCGCAGCGCGCGCCTGCTCGTAGCCGTTGTTCGCCGTGTCCCACTCGGCCTGCGACAGCAGCTTCTGCTCGTACAGCGCCTTCTGGCGCTGAAAGTTCGCGTCCGCCACGCGCATCGCCGTCTGCGTCTCGCGCACGTGCTCCCGGGCCGAGGACAGGGCGGCGGTGGCCTGGTCGTGCGCGGCGCGATATTGGGTGTCGTCGAGCTGCAGCAGCAATTGGCCCTTCTTGACCGGGTCGCCCTCCTTGATGTTCAGCACGACGACCTTGCCCATGATGTCGGCGCTGACCTTCACCTGCGTCTTCGGCTCGATCTTGCCCGGGGCCCGCACGCGCGAGGTCACGTCCTCGCGCCGGACCTTGGCCATCTGGACCGGTTCGATCTTGCCCTTGGCGCCGTTCACCACACTCAGGCCCACCAATACCACCACCACGACCGCGCCGAGCGCGATCCAGATCCACTTCTTCTTCATGGATGCGGCCTCTCCTCTCACTTCACTCGGCTTTACCGCGGACGCGGTCGACGGCGGCTTCGGCGATACGGATGTCGGCCATGGCGGATACGAGGTCGCTGGCCGCCTGGAGCAGCGAGACCTGGGCATCGATGAGGTCGAGGATCGTGGCCGATCCCACGTTGTACTTCTGCTGGACGAGATTGAGGTTCTCCCTCGCCGACGCCACCGCGGTGCGTCCCACCGCCTCGCGCTCCATCGCCTCCTGGTGCCCGAGCAGCGTCTGTCGCACTTCATCCTCGAGGTTGCGGAGGAGCGCGTCGCGCGTCTCGGTCGCGCTCACCAACCGACTGCGGGCGGCGGCCACGCGGGAGTCGGTGGCGAAGCCGTCGAAGATCGGCAGGTTGAGCGAAATGCTCCCGGAGTACAGCCCCTTGGTCGTGGACCGCGTATTGATCGGCAGCCTCCCCAATTCCGCGCCCGTGCTGTCGAACACCGCCGCCTTGAAGTAGGAGGAGGCCACGAGGTTGGGACTGTAGCTTCCGCTGAGGACGACCGCCGGGAGCCGGGCGAAGTGCGCCGACCGGATCTCGAGCTCGGCGGAGCGCGCATCGGCATCCGCGGCCTGGATGTCCGGCCTGTGCTTGCGCGCCTCCTCGAGGACGGTCGCCATGTCCGGAGTCTCGGAATCCACCGTCAGCGTCGTGTCGACCTCGCCGAGCTGCGCCTCGGGGACACCGATCTGCTGGGCGAGACTGATGCGACCGGTCGTCACGGCGTGATCGGAGAGAATGGAGTCGAGCACGCTCTGCGCGGTGCGCACCTGCGCCCGCAGCAGGTCGCTCTTCGAGACCGAGCCGACGTCGAACAGCGCCCGGACCCGGCGTTCGTCGTCGCGCGAGAGCTTCAGCGACTGGCTGGAGACTCGGGCCAGGTGCACGGACTTGACCACCGTGTAGAACAGGCGCTTCGTCTGGAACGTGACGTCCGCGCGCGAGGCCCGCTGCCCGAGGTCGGCGGCCTTCATGCCCGAGCGGGCCGAGCTCAGGCCCACGATCCCCGACGGGTCGAGCACGCTCCACTGCCCGGTGAATCCGTAGGATCCCCGGTAGCTCTCGGCATCGAACGTGGAATTCGGCGTCGGCAGCGAGCCGGTCGCGGTGTTGCCGAGGGTGGAGTTGGTGAACGAGCCGCTGCGGGTCGCACCGAACCCGACGTTCGGGACCACGCGGCTGTAGGCGCTCCACAGCCCGCTGCGTGCGGACAGCACGCTGGCCTCCGCCTGGCGGATCCCGGGGCTCTTCTGAAGGGCGATCTTCACCGCATCGTCGGCGGTGAGCACTGCGGCGGACGCCATCACGGGGATGGCCAGGGCGACGAGAATCAGGAGCGCGACGGGACGCATCGGCGATGGTTCTCCTTGAGGACCTGCAACCACGGGACGACCCCGTGGACAGGAACGGGTACGCATGGATGGGGTACGGGGTTTCGAGTCGGCGTCACGAGCCGGGACTGAACAACGCCGCGACCGCGGCGGAAAACGCCACGAACGCGAGATACAACGTCACCAGCACCCACGCGATATTGCGTCGCGGGGCGCCCGAGAGCGCCGCGGTCCCGAGCACGACCACGGCGAGGTACCAGGCGGCGAACGGCGAGATGGCGTCGAGGAAGACGGTGAGGCCGGCGTGCAGCTTGGTCGGAGTCTCCGGCGCGGGGAGCAGCACGCCCAGCCCGAGGTGCAGGCCCTCGAACGACTGCTGCACCCAGCCGTAGCCGTACCGCACGAGCGACGCCGGCAGGTGGACGAGCCCCGCCCACGCCACGACCGCGAGTCCCTGGGTGAACTTGAAGCGGGCGCCGAGCACGAAGCCCGCGCCGAACCACACCATGAGCGCCTGGAGCAGGATCACCACGGGGACGACGACGACGATCGAGCCCAGCGTCGTCGCCACGGCGACCCAGTTCTCGGTGAAGAACTTCGTCATGCTCTCGAGCTGTTCGGGCTGCATCTGCCCGTTCGCGACCGCCTGGTCCCAGCGCTGGAGCATGTCCGGCAGCAGGGCCCGGTGGTAGGTCGCCCACGACAGCACCACCTCGATCACGAGCGTCAAGGTCAGCGGGAATCCCCAGCGCCGCCAGGCGCCCTGGACCTCGAACCCACCCCACGCGCTCGCCGGGCTCGTGAACATGCGGGCGGCCCGCGCGAGCGGCGACAGGGGAAGCGCGGAAGGCGGCGGCGGCACCGCGGATTCGACGAGCGTCATGGGTGCTCCGGGAGGGCGGTTCCGGGAGGTGTGAGAGGGGCAGGGCGACCCACGGTAGGCGTGCCCCCGGGGGTGGTCAAACCGCTGTGCTACCGGCGCGGCTGGCGCGTGACCGGCGCGGCGGAGCCGGCCCGGGTGGCCGGAACGGGCTCCGCTGGGCCCTGCTGAACCGCGGTCACCGCGCGAGGCGCCCCCGGTCGTTCCCGGGAAGCCCGCGCGGGAGGTCCTCCCTCCGGCGGGTCAGTGCAGGCTGAACTTGACCGGCACGCCCACCCACACCGCGACGGGCTTGTTGTTCGACAGCGCCGGCTTGAACACCCACTGCCGGACCGCCGCCTTGGCCGCGTCGTCCAGCATCGGGATGCTCTTCACCACGCGCACGTCCTTCACCTTGCCGTCCTTCCCCACCAGCGCCTGCACCATGACCGTTCCGTCGACGCCGGCCTCACGCGCGAGATCCGGGTAGGTCGGCGGAATGCGGGTGACGGCCTCGGGCAGCTCCTCGACGTAAACGTAGTCACCGAACTTCGGCAGCTCGTCCTCGGAGGGAGCCACCACGATCTGCGACCCGGTCTCCTCGGAAACACCCGGCGTCGCGGTCGAGATCTCCTCCTGCGACATGATCGTCTGCTCTTTCGGAGCTTCCGCATCCGGCACCGGGACCGGGATGGCGGCGGCGGGCGGTGCGACCGCGGGGGCCACCTGGACCTGCGGCGGTGGCGTGTCCTGGGTCAGCGGCGGTGGAGCGGCGAGGTCGCTGACCTGCATCTGCACGACCGGGATGGACTTCTGCTGCTGGGCGATGATCAGGTTCACGATGAACATGATGCCGAACACGCCCACGATCGCGCCGATGCCGGAGATGGTGGCGCGGAACATGTAGCGCTTCGCGACCTCCATGAGTTCCGGTGCCCCGTAGGGCATGAACTCATAGAGACTCGGGCGCTCGGAATTCGCTGGGCTCATAGCTTCTCCACTTCCTGCTTCTCCTTGTCCTCGAGCGGATTGATCGAGAACCGGGAGAGTTTCGCCGCATGCAGCTCGTCGAGCATGTTCACCATGTTCTCGAAGTCGGCGTCGCGGTCGACCTTCACGACCACGATGAGGTCGTTCTGGTTGGCGAACTGCTGCAGCACCTCGTGCACCTTGTCCACCGAGGAGCGGTTGAATGGCGTGTCGCCGCGCTTCCAATACAGCCGGCCGTCGGCCAGCACGCGCATCGTCAGCGTCTTGGAGACCGCAACGTCGACCTTCGCGTCCTTCGGCGGCAGGTTGATCTCCAGCGCCTTCGGCGTGCGGAACACCGTGGTGACCATGAAGAAGATCAGCAGCAGGAACGCCACGTCGACCATGGGAGTCATGTCGATGCGGATTCCGACCCGGCGCTTGGGGCGGCGGCCCGAGAGCCCGCCCTTCTTCTTGCCTCGGCTTCTATCTGGGGTGTCTACAGCGCCCATCGACGATCACCTTCCTAACGTGGGCTCAATGGCTGAGTGTGCCGGCGCCCTGCTTGAGGTTGGTCTGAACGTTGAAACGCGTGGCGTTCGCGAACTGCATCCCGGCCACCATGTCCGCGATGATGCCGTAGTGCGCGCCCTTGTCCATCTTGACGATCACGCGTGCTGCGGGGTTCGCCGCGCGCGCCTTCTGGAGCGCTGGACCGAGGTCCGTCTGGAGCGAGGCCGGGTTGAGCTCGATGCGCTGTTCGACCATCCCGTCCGCGGTGTGCTGCTTGTACACGACGCTCACCCTCGGCGCCTTCGTCACCGCGATGGTGATGATGTCGGACTCGGGCGATTTCGCCTCGGAGCTGGACTTGGGCAGGTCGATCTTGTCCCTCTCCGGCGGCTGGAACTGGGTCGTGGTCATGAAGAAGATCAGCAGCAGGAACGCCACGTCCACCATGGGCGTCATGTCGATGCTGACCCCGATTCGCCGTTTCTTCTTGAGCATGGGAGGCGCCGGCTCCTTACTTCGTGGGCGCGACGGTCGACGAGGAGCTGAAGGACGTCTTCTCCGACGCCGAGGCTGCCAGCAGCTGCAACACCTCGTAGGAGGCCTCGTCCATCATGTAATTGAAGTTGTCCACGCGCGTCACGAAAACGTTGTACATGACGATCCCGAGGATGGCGACGAACAGACCGCCGGCCGTGTTGACGAGCGCCTCGGAGATACCGACCGCCAATTTCGATGCGTCGACCGCGCCGGAGGTGCCCAGGGCGGCGAAGCTGCGGATCATGCCGAGCACCGTCCCGAGCAGCCCGACCATGGTGCTGATGGACGCGATCGTGGAGAGCGCGATCAGGTTCCGCTCCAGCAGCGGCGTCTCGAGGCCGCTCGCCTCCTGGATCGCCGCCTGGGTCTCGGCCACGATCTTCTCCTTGGGCGCGTTCTCCTTGCGCAGCATGTTGTAGCGCTCGAGCCCGGCGCGCATCACGTTCGCCGCCGACCCCCGCTGCTGACCGCACAGCTTGATCGCACCGTCCACGTCGCCCGAGTGGAGCGACTTGCGCACGTTGTTGAGGAAGTCCGGCAGTGAACCGCGTCCCTGCGCCCGGCGGAGGCTGAGCATGCGCTCGACCACGAACGAGATCTGCAGGATCAGCAGCATGATCAGGGCGGGCACGAGGAAGCCGGCCTTCTGCAACTGGTCGCCGTACTGTGGCCCGATGAGCTGCGGCATGAAGATCCAAAGGGTCACAGAGATCACGAGAGCTGCGATGAAGCCCAGCGGTACGAGAAAGCGGTTCATGGGTTTCTGATCCTCCCAGCCCGCCCTCTGGCGGCGCCGTGCGGTCTGAAATGGCGTCGGGTCCGGACCCGCCCTGCCGGCGGGTGCCCCCTCTACCTTGCGGACCGCGACTCGCGCGATCCCGTGACGGGTACTGCGACTGACAGTATCTTCCGGTCCGGCCGGGGCCGACTAGGCCACCGGGACGTACGCGGCGATCGCTTGCTCCTCGGTGTCGTGGTGATCGAAGACCATGATCAGCTTGGTCATGGTGAACAGGTCCTTGAGCCGCTTGCCGAGCGCACACAGCTTGATCTCGCCGCCGCGGCTCTTGTAGTTCGCGTAGCCCCGCATCAGCACGCCGATGGCGACCGAGTTGAGCGCTTCGCACTCGCCCAGGTTCATGACCAGCATCTTGTTCCCCGCCGCGGCCTCGGCCATGATCGCCTTCTCGAGTTCATCCGTCTCCGAGTCACCGTAAAAGCGTCCCTTGGGCGACAGGATCACGATGCTGCGGACCTCACGCCTCTTGACGGCCATGCTCGCCTCCGTGGGGGGTCAGACGGATTCCTTCTCGACGAAGCTGGCGATCGCCTGCTCCTCGGTCGGGTAGACATCGAACACGAGCGACAGCTTGGTGATGACGAAGATGTTCTCGATGCGCTTGTCCACCGCGGCCAGTTTCATCTGGCCGCCCCGGCGAACGTAGCTCGAGTGCGCGGAGATGAGCACGCCGAGCGCGGTCGAGTTCAGGTGCTGCGTCTCGCTCAGGTTGATGACGAGATGCTTGTTGCCCTCTTCGCCGAGCTGCTTGATCCCGCGTTCGAGTTCCTCGGTCTCCTCGCCGCCCGTGAGGTAGCCCTTCGGTGTCAGGATGGCGATCGACCCCACCTGCCGGCTCTTCATCGTGGACATCCATTCCTCCTGACCCCGGCGCACCGACATCGCGCGGCCGCGAGCTGCTCACTTGGGCTCGAGCGTCTTCAGCCCCTTGGTGGAGTTGGGCTCCCCGGGGTGGATCTCGAGCACCTTGTGGTAGTACTCGATCGCCTTCGCCCGATTGCCCGAGTTCTGGTACGCCTGCGCCAGCCAGATCAACGACTGTTCGTTCTTGGGGTCGATCGCGACCGCCGCTTCGAGATCCTCGATCGCTCCGCTCCAGTTCTTCGTCAACAATGAACGGTAGCCCAGCTGCTGCCGGGCCACCGCCGCGTTCTTGCTGGTCGAGTCCAGTGCAACCGTGGCGCGGAATGCCGCGATCGCCGCGTCGATCGAGTCGGCCTGCGTCGCCGTCACGCCGAGCCAGAAGGAATAATCCGACCGGGTCGGAGCCAGGGTGAACGCCTGCCGGAGGTCCGCGAGCGCCTCGGGTAACTGCTTCATCTCCTTGTAGGACAAGCCCCTGAAGTAGTAAGCCTCGTGGGTGCTGGGGTCAAGCGCGATTCGGCGCGTCAGCGTCCCGACCGCGGTCGGGTAGTCCTTCTGCCGGTACTGTGCCTTGGCCTGCTCCAGCATCGCGAACTTGGCGTCGCTGGACAGCGAATCGTGCTCGATCAGCGTCCGGTAGACGGAGTCGGCCTGCGCCTGGTTGCCCATGAAGGCGTGGACCTGGGCCAGCTTCAGGAGGTCGGAGTTGTTCGGCTCTCCGTGCTTGATCGCCTCGAGCGCCCCGGGCCAGTCCCTACGGTCGACCTTGACCCGGAACAGGACCGTGTACATCTCCTTGCTCTTGTCGCCGAGGTCCATGGCCTTCTGCAGCGCGACCGCGGCATCGTCCTTGAGCTTGAGGTAGTAAAGGTCGCGGCCGAGCAGCGACCAGCCCTTGGGATCGTCCGGCGCGAGCTGCGTGTACTTCTCGAGGTGCGGTCGCGCCTGCGCGTAGTAGCTCGCCTGGGCCTGGCCGGCGCGGTAGAAGATGTCGCCCAGCGCGAGCTGGGCGCCGGCGTAATCGGGATTCTGCTCCGCCACCCAGCGGTACTGCTCGATCGCCTCCTCGTAGCGCTGGTCGTTCGCGAGCGCGCGGCCGAGCGCGAAGCGCAGGTCGATGTCGGTCGAGTCGAGGCTCACCGCCTTCTCGTACGCCGGGATCGCCAGCGATCCGATGCCGCGCTTCAGGTAGAAGTCGCCCAGCGCGCGGCTCGTGACCGGATCGTCCGGCGCCGCCTGGTTCGCCTGCGTGAAGTAGATGCCCGCGTCGCGCAGCGAGTCCCGGGTCATCTCCACGAACCCGAGCGCGACGAGGAAGCGCGGGCGCCACTTGCTGCCCCAGTTGAGTCCCGGGTTCAACGCGGCGACGGCCTCGTCGTAGCGCTGGAGCTGGGTCAGGCAGTCCCCGAGTGCGAGCTGGGCATCGGGGAACTTGTGATCGAGCTCGACCGCGCGCTTCAGGCTCGGGAGCGCGCCCGTGTAATCCTCGTTGCGGCGCGCGACCTCGCCGATGCCGTAGTAGGACAGCGCGAGGTTCGGGTCCATCTTCTGCGCCATCTGGAACTGCTCGAGCGCCTTCGGATAGTTGCGCTTCCGGAGCCAGACCTGCCCCATGCCCGCGCGGCCCTCCGCGTAACCCTGCTCCGCAGCCTTCTCGAACAACCCGAGCGCGTCGTCGAGGCGTCCCGCGTTCAGGGCCGTGCGGCCCTCCTTGAGTTCATCCGCGCGCGACGAGGCCGGCAGGATGGACAGGAGCGCGGCGGACAGCACCGCGAACCGGAAGGTGCGGGCGAAGTTTCGGAAGGTGGCGTTCATGGGCGTGGACAGGTGGGCTCCTCTCAATGTGTGCTCAAGAGCGGCGAGCGGCGGACGAAGCGGATCGGGACGGCGGCGGGCACCCGGCCACTGGCCAGCACCAGTTGCTGGCCGGGCTGGCTGGCCACGAACGTGACGAAGCCACCCGCGAGACGCTGTCCGTGGGTGCGGATGAACAGGCTGATGAACCGGGTCAGCGGGTAGCTCCCATCGTGCACGGATTCCATGTCCGGGTCCACGTACGGGGTGCCCTCGACCGACGCGACGCGCAGCGTCTTGAGCCCGGCCCGCGACGCGAGCGCGAGCGGCACCACGCCGATCGCCCCCGCGGTCGCCGCGACCCGGGCCGCGACGGCGGAGTCCGATGCCTCGATCATCGCCGGGGCCCGCATGGTCTCTCCCGCCATCACCCGCTGCACGAACGCGCGCGCGAGATCCGAGGACAGCGGTGGCAGCACCGGGAGGATGCGCCCGTCGCGCCCCCCAAGCGCGGACCAGTCGGCGGTCTCCCCGTGCCAGACCCGCTGCAGTTCGCCGAGCGTGACGTTCAGGACGGGGTTCGCGGCGGGCACGACGAGGCACATCGCGTCCTGCGCGATCCGGTGCCCCTCCAGCTCGATCCCGTTCCGTCGTGCCATGTCCCGCTCCTCCTGCTCCAGCTCGCGGCCCGTGACCGCGACATCCGCGCGGCCGGCGAGCAACGCCGACACCACCTGTGCGGACGACTCCGGCTCCCGCAGCAGCAGCGTGGCCTGCGGGTAGGTCGCCCGGAACGCCCCGATCTCGGACTCCGTCAGCTCCCGGAGGTCCGGGGCGCTGGCGATCGAAATACGCCCGCTCGTCTCGGTATCTTCCACGGGGCGGGAGGCATCTGGCCGCGCGCAGCCGCCCGCGAGGAGAGCGGCAAGACAGGGCGCGACGAGCCCTCGGGCCGGCAGCGGCCGAGATCGGCCGGGGCCCGGGACAACGAAGTCCGTCGAGTCTAGGGAGGAGGGTCCGAGCATGTCAATCACAAGGGTGGAGCAGGCGGAAGCGCGGGACACTATGAAGCTGTGCGCGGGGTGTCAAGATTCGGCAAGACCCCGCGTCCCCGACCGCACCCGAGCTCTCCCGGACACCTGCTCCGCCCGCCGCGGCCGGCTCACGGGGTGAGGCGATAGAGCATCCGGGCGAACGCGGCGCTTTCCCGGACGTGCTCGAGGCCGGCGATCCACGCCAGCGTCCGCTCGACGCCGATGCCGAACCCCGAGTGCGGCACGGAGCCGTAGCGGCGGAGGTCCTTGTACCACTCGAACGCCGACTGCGGCAGGCCGTGCTCGTCGATCCGCCGCGTGAGCAGGTCCAGGCTCGACATGCGCTGCCCGCTGCCGATGATCTCGCCGTAGCCCTCCGGGGCGAGGCAGTCGCAGGAGAGCGACAGCCGCGGATCCGAAGGATCGGGCTCCATGTAGAACGCCTTCACCGCCGCCGGGTAGTGGGTCACGAAGATCGGAGTGTCGTAGCGGCTCGACAGCTCGGTCTCGTCGGGCGCGCCGAAATCGCCGCCCCACTCGAACTCCCGGCCCGCCTCGTGCAGCATGCGGACCGCCTCGTTGTAGTGGAGCCGCGGGAACGGACCGCGCACGCGCTCGAGCTTCGCGACGTCGCGTTCGACGATCTTCAAGTCCTCGCGGCCGCGATCGAGCACCCGGCCCAGCGTTGCGAGGAGCAGGCGCTCCTCGAGCGCGATGACGTCGTCCAGCGTCGCCCACGCCCACTCCGGCTCCATCATCCAGAACTCGATCAGGTGCCGGCGCGTCTTGCTCTTCTCGGCGCGGAACGCCGGCCCGAAGCAGTAGACCCGGCCCAGCGCCATGGCGGCGGCCTCCATGTACAACTGGCCGCTCTGCGACAGGTAGGCCCGGTCCTCGAAGTACTGGGTCTCGAACAGGGTGGTCGTGCCCTCGCAGGCGTTCGGCGTGAAGATGGGCGCGTCCACGAGCACGAAGCCCTCGCCGTCCATGAAGTCGCGGAACGCGGCGATGATCTCGGCACGGAGGCGGAGGATCGCCTGCTGGCGCGGCGCGCGGAGCCACAGGTGGCGGTGGTCCATCAGGAAGTCCGTGCCATGCTCCTTGGGGGTGATCGGGTAGTCCGGCGCGATGGACACCACCTCGAGGTATGCGAGCCCGAGTTCCACCCCGCCCACCTGGCGTGGGTCGGCCTTGAGCACGCCGCGGACGATGACGGCGGACTCCTGCGTCAGCGACCCGCTCGCCTCCCACTGCTCCGGCGGCAGGTCCTTGACGCCGGCGACGCACTGGATCTGGCCGCTGCCGTCGCGCAGCACGAGGAATTGCACCTTGCCGCTCGAACGGCGGTGCGTGACCCAGCCGCGGATCTCGACGGTGGAGCCGACGTGCCGGGCGGCGTCCCGGATGCGGATCCAGGGCGTGGTGCCCGTCTCGGTGGATGCCATGGAACTCCCGGCGGCGCGGGGCCGCGCGATACGAGGGGGCGCGCCCGCCCCACGGCAGCCAGACGCGGGCCGCCGGCATGGGGCGAGATGGCTCTCAAGCGGCGTGAAAACACCGCCGATAAACAGGGTTGAACGCCCGGACGGTACGGAGCGAACCCTCGGAGTGTCAAGGGAATGCACAGCATGAACCGAGCAGGGACGCTGCTGCGCGCGTGCTTCGCGCGCGCGCGCACGATCGCGTCCGACCTCCTCAAGGCGTCCGTGTCACTGCTCGTGCTCCTTCTCGCGGGAGCCATGCTCGCGTTCCAGCCGGGACACGCGCAGCCTCCGAGCGGTGCGGTGGCGCCGCCTCCGCCGGCCGCCCGCGCGGGCGCCCGGCCGAACGACCTGCGTGACGTCAACGCGTGGGTCGCCTACAAGAACACGCAGCAACTCGACGCCCTGCCCGCGGAGGCCCGGCTCTTCTACCGCCGTGGACTCATCGCGCGCCAGTCGGGGCAGGACCAGGAGGCGTTCACCGACCTGCGCGGCGCGCTCGAACTGGATCCGACGCTGCTCGAACCCCACATCACGCTCGCCAGCTGGTCGCTGCTCAGCGATCCGGCGCAGATGCTGCTCCACTGCGCCGCGGTACTCGACCTCTGGCGTCACGACTTCAACGTCCAGCTCGACCTCGTCGCGAATGCGCTCGTGCTCGGCCTCGAGGCGGCGTTCGCCGGGCTCCTGTTCGCGAGCCTGATCATCGTCGTGCACCACCGTCACGAGTTGGCCCACGGGCTGCACGAGGAGCTGACGCGAGTCATCTCCCCGCTCACCGCGCGCTGGTGGGTCCCGGTGATCCTGATCCTGCCGTTCCTGGCCGGCGCCGGGCTCACGCTCCCCGTGCTGGCGCTGCTCGCGTTCCTGTGGCCGCTGCTGCGCATGCGCGAACGCGTCCTCGCCGTGCTGCTGGCGCTGGCCGCGATCGGAAGCCCGTTCGCGCTGTCGACGATCGGCCGGTTCACGCTGGCGCTGCACACCGAGTCGCGGCCGTTTTACGAGCTGCCGATGCTCGAAAACGCCACCTGGGACGCGACCCGCATGGCCCGGCTCCAGCACGACGCCGAGCAGGACCCGCGCGACGGGTTCGCCCAGTTCGCACTGGCGTGGTACGCCCGCCGCGGCGGCCAGCTGCCGGTGGCGGACCGGGCCTACCGCGCGGCGCTCGCGGCCTGGCCGGGGAACGACGCGATCCTCACCGATCTCGGCAACGTGACCGCGATGCTGGGCCATGCCGACGAGGCGCTGGAGCTCTACGCGCGGGCGGCAAAGCACAATGCGCGAAATGCCGCGGCGCACTTCAACGCCGCGCAGCTCCACACCCGCCGATTCGAGTACACGACCGCCAACAACGAACTGAAGGAGGCCTCGGCCATCGACTTCGACCAGGTGCGGCTCTACCAGTCCCGCGCCGGATCGGCGGGGATGCTCCCGCTCATGGACGTGTGGCCGCAGCCGGAGACGTTCTGGAGCGCCCTCGGCGCGGCCGCCGCCCCACGCGGCCCGCAGCCGCTGCCGCTCATGCTGCGCGGCCACCTCGAGACGGCCGGCTGGCCGTTCTCCTTCGCCGCGATCGTGGCGCTCGCGCTCGGGGGCGGGTTCGGACGCTGGCAGCATCGCCGCCTGCCGCTGCGCGCCTGCAGCAACTGCGGCATCGTCGTCTGCCGCCGCTGCGCGAAGCGCCGCCGCGAGGCCGCGCAGTGTGCGGAGTGCGACCGCATCAGTGCCGGCGCGGAGACGCCGGAGTTCTCGCGCGTGCTGCTGCTCCAGCACCGCGCCCGCCGCCGTGACGGCGCGCGCATCGGCGGAACCGCGCTCGCGGCGCTGATCCCGGGCTACGGCCTCCTCGCCCATCACCGCGTGTTCGGTCCCACCCTGCTGATCGCGTGCGCATGGCTCCTCGGACGGCTCACGTTCGGCTTCGAGCCGCCGTTCTCGATGACCCCGCGGCTCTCGCAGCCGGGCGGCGACGTGCCGGCGGCGCTGCTGCTCGTCGGGCTCGTCGTGGTCTACGCCTGCTCGCTCGTAGGTTATTTCGTCGTGGTCTCGCGCGAGCGAACGCGCGACTCCCAGCTCGACGCGGCTTCGCGCGGCCGCGTCACCCAGTCCACCCGGCGTTCGTCCAACCTCGCCGCCTGAGGCTCGCATGGCCCTGCAAGGCAACCTCCGCGACTTCTCCGCCATGGAGATCCTGCAGCTCGTGGGATCGCAGAAGAAGTCCGGCTGTCTCGTGATGGACTGGAACACCGAGCGCTTCCAGGTCTGGGTGACCGACGGGCGCATCGTCTCGACCCGCATGCCGGGCCTCGCGAAGGACGATTCCCTCGCCCGGTTCCTGCTCAAGGTCCATCGGCTCTCCGACGAGCAGTTCCGCGGGCTCGTGACGATCCAGAAGGAATCCGGGCGTGATCTCGAGGACCTGCTCGTGAAGGGCCGCTACGTCGAGGCCGACGAGCTCGCGCCGCTGCTCGAGCGGCAGATCCTCGACGACCTCATGCGCCTCGTGCGCTGGGAGAACGGCAGCTACCGCTTCGACCCCGTGAGCAAGTGGCCGGGGGAGCCGCTCGTCATGCTGAGCATGGAGGGCGTGATGATCGAGGCGGCGCGGCGCGTGGACGAGCAGAAGCGCTTCGTCAGCGTTTTCCGCGACCCGTTCCAGCTCCTCGGCGTGCACGACCTGCCCGACCCGGACGAACCGCTGTCCGACGAGGAACGCGAGATCTTCGGCATCGTGGACGGCCAGCACACCGTCGCCGAGGTGGTCGAGGCCGCGCCGCTGGTGGAGTACGAGGCGTTCGAGTGCCTGCATCGCATGATGGAGGCGAAATGGATCGAGTTCGTCGGGCGGCGGGATCCCGGTCTCACGAGCACACCGACCCCGGTCGCGCCTCCCCGCCGGGACACCCGTCGCGCACCCGCGTGGGTGCGCGAGCTCGCGGTCTGCGCCGCGGTGCTCGCGAGCGTGGCGCTGGTGCGATTCTCCGCCGGTCACGTGCCGGGGGGGCGCCCGCCGGATCCCACCCGCGACGTGTACGCGACGGCACGGCTGCGCGACCTGCGAGAGGCGCTGGAGCTCTACGCGCGCGACCGCGGCGAGTTCCCGCGCCGGCTGGAGGACATGGTCGAGGACCGCTGGCTGGACGCAGGCCAGCTCCACCTTCCCGGCTACGCCGTCAATTACCGGGTGGTGGACGGCGGGCGCGACTACGATCTCCGCCTCGTCCCCGACCGATAACCCGCCGGGACTCAGGGCTGGCGCGCGAGGAACCAGCGCACCGCAGCCGGAAGGTCCTCGCACACGAGCTCCGGAGGCCGGCCACCGGGCCCGCGCTCGAGCGAGAGTTCCGCGATCCCGTGCCCGGTCCGCACCAGCACGCCCGCCCCTCCCGCGGCCTGCCCCGCCTCCACGTCGATCCACTTGTCGCCCACCATGACGGAGTCCCGGAGCGACAGGCGCAGGTCCTCCGCGGCCTCGCGAAGGAGGCGGGCGCCGGGCTTCCGGCAGTCGCAGCCGGCCTCCGGCGCGTGCGGGCAGTGGCGAATCGCGTCCAGCTCCACGCCCTCGGCCCGCAGTAGCCGGCGAAGCCGCGCCATGACCGCGTGCACGACGCTCTCCGGGAACTGCCCGCGCCCCACCCCCGCCTGGTTCGACACCACGACCACCGGGTGCCCGAGCGCGCGCGCGCTGCGAAGCGCCTCGGCGACCCCGGGAAGCAGCTGGACGCCCGCGGGATCCGCCAGATGATGCCGCTCGGCGATGAGCGTGCCGTCGCGGTCCACGAACAGCGCCGCGCGCCCGGGGCCGGCGGAGCGCCGCGCCAGCGCGCGCTCGCAGCATCGCTCGAGGAACTGCGTGTCCGCGTGCGTGCTGGCATCGTCCCGCCGGCCCGCGTGCGAAGCCGGATCCGGGGCCGGCGTGCCGGCCGCGGGCCAGAGCGCAAGGCGCTCGCGCACCTCCGCCGGGGACCGGGCGAGGAACGCGTCCACCTCGTGCTCGTCGATCACCCCGTACGCTCCCGCCACCGACCACGCCCAGCGATCGAGCGGCCCCCACCTCCGGTGGGATGCCGCATCGAGCGCCAGCACGACCGCCCGCGCGCGTGCCAGTGCGGCGAGCGCCATCGCGCCGAGCGGACGCGCTCCGCCCACGACGACCTCCGCCTCGGTGCGCGCCGCGCCCGTCATGCCGCCGCCGGGGAGCATGACTTCGTGACCGCGGGCGGCGAGCCCGTCGAGCGCGTGCGCCAATCGGCCGCCCGCCGCGAGCGCGCTGTCGTGGACCGCGAGCCTCACGCGGCCTCGGCGAGGAGTTGCTCCGCGTTCCGCAGCACCCACGCCACCGTCACCGCGTCGAGGCAGCGCGTGCCGATCACGCAATGGCGGCGCCAGCACGGTGAGCACACCGGTGCGCGGTGGAGGATCCGGACGCGCGGCCCGCGCGCGGCGGTCCAGCCGCTCGCCGCGGAGCCGTAGATCTGGAGCGTGGCGGCCCCGGTCGCGGCCGCGACGTGCGCCAGCCCCGAGTCGTTGCAGAGCGCGAGGCGCGCGCCCGCGACGAGCGCCACCAGCGCCGGGAGCGCGGTGCGGCCCGCGAGCGAGACGGCGGGCGCACCGATGTCGCGCGCGATCGCCTCGCACGAGTCCCGTTCCGCGGCTGTCCCGCACACGACCACGCGCAGCCCGCGTGCGGCGAGCGCGCGGCCCGCCTCCGCGAATCGTTTCGGGAACCACTCGCGGGCCGGGCCGTACGCCGAGCGCGGGCCGAGGACGGTGTAGCCGGTCCCGGCGGTGATCCCGGCGCTCGCCAGCGCGGCGGCCGCCGCCGCGCGGCCCTCCGCCGTCGGCAGGAGGAGCGGGACGGCCACCTCCGCGAGGCCGAGCGCGGCGCCGAGATCCAGGAACTCGTCGCTCAGATGCCGTTCCCCGCGCGCGGCCCGCGGGAGCGGCCGCGTGAGGAGCGCGTCGCGCCACTCCCCGCGATAGCCGACCCGCTCCCGGGCCCGCGAACGCCAGGCGAGCCACGCGCTCGAGAACGATGCCGGCAGCACGAGCGCGATGTCCGGTCGCCACGCCCGCGCGCGCGTGGCGACGGCAGCGCGCCCGGGATCGTCCGCGGGCCAGGGGGCGAACTCGTGCACGAGTCCTTCGTCGGCGAGCGGCGCGCACGGGCCCGCGGGGCCCACGCCCAGCACGCGCGCGCCCGGCCACGAAGCGCGCACCGCGTGGAGCAGGGGCCGCGCCATGATCACGTCGCCGAGCCAGTTGGGCAGCCGGACCAGCACGCGCGCCGGAACCGCGCTAGCCACCGGCGGATCCCGATCCGAAGTGCATGGCGGCGTGCGCCCTCAATACGCGCGCGCGAACAACGCCACGCGGTGCCCCGGACGTTCGAGTTCCGCGAATTGCGCGGGATCCTGCGGCATGCAGCGGAGCGTCGCGCCGGTCTTCTCCTTCACCTCCGCCTCGAACGCCGCGGACCCGTCCCACGGCACCGCCACGAAACCGCGCCGGTCCGCGGCGAAGTGGGCGAGCACCTCGGCCTTCGTCGCCGCCAGCACGGTGTTCGCACTGCGGAACTCCTGCGCCTGCCGGAACAGCGACGCCTGGATGTCCGCCAGCAACGCGGGCAGGCGCTCGGCGAGCGCGCCGATCGGGATGGACTCCTTCGCGCGGGTGTCCCGCCGCACGCTCATCACCGCCTGGATCGCCACGTCCCGGGGGCCGATCTCCAGCCGCACCGGGACGCCGCGCATCTCGTACTCGTTGTACTTCCAGCCGGGCGAGTACTGGTCGCGATCGTCCACCTTGAGCCGCACGCGATCCCCGAGCGCCTCGCGCACGCGGTCGACGAACGCCCGCACCGCGGCCCTGTCCTCGTCCTTCCGCCAGATGGGGACGATCACCGCCTGGACCGGCGCGACGTTCGGAGGCAGCCGCAGGCCCTGGTCGTCGCCGTGCACCATGACGAGCGCGCCGATCAGGCGCGTCGAGACGCCCCACGACGTCTGCCAGACGAACTGGCGCTTCCCCTGTTCGTCCTGGTACGTGATGTCGAAGACCTTCGCGAAGTGCTGTCCGAGATGGTGCGAGGTGCCGGCCTGCAGCGCCTTGCCGTCCTTCATGAGGGCCTCGACGGTGTACGTCTCCTGCGCCCCCGCGAAGCGCTCGGCGTCGCTCTTCCGGCCGGCGTGGACGGGGATCGCCAGCTCGGTCTCGGCGAAGTCACGGTACACGTCGAGCATGCGCAGGACTTCCTCACGAGCTTCGCCCTCGCCGGCGTGGGCGGTGTGCCCCTCCTGCCACAGGAACTCGGCGGTGCGCAGGAACAGCCGGGTGACCTTTTCCCAGCGCATGACGTTGCACCACTGGTTCAGCAGCATGGGCAGGTCGCGATAGCTCTCGATCCAGCGCGAGTAGAGGTGGCAGATGATGGCCTCGCTCGTCGGGCGGATGGCGTAGCGCTCCTCGAGCTTCTCGCGGCCGCCCTCGGTGACCCACGCGCACTCGGGCGCGAAGCCCTCGACGTGTTCCGCCTCGAGCTGGAGCAGCGACTCGGGGATGAGGAGCGGGAAGTACGCGTTCTCGTGCCCGGTGGCCTTGATCCGGCGGTCGAGCAGACGCTGCATGTTCTCCCACAGCCCGTAGCCGTAGGGCCGGATGACCATGGAACCGCGCACCGGCGAGTAGTCGGCGAGCTGCGCCTTTCGCACGACCTCGTTGTACCAGCGCGAGAAATCGTCCGACTGGTCGGTGAGGTCCTCGACGAACTGTTTCGGCGCGTCCTTTTCGCTCACTCGGCTTCTCCCGGAGGGCCGCGCCGGGAGAGCGGGCGCAGCGGACAGTGGGCAGGGGTCTGGAAGGCTGCAGTCTAGGCCAGCGGACGCGCACCCCTCAAGCCGGCCTCAGCGGATCACGACGAAGCGCTCGAGGAGGCCGGTGGGCTCGGCGAGAAGGCGGAGGAAGTAGATGCCCGGCTCGAGGCCGCTCGCGTCCCAGCGGACGACGTGCGTGCCGCGCGACGCCGGCCCGTCCCAGAGCGTGGCGCGTGCGCTCCCGCGCACGTCGTAGACCGAAAGCTTGAGCGGTGTCGCGTGCGTCAGCTCGAACATCGTCTCGGCGTGATGCGCACGGGCGTCGAGCCGCTGCGACATGCGGAACACGCCGGTGCTGAAGGGCGGCGGGTGGTCCACGAACGTCTCCACCGCGACGTGCTCGGTCGCGGTGCGTCCGAGACCGTCCACGAGCGTCACCGTCAGGTCGAGCGACGTGTCGGGCGCGAACGACTGCTCCGCGCCCGTCCCCAGCTGCTCGGGGCCGGAACGCGCGCGGCGCGACTGTCGCGTCCAGTGCACGCTCGCCGGTCCCATGGCCGCGAAGCGCGCGCGCCAGGTGGCCAGCGCGTGCTGCAGCACGCGGTTCGGTCCCTCGACGAACAACTCCGGCGGACGAACCCCGACGAACCGCGACGCCGCCAGCGTGTCCCCCCACGGGGTGGCGACCCGGAGTTCGATCTCCGCGTCGACGTCGAGCGAGATCCGGAGCCGGCTCCCCTCGCCCGCGTCGCGCCAGTCCCCGCACGGCGCGCCCCGGCACCAATTGCGCACCCGCCACCGGTCGGTCCCGACGAGCCCGCCGCAGCAGGGTGCGGCGTCGAACTCGCCCAGGGCACCCGGCGCCAGCGTGCTCGGGCCGGCGATGGCGGCGGTCGCGGCGCCGCGGATGTGGCGGCGGCCCAGCGCGGCGACGATCGCGCTCGCGAACCGGCCCGCGTGATGGTCCTGGTCCGCCTGCAGCAACGCATTCGCGAACTCGGCCCAGACCGGCGTGCTTGGCAGGTAGGCCAGTGATTCGAGCACCAGTGAATCGGCGCTGCTGCCGATGTCGCCGCGCAGGTCCCAGAGTCCCGAGGACAGGATCATGCCGTTCCCCCACGCGCTCGAGGGAGGGCCGCCCGCGAAGCCCACCTCGTCGTAGTGATCGAAGTCCCATGGAGGGGCCGGCTGGTCGACGCGCGTGCAGCCGGTCGGGAACGTCAGGTAGAGCCACTCCCCGACCGCCGGATCGCCCGTGAGCGCGCAGGAGAAGTAGTCGGCGAGGCCCTCGTGGAGCGCGGCGGCCTCGCGGTGCGGCCCGCTGGGGAGGACGCCGAAGCCGTAGATCACGGCGTGCGTGGCCTCGTGGTAGATGACGTCCTGGCACCGCGCCACGTCCTGCGAGAAGCCCGCGATCGGCCGGCCGAGCAGGACGTAGCGCCCGTTGGTGACCGCGACGTACGGCTCGAGCGGCATGTTCACGCGCACGACCAGCGATTCGGGCGGCCCGGGATAGCCGAGCCCGGACATGAAGTCGAGGTAGTGCTGGACGTGCCAGTAGGCGTTCACCTGGTCGAACGCCGCGTCGCTCGGCGGGTAGCGGAAATCCCCGCCCGGCCCGAGCGGCACCGCCTGGGCGTTCTCCTCGTCCTCGATCGCGAACGTGCTCGAGACGAGCGCCTGGTCGCTCTCGAGGTGCGTGAGGGGCAGTTCGGCGAGCGGTCCGCGCGGGTCGTCGGGATAGACGAGGCCGACCGCATTGACCGAGCCGCGTTCGGTGTCCAGCACTTCTGCGCGTTCCGCATCCACCCACACCCGCGGTTCGAGTCCGCTCGGAAGCGTGAACCGGACGGCCCACGCCAGTCGGTCGCGACCGTCCCGGCGCCGGACCCAGAGCGCGGCATCCACCGGCGCCCGCGCGAGCGAAACGTGCAGGCTCGCCGCCGCGGTCGCGATCGCCTCGGCACGTGGCACGGCGGGCGAGACCGGAGCAGCCAATGCAGAAAGAAATCCCGACGCCACGAACCGGAGCTCGCCGCGCTCGGAGACGATGCAGCGCGCGTCGCCCGACTCGACCGGGAAACCGTGCCAGTACTGTCGGATGAGCACCCGGTGGGCCCCGCCCGCGAGCGGCTCGTCACGCTCGATCTGGAGCTCGTCCGCCGCGTCCTCGAGCCCGAACGCCGCGGCGTTCTCCCGCAACCACTCGCACGCGGCCGCCGCCGGATGCGCGCGCCCATCGCCGAGCGGAATGGACGCGCCCCGGAGGGCGACGATCGCGCCCGACGTGGGCTCGGTCGTGACCGATGGCGACGGGCCCTGGGCGTCGAGCAGGCGCTCCACCGCGAGATGCTCGGCGGTGCCCGCTGAGGCGGCCGACGCGAAACCGAGGCTGCTCGCCGTGAGAATGACGCACATCCGCTGGCGGAATCGGAGCACGTGCCCTCCGGACCCGGTCGGTCGGGCCCAGTCTCCACCCGGCCACCCGCGCGGGTCCAGCACGGACTCACCCGGGCGGGAGGCCCGCCGGAACGGCGCCGGTGGGACGCCGCTCGAGGATGCCGCCGACCGCATCGAACACCTCGTCCACCGTGATCCGGGTCATGCAGTGGAAGTGCCCGAGCGGGCAGCGCTCCCGGCCGTGCAGCGTGCAGGGCTGGCATGGCAGCTCGCGGCAAAGCACGGCGTGCCCCTCGCCGCTCGGCGCGAAGCCCAGCACCGGCGAGGTGCTGCCGAAGAGTGCCACCACCCTTAGTCCGCACGCCGCGGCGAGGTGCATGAGGCCCGAATCGTGCGTCACCGCCAGCGAGCACGCACCGAGCATGGCCGTGGCGCGCTCGAGCGGCTCCGTGTACCAGCCCGCGCCCGCCGCGGCGGCAACCTGGGCCGCGAGCCGCGGCAGCCCCCGCTGCTCGGCCGGCGTGGAGAGCACCGCGCGCGCGAGCCCGCCCGCAGCGAGACGCGCCTCGAGCTCGCACCAGCGCTCCTCGGGCCAGCGCTTGGTCGCGTGCCGCGCTCCCGGGCAGAGCGCGATGCAGCCGCGTCGCCCGCCGAGCGCGGCGAGCGCGGCACGCGCCCAGGCGTGCGCGGGGGCGCTCGTGTGCACCCGCGGGAGCGATTCGGGTTTCAGCCCGAGCGGCGCGAGCGTCTCGGCGTAGCGCGCGGTGGCATGCGGCAGCGGCGCCGGCCGGCTCCACCGCGCCCGCACCCAGCGCTCGCGCTGAAGCCGGCGGCCGCGCACGCGCAGCACGGGGGCGCGCTGGCGGAACGTCAGGAGCCGCGTGCGGGCGCTGCCGTGCAGGTCCACGATCAGGTCGCAGTCCTCGAGCTCCGCGCTCATCGACACCAGGTCCTCGACCCGGCTGGCATCGCGCTCCAGCGCGCGCACGTGCCGGACCGAGGGATCGAACCGCACCAGGTCCGCATATTCCTCCTTCACCCAGTAGTGGAGCGCGGCACCCGGCCACGCGCTCGCGAGCGCGTGCACCACGGGCAGCGTCAGCACCACGTCCCCGAGCGAGGACAGGCGCAGCACCGCGATCTCGCGGAAGCCGCCCGGCGGCACCGGCACGGGCTTCATGCGCGGAATTGCAGCTCGTGCAGGCGGCGGTACGGCCCCTCGCACGCCACGAGCTCGTCGTGCCGGCCCTGCTGCACGATCCGCCCGCCCTCGAACACCAGGATGCGGTCGGCGTGCTGCACGGTGGACAGCCGGTGGGCGATCACCAGCACGGTGCGCTCGCGCATCAGCCGTTCGAGCGCATCCTGCACCAGCCGTTCGCTCTCGGTGTCGAGCGCGGAGGTGGCCTCGTCGAGCAGCAGGATGGGCGGGTTCCGCAGCAGCGCGCGCGCGATCGCGATCCGCTGGCGCTCGCCCCCCGAGAGCAGCACCCCGCGGTCCCCGATCACGGTGTCGTATCCGAGCGGCATCCGCGACACGAACTCGTGAGCGTGCGCCGCGCGCGCGGCCTCCTCGACACGGGTGGAATCGGGATGCTCGATCCCGTAGGCGATGTTCGCGCGCACCGTGTCGTGGAACAGGATCGTCTCCTGCGAGACGACGCCGAGCTGCCCGCGCAGCGACGCCAGCGTCGCCTGCCGGAGGTCCGTGCCGTCGAGCGTGATCCGGCCGCTCGACGGGTCGTGGAACCGGGCCAGGAGGTCGAGCGTCGTGCTCTTGCCCGCGCCGCTCGTTCCCACGAGCGCCACCACCTCGCCGCGCCGCACGTCGAATTCGATGTCGTGCAGCACCGGACGGTCCGGCTGGTAGGCGAACGAAATGTGTTCGTAGCGGATCTCGCGCGCGAACGGCGGCAACGCGCGGGCGTCCGACGCGTCCGCGATGCTCGACGGCGTGTCGAGCACCGCCCACACCCGGTCCGCCGCGCCCAGCCCGGCCGCGAGCGTGCCGCCGACCTCGGACAGGCTCTTGACCGGCGACAGCATGCTGAGCAGCGCGGCGACGAACGTGAACAGCCGTTCGGGAGGCAGCGTGCGGAGCAGAAACACCTCGCGCGCGCCCATCCAGCCGATCGCGACCGCGACCAGGATGATGGCGTACTCCGACAGCGGCTTTGCCGCCGCGGAGACCCTGCGGAGACGGGTGTACGCACGGAAGTAGCCGGTGTTGGCGCGGTCGAAGCGCGCCTCCTCGAAGCGTCCGGCGCCGAACGCCCGCACGATCCGCCCGCCGGTGATGTTCTCCTGCAGCACGCCGGTGAGCGCGCCCATCTCCTCCTGCGCCCGGCTCGAGCGCTTGCGCATCTTCCGCCCGATCGCCACCAGCGCCCATGCCGCCGGGGGCAGCACGACGAACGAGAACAGCGCCAGTCGCCACGATGCGATGAACACCATCGCCAGGTAGCCGAGGAACGTCAGCCCGTCCTTGATCAGGTTGAAGATCCCCGCGGCGAGCGAGCCGCGCAGCGCCTCCACGTCGTTCGTGAGCCGCGACATGATCTCCCCCGACCGGCGTGCGTTCAGGTACGACAGCGGCAAGGTCTGGAGATGTCCGAACAGCCTCCGGCGGACGTCGCGCATCGCCGCCTGCTCCACCGAAACGCTCAGGTACGCGCCGGCGTAGTCGGCGAGATTCTTGACGAGGAACAACGCCAGGATGAGTACGCACAGCCGTTCGAACGCCACGAACGGCGGCAGGCCGGCGAGCATCCTCGCGAGCGCGCGCTGCACGCCCGCGAGCGCGGGCGGGCCCATGGGCGCGGCGACGGAGGCGCCGGTGCGAGAGCCCGAGAACAGTACGCTCATGAACGGCTGGATGAGCACGAGCCAGACGGTGGAGGCGAGCGAGTACACCACCATGCAGGCCAGCGCGCAGGCGAGCCGCAGCCGGTAAGGCCGCAGCAGCCCGAACAGTCGGGCGAGTGAGTTCACGCCGTCAGGCGTCGAGGCCGAGCGGCGGTCCGGGGTCGGTCGAACCGGCGAGCGCGCCGAGCAGGTCGAGGCGGGCGCCCGTGAAGTCGGCCATCGTGTCCTCGGGCCGGGCGCTCAGCTGGCCGGCCGCGACCAGCTCGAACACGATGCTCCCGATGTCCTCGGTCGCACGCACCCCCCACTCGAGGAACACCATCGGGGCGAGCCGGCCGAACTCCTCGCGGGCGATGCGCACCACGCCGGCGACCAGCTCCTGCCCGGACAGGTGCCGCCGCTCGGGATCGGCGAGGCGCTTCGCGGGCAACGCGCGGACCGTCTCCCCGAGCGCGGCGACCACGAACACGTACGCCTCCCGGGCGAAGCGGCTGCCGCGCTCCCGAAGTTCGTCGACCGCATCCCTGAAGATGGTCTCCTGGCTCATGGCCCCTCCCAACGGACAGCCAGACTATAGGGTCCCGCGAGAACCGGGCACAAGCGCGCTCCCGCGCCGGCCCGGCCGCTTTGCGATCACCGTGCGCCCGGACCAGGCGGCGACCGGCGCCGGATGATCGAGGTTGAAGTGGAGGCCGCGGCTCTCCCGGCGGCGCGCCGCCGAGGCGACGATCAGCCGGCCGACGAGCGCGATGTTCCGGAGCTCCACCAGGTCCGGCGACAACCGCAGGCGCGCGTAATCGCGCTCGATCTCCTCCCCGAGGAGCGCCAGCCGGCGGGACGCGAACGCCAGCCGCTCGTCGCTGCGCACGATGCCGACCAGGTCCCACATCACCCGGCGGACGGAATCCCAGTTGTGGTCCGAGACCACCGCCTCGCGCGGCGGCCGCGTGCCCCCCGCGTGCCAGGGCTGTGCCGCCGGGGCGCGTTCGACCCGGGTGAGCCGCGAGAGCACCTCGCCGGCGGCGTGGTGCGCGCCGACCAGCGCCTCGAGCAGCGAGTTGCTCGCCAGCCGGTTCGCGCCGTGGAGACCGGTGCACGCGACCTCGCCGATCGCGAACAGGCCGTCCAGGTCGGTGCGCCCGCCGAGCGAGGCGCGGACGCCGCCGCACATGTAGTGCGCCGCCGGCACCACCGGAATGGGCTCGCGCGTCATGTCGATCCCCAGCTCCCGCAGCCGGCGGAGGATGTTCGGGAACCGCGAGCGAATGCGGGCGGATGGAACATGCGACAGGTCGAGCCAGACGTGCGGCTCGCCGCGGCGCTTCATCTCCCGGTCGATCGCGCGCGCGACCACGTCGCGGGGCGCGAGCTCCGCGAGCGGATGCACCCGGGGCATGAAGCGCGTGCCGTCGAGCGTGCGCAGCCGCGCGCCCTCGCCGCGCACGGCTTCGGAGATCAGGAACGTCCGCTCGAGCGGGTGGTAGAGGCAGGTGGGATGGAACTGCACGAACTCCAGGCTCTCGGCGCTGGCCCCGGCCCGGTACGCCATCGCCAGCCCGTCGCCGGTCGCGATGTCGGGATTGGTGGTGTAGAGGTAGACCTTGCCGCATCCGCCCGTGGCCAGCACGGTCGCGCGCGCGGTGACCGGGCGGATGCGCCGCGTGGTGCGATCCATCACGTACGCGCCCCAGCACGCATCGCGCCGCGGGCTCCGCCGGCGGGCGATCCGCGAGTCGAGGATCAAGTCGACCGCCAGCTGATCCTCCCGGAGCTCGATGTTGCGGTGCGCGCGCACGCGCTCGAGCAGCGTCGTCTCGATCGCTCGCCCGGTGAAGTCGGAGGCATGGACGATCCGGCGGTGCGAGTGCCCGCCCTCCCGCCCGAGTTCGAAGCCCGAGCGGCGATGCGTGAACGCCACGCCCCAGCCGGCCAGTTCACGCACGCGTTCGGGCGCCTCGCGCACGACCGCGCGCACCACGTCCGGATCGCACAGTCCCGCTCCGCAGCGGAGCGTGTCGGCCTCGTGCCACGCGAAGCTGTCGTGGCCGTCGAAGACCGCGGCGATGCCGCCCTGGGCCCAATTCGTGTTGGAGTCGTCGGCGCGCTTCTTGGTGAGGACGAGCACGCGCGCGTGCTCGGCGAGCTTCAAGGCCAGCACGAGCCCGCCGATGCCGCTCCCGAGCACCAGCACGTCGGCGCCGCGCGCGCTCACGGCTCCGGCTCCCAGACGCGGCGCTCCACCTCGTCTCCTCCGCTCACCCACTGCCAGCGCGTCGTGAGCACGGCCACCCGCTCGCGCGGCGCGCTCGCCGGCCAGCGCACCGCGTCCTTCGTCGTGAGCAGGAGTGTCTGCGAGACGGCCGCCGCGTGCTCGCGGCGCGCTTCCGCCACGTCGAACCAGTGGTGGTCACGGTACGCGACGAGCGTCACCGGGGCGAAGCCGGCCTCGCGCGCGCTCTCGGCCACGGCCGCGGGATTGCCGGTCGCGGTGAGGACGCGCGCCGGGCCGCGCGCGGAGAGCGGAACGCCGGCGAGGTCGTGAACGCCGGCGACGGCATGTCGCGCCGCCGCCACGCACGCCGCCGGGGCCCGGCGCCGCACCTCGGCGAGGATCGCGCGCGGATCCTCGCCCGCCGCGAGGCGCGTCACGACGATCACGCCCGCGCGCTGGAGCGCGACCAGCGGCTCGCGGAGCCGTCCGGCGGGAAGGAGCCGTCCTCCCCCCCAGAGGTCGGTGCGGTCGAGCAGCAGCAGGTCGAGATCGCGCGCCAGGCCCCAGTGCGAGAATCCGTCGTCCACGAGCACGAGATTCGCCCCGGCGCGCGCCGCGGCGCGCGCCAGGTCGCGCTTCCGCTCGCCGGCGAAGACCCGTGCGGGCTCGAGCGCCGCCGCGTAGAGGAGTTCCTCGTCGCCCCGCCCCGCGGGCCCCGGGCGGTAGCGCCGCGACACCACCGCGACGTCGAGACCGCGCGCGCGCGCAGCGCCCGCGAGGTGCAGCACCAGCGTCGTCTTCCCCGCCCCGCCGACGGTGAGATTGCCCACCGACACCACCCGCGCCGGCACGCGCTCGGGAGTCCGGATGCCGATCTCGTAGAGCTTCCGCCGCGCCTCCCAGGCCAGCGCCGTGACGCCGGCGAGCCCCGTCCCGAGCGGTCCCGCGATCGGCGCCCGACGGGCCGGCGCCGGTGCCCCGTCCGGCGGCGTCAGCGGACGGGCCATAGCCCGAGTGCCTCGAGATCGCGAGCGGCCCGCGCGGCGGAGCCGCGCTCGGAACCCGCCACGCGCAGCGCCGCGGCCCCGCGTGCGGCGCGCAGGTCGTCGCGCTCGAGCAGCGAATTGAGCGCCCCGGTGAGCGCTCCCGCGTCCGCCACGCACCAGATGCCGCCCGCGGCCTCGAGCGCCCGCACGCCCTCGCGCTGCGCCGCGTGCCACGGGCCGATCAGCACCGCGGCGCCGCACGCGGCCGGCTCCATGGGATTGTGCCCGCCGTAGGGGGCGAGGCTGCCGCCGACGAATGCCACGTCGGCCGCGCGATACCAGCGCGTGAGCACCCCCAGGCGCGCGTCCCAGCGCCAGGCGTCCGAGGCGGCGGCGTCCTCCATCGCGGTCAGTCCCGCCGCGATGGCCTCGGCCTGGATCTGCGCCAGCGCCTTCGGGTGGCGCGGCACGGCCACCACCTGCCAGCCCGCGCGCAGCGCCGCCGGGACCGCGCGCCATGCCCGCACGAGCAGCCGGGTCTCCCCCGGGCGCACGTTGCCCAGCACGAGCAGCGGCCGCGCGCGGTCGAGCCCGAGCGCCTCCCGTTCGGAGGCGCGGTCCGCGGCGGGCTCCGGCAGTCCGTCGCTCTTCAAGTTCCCGACGACTCGCGTGCGTTCGACCGGCGCGCCGAGCGCGAGCCAGCGCTGCTGGTCCTCCTCCCCCTGGCACAGCACCGCCCCGAGCCCGCCCACGAGCGAACGCAGTGCCCCGCCGAGGCGTGCGTAGCGGCGCACGGAACGCTCCGAGAGCCGTGCGCTCACGACCGCGACCGGCACCTGTTCGCGGCGCGCGCGCAGGAGCCAGTGCGGCCACAACTCGGTCTCGATGAGGAACAGGCGCTCCGGCCGGACGCCGCGGAAGAACCGGCGCACCGCCTGCGGCGTGTCGAGCGGCGCGAGCGCGGCCGTGGGGTCCAGCTCGAGGAGCCGCGCGCGCCCCGACCGCGTGGTGGCGGTGAGCTGCAGTCGCGCGTCCGGCTGCCGGCGCAGGAGTTCGCGCACGAGCGGAGCCGCCGCCACCGCCTCGCCGAGCGAGGCGGCGTGCAGCCACGCGTCGCACCCGCCGGGCCGCGAGAGCCGGCCGAGTCGCTCGCGCCACAGCACGCGTTCCCCGGGCGACGTGAACACGCTCGCGGCCGGCGCCAGCGCGCCCACGACCGGGGCCAGCCCGCGATAGGCTCCCCACAGCACGTTCACGAGGCCTCCCCGACGCGCGCCCGCACCTCGCGCGTGAGCGCACCCAGTGCGTCGTCGAGGATCGCCCGGGCCCGTTCGGCGCCGGTCTCGTCGGCGCCGGGCGGATCGAGTGCGATCGGTGCGCCGTGCGTGACGCAGATGCGCGCGAACGGCTGCGGCACCCGGAACCGGTCCCACGAACGCAGCACCCAGGCCCGCCGCACGCCGAAGCCGATCGGCACCACGCGACGGCCGGTGCGCGTGGCGACGTAGTAGACGCCGTCCTTCATCCGCTCGGCGGGACCGCGCGGCCCGTCGGGCGTGAGCGCCAGGTGCCGGCCCTCCTCGGCCCGCACCAGCAGCTCGCGCACGCCCGAGTCTCCCCCACGCGTGCTCGAGCCGCGCGCCGCGACGTAACCGAGGCGCCGGATGATGCGCGTGATCAACTCGCCGTCGCGATGCTGGCTCACGAGCACCGCGATGCCCTCTCCCCGGCGGAGCACCGCCCCCATCAGCAGGCCGGAATGCCAGAAGGCGTAGACGAACCGCTCGCCGCGCCCCGCGGCGGTGGTGTACTCGGGACGGTCCACGACCTCGTAGCGCCAGGTGGAGCCGAACAGTCTCACGATCCAGGTTCCAAGCACCGCCGCGGCGCCGAGCCACCACGGGAGGCGGGCGCGGCTCACGCGACCCGCTCCCACACCCAGGCGGCCGCCCGGCGCGACGCACCCGGCCCCCCGAGGCGCTCGCGCACCACGCGCAGCGCGGCGCGCCGCCGGGCGAGTTCGGCGGCATCGTCGAGCCAGCCGCCGAGCAGGCGGACGAGCGCGTCCGCGCGGAGCGCGTCCTGCAACAGCTCCGGCGCCACCTCGCTCCCGGCGACGATGTTGGGCAGCCCGATGTGCGCGAGGCGGATCACGCGCTTCGCGATCAGGTGATTCAACCAGCCGACGCGGTAGACGATCGCGAGCGGCGTGCCGAACAGCGCCGTCTCGAGCGTGGCGGTGCCGGAGGCCACGGCGCAGCACGCCGCGAATGCCTGTACGCAGTGGGTGCGGCCGCTCACGACGCGCACGCCGTCCGGAACGCCCCGCGGCAGCGAGCTCCGCTCGAGTCCCGGGGCGAGCGCCAGCACCGGCACGACGTCCGGCCGGCCCTGGCGCAACCGTGCCCCGGCTTCGAGCAGCACGCGCGCGTGGGCGCGGAGTTCGCCGACCCGGCTCCCGGGCAGCAGGCCCACGAGGCGCGCGCCGGGCGCGAGGCCCAGCTCGGCACGGAACGCGGCCTCGCCCGTCTCGGGCTCGAGCTCGTCGAGCAGCGGATGGCCGACGAACGTCGTGGCGACACCCGCGTCCCGGAACAGCGCCTCCTCGAACGGGAACACCACCGCGAGGCGGTCGACCCAGCCGGCCATCTCCCGGGCGCGCTCGGCGTGCCACGCCCAGACCTGGGGCGCGATGTAATAGAGCACGCGCGCTCCCCGGCGCCTGAGCTCGGGGCCGAGCCGGAGGTTGAAGCCCGGGTAGTCCACGAGCACCACCGCGTCGGGCCGGAACGTCTCGAGCTCGGCGAGGAGCGCGCGGCGGGCCGCGTAGAGCGCCGGCAGTTTGGCGAGGATGCCGCTGAACCCGATCACCGCCAGCTCCTCCTGCGGCACCACGGTCTCGGCCCCGGCCGCCCGCAGCTCGGGCCCCGCGACCGCGCGAACGCGCACCGGGCCCAGCTCGCGCAGCGCGCGCACCAGCCGCGCGGCGTGCGCGTCGCCCGAGGGCTCGCCGGCCACCACGAGCAGGCGCCGCTCGCGCGCGGCCGCGGACTCGCTCAGGACACCGCCCAGCTCTGCGCGCGGCGACGCATCGCCTCGCGCACCTGCTCCGCCACCGCGAGCGCGTCGCGGCCGGCGCGCGCGGAGGCCGCACCCGCGCCGTCCCCGCGCAGGGACTTGAGGAACGCCGTGAGCTCGAGCGTGAGCGGCTCTCCGGCGGGGACCTCGAGCTTCGTCCTGCGGATGCCCGCGAGCAGCGCCAGCGGATTCACCGACCCGGGCTTGAACGAGCCCGGATCCTTGATCACGAACGCCTCGCCCGCCTTCTCGAACAGGTCCACCGAGACGTAGGCGTCGCGGGTGAAGAACCGGATCCGGCGCAGGCGCTCCACCGAGACGCGGCTCGCGGTCAGGTTCGCCACGCAGCCGTCCGCGAACTCGAGCCGCGCGTTCGCGATGTCCTCGGTGCTGGAGAGAACCGCGACGCCCACCGCCGAGAGCTCCGAGGGCGACTGCCCGGCGAGGTGCAGGACCGCGTCGATGTCGTGGATCATCAGGTCGCCCACCACGTCGATGTCGAGCGAGCGCGGCTGGAACTCGGCGAGGCGATGCGCCTCGATGAACTTGGGATGCCGGATGAACGGCCGCGCGGCGAGCAGTGCCGGGTTGAAGCGCTCCACCTGCCCGACCTGCAGGACCCGGCCGGCCCGCTCCCCGGCCTGGATCATGGCGTCCGCCTCCGCGACCGTCACCGCCATCGGTTTTTCGACCAGCACGTGGCAGCCGGCGGCGAGCGCCTGGGTGGCCGCCTCGAGGTGCGCCACCGTGGGGGTGGCCACCGACACGGCTTCGCACTCGGCGAGCAGCGCGGCCGCACTCTCGAACGCCCGGCCGCCGAACCGGGCCGCCACGGCTGCGGCGCGCTCGCGCGAACGGTCGTAGACCCCGACCAGCTCCGCCTCCGGGATCGCCGCATAGACGCGCGCGTGCTTCTCGCCCCACACGCCGACCCCACACACCCCACAGCGCAGCGGCTTCATGTGGACGCTCCCCGCGGGTTCAGCGCGTGATGCCGCGCACCGAGGTCTCGCAGAAGCGAGCGAAGTGCTCGGCCTCGGGAAACCCCGCCAGCTCGCGGCGGATGGTCGCGACGGCCTGGGCCGCCGTGCTGCCGTCTCGAAAGAAGATGCGATACGCCCGCTCGAGCGCGTCGCGCGACTCGCGCGGGAACCCGCGCCGCTCGAGCCCGATCGTGTTCACGCCCGCGTTGCGGGGCGGGCTGCCCGCGGACTTCACGAACGGCGCGATGTCCTGCGAGATACGCGAGCCGCCGCCGATCATGGAGTGGCGGCCGATGCGCGTGAACTGGTGGACGACCGTCCCGCCGCCCACGATGGCCCAGTCGTCGACCACGACGTAGCCCGCGAGCTGGACGGCGTTCGCGATCACGACGTGGTCGCCGAGCGAGCAGTTGTGCGCGACGTGCGAATAGGCCATGTAGAGCCCGTGACTGCCGATGCGGGTGGACTCACCCGGCTCGGTGGCGAGGTTCGCGGTGACGTACTCGCGGAACACGTTGTGGTCGCCCACGGTCAGGTGCGACGGCAACCCGCCGTACTTGAGGTCCTGCGGCGGCGAGCCCAGCACCGTGCCGTGGTGCACGTGGTTGTCCGTCCCGAGCGTGGTCCAGCCGGTCACCAGTGCGTGCGCGTCGATGCGGGTGCGGTCGCCGATGACCACGTCCGGCCCGATGATCGTGCCGGGACCGACGCTGACGTCGGTGCCGAGTTGCGCCTTCGGGTCCACGAACGCGGCGGGGTGGATCCGGACGGTCACGGCCGCTTGTCCACGACCGTCGCGAGGAGCTCGGCTTCGGCCACGAGGCCGCCGTCCACGTAGGCTTCGCCGCGCATCTTCATGGTGCGGCGCTTCACCGACAGCAGCTGCAGCTTGAACCGGAGCTGGTCGCCCGGCACCACCGGGCGCCGGAACTTGGCGCCGTCGATGCCCATGAAGTACATGAGCTTGTTGCCCGGGTCGTCGACCGAGTTCAGCATCAGCATGCCGCCCACCTGGGCCATGGCTTCGAGGATCAGCACGGCGGGCATCACCGGGTGGCCCGGGAAGTGGCCCTGGAAGAACGGCTCGTTGATCGTGACGTTCTTCATGCCCTCGATCGACCGTCCCTCCTCGATGTTCGTGATCCGGTCCACGAGCAGGAACGGGTAGCGGTGCGGCATCAGGTCCATGATCGCGGTCGTATCCCACTCCTCGGGCGGCCCACCCGCGCGGCGGCCCGGCAGCGGCAGCGTCTCCTTCAGGCGCTGGACGAACGCGACGTGACCCTGGTGTCCCGAACGCAGGGCGCTCACGTGCCCGAGCAGCGGCCCGCCCAGGATGAACAGGTCCCCGAGCAGGTCGAGGATCTTGTGGCGCACGAACTCGTCGGGGTAGCGGAGCGTCTCCTCGTTCAGCACTCGGTCCTTCCCCACCACGATGGCGCTCTCGATGCGGCCGCCCTTGATCCAGCCCGACTGGCGCAGCAGTTCGAGGTCGCGCTCGAGCACGAACGTGCGCGCGGGCGCGATCTCGGCCATGAACGACTCCGGCGTGATGTCGATGCTGCGCTCCTGCACGCCGATCAGCGGGTGGTCGTACTCGATGCGGAAGGTGATCCGGAAGCCCGAGTAGGGCACCGCGGACAGCTCGACGCCGTTCTGCGACCAGCGCACCGGTTTGCTCACCTTGATGTGGCGGGTCGGCTTGTCCTGGTCGGCGAGGCCCGCGGCCAGGAGCGCCTTCGCGATCGGCGCCGCGCTTCCGTCGTGGCCCTCGGGCACCTCCATGGTGCTGGTCTCGATGATCAGGTTGTCGATCCCGAGCCCCGCGACCGCGGCGAGGACGTGCTCCATGGTGTGGACCTGCACCCCGTCCTGCTGGAGGATCGTCCGCCGGCCGGCGCCGGGATCGAAGTGCGCGTTCTCCGGACGCACGCGCACCTCGGGCCGTCCGGGAAGGTCGGTGCGCACGAACCGCACACCGTAGCCGACCGGCGCCGGGACGAACCGCATGACGCCCCGCTCCCCGGTGTGGAGCCCGATGCCTTCGATCGTCGCCGTGCTCTTCACCGTACGCTGCGGGCGGCCGCTCAACGCACGCTCTCCTTGTCCTGTTCCTCGAGCTTCCGGACCCGGGACTCGAGCGCCTTGGTCCGGTCGAACAGCAGCGGCAGCCGCTGCAGGTAGGCGTTGATGCGCTTGACCAGCGGCAGCGGCGAAGCGGGTGTCCCGAACACGGTGGTGTTGGGTTCCACCGACTTGGTGACGCCGCTCTGTCCCCCGACCTGCACGCCCTTCCCCAGCTTCACGTGGCCGATGATGCCCGCCTGCCCGCCGACCGTGACGTAGTCGGCCAGCTCGGTGCTGCCCGAGATCCCGACCTGCGCGACGATGATGCAGTGCTTGCCGATCACGACGTTGTGGCCGATCTGCACCAGGTTGTCGATCTTCGTGCCGTCGCCGATGCGCGTGCTCTCGGTGGTGGCCCGGTCGATCGTGGTGTTCGCGCCGACCTCCACGTCGTCGCCGAGCACGACGTTGCCGACCTGCGGCACCTTGTGGTACCTCCCGGCATCGAACGCGAAACCGAAGCCGTCGGCGCCGATGATCGCGCCCGAGTGCAGGATGCAGCGGTCGCCAACGACGCATTCCTCGCGCACGACGACGTGCGGATAGAGCAGCGACTTCTCGCCGATACTGGCCTGCACGCCGACGTAGCAGCCGGCCATGAGCACGCTCCCGGCCCCGATCCGCGCCCCCGGCTCGACGGTGCAGTGCGGCCCGATCGAAGCGCCCTCGCCCACGTGGGCCGCGGGGGACACGACGGCCGTCGGGTGCACGCCGGCGAGCGGCTGGTACAGCTCGGGCCGGAACAGGCGCACCGCCATCTGGAACGCCAGGTAGGGATGGTCGACCTGGAGCAGCGGCACCGGTGCCTCGCGGGGCTGGCGGTCGCAGATCACCGCGGTCGCGCGCGTGTCGGACAGGTAGCCCTCGTAGCGGGAATTCGCGAGGAACGTCACGTCGCCCGACTGCGCTTCACGGATTCCGGCCACACCCCGGATCATCACCGAGTCGTCCCCGACGACCGTGCCGCCGAGCTCGAGCGCGAGATCGGCCAGCGTGCGAGTGCTCATGCGCCCTCCCTAGTGTGGCTGGCCGCCGGCCGCGTTGGAGTTCAGCTCGGCCAGGACGTCGTTCGTCATGTCCAGGGTCTTGTCCGCGTAGATGATGAACCCGCCGCTCGCGTCGAGCACCAGTTCCAGGCCCCGCTGGCCGGCGACCTTCTCCACCGAAATACGCACCTTCTGGATGATCTCCTCCGTGGCGCGCGCGTTCTCCTGCGCCGCCTTGCCGTTCACCCCCCAGATGTCCTGGACGAAGCTCTCGTAGTCGCTGACCGCGTGGTCGCGCGCCGACTCCTTCTCCTGGCGCTTGAGCGCCGACAGGACGGGGCCCTGGTCCCGCACCTCGGCCTTCAACTGGGTGACCAGCCGCTCCTTCTCCGCCGCCTCGTCGCGCCACCCCTGGACCTGGCGTTCGAAGCGCTGCTGCGCTTCCTGCGCGTCCTTGTACTCGACCCAGATGCGCGACGAATCAATGTAGCCGATGCGGGTGTCCGCCGCGCGGAGCGGGGCGGCCGCAGCCAGCATCACCACGAGCGCGAGCCCGGTGCGGCCGGCGCGCGCGGCGCGGGCCGTGGCGGATCGCAGGCGCATCACGTCCTCCCGGGAGCCCATGTCAGAACGAGACGTTTCCGAACATGAAGTGGCCGACCCATCGAGGTCGGTCGTCGCGATTGAATCCGTATCCATAGTCGAATCCGATGTTGCCGAGCAGCGGGATCTCCATCCGGAACCCGATTCCCGCTCCGACCTTGAGGTCGAGCGGTTTGACCTCCTGGGGCAGGTCCCAGGTGTTGCCCGCGTCGAAGAAGAGCACACCGTGCAAGGGATGGACAATCGGGAATTGCTGCTCGAAGGTGAACAGCTCCATGTAGCGCCCGCCGGGATAGCGGACGCGGGTGATCAACGGGTGCGCCTTGGTGCTGTCCCCGACGGCATACGTGGTATCGAAGTGGAGGAACTTCCCGGGCACGATCTGGTAGTCGTCGTACCCGCGCACCGGGTCGATGGTGTTGCCGCCGCCGAGCCGGAACCGCGCGTAGTCCGGGATCACGCCATGGGTCCACGGGAAGACGTTCACGGTGCCGACGCGCAGCCGCACCATCGTGGTCAACCGGCGGAGGATGCTCGGCAGGTAGGCGCGGCCTTCGTAACGGTGCAGGTGGTAATTCAGGTCGCCGCCGAACGGCCCGCCGGTGAACTCGTCGTCGAGCGACAGCCGCGTCCCGTGCGTGGGATAGAACGGATTGTCGGTGCTGTTGCGGAGGAAGTTCAACTGGATCGTGCTGTTGAGCTCCTCCTTGCCGATCGTGATGCCCCCGAGCTGGATGCCGGGGCGGACATTCGTGAACTGGAGCGCCTCGAACGTGTACGCGATCGAGCCGCGCGAGTAATCCGGCCACGGCAGCGGCCGGCCGATGCGGCCGGAGACGCCGCGGCGCCGCTCGTCGTACTGGTCGAGGACGCTGTACGTGCTGTAGGCCGAGAAGCCGAGCAGCGTGGGCGCGTCGTGGAACCACGGCTCCGTGAAGCTCAGGGTGTAGTTCTCGAGCTTGCCGCCCCGCTCGAGGTGCAGCGCCAGCTGCTGGTTGTTGCCGAGCACGTTGTTGTGCCCGATCTCGAGGAAGCCGGTGAGCCCGGACTGGTTCGTGTAGCCGGCGCCGGCCGACGCGGTGCCGACCTGCTTCTCGGTGACCTTGAACACCAGGTCCACGTCGCTGCTCTCGGCGGGCGTGAAGTCCGGGACCACCTCGTTGAAGATGCCCAATCGCATGACGTCGCCCTGCGCGCGCACCATCGCGGATCGGTGGAACAG
>CAYSWZ010000050.1:0-10906 GCA_964434945.1 uncultured bacterium | reverse complement strand
CGGCGGGCTTCGACACTCGCCCGGGCTGGTGCAGGCTCCCCGGCCGCGAACCTCCGCTCGACGGCGACCGCACGCGAACGAGTTCGGCGACGCACCCGATGGCCGATGGTAGGCTGCGCACTCGCGGCAACTCGAAGCAGGCCAGCGTCGCATCCACCGAGAATCGGAGGGCAGCATGATCGTCGTGAGGAACCTGTTCCAGGTCAAGTTCGGCCAGTCGAAGCCCGCCGTCGCAGCGTTCAAGGAGGGCCGTGCGCTCATCAAGAGGCTCGGACTGAAGGCCGAGTCCAGGCTCCTCACGGATCTCGTCAGCACCTCCTACACCATCGTTCACGAGCTGACGTTCGAGAATCTCTCGGCGTTCGAGCAGGAGATGAAGAAGGTGACGGGCTCGGCCGAGTGGCGCGCCTGGTACGACACGTTCGTCCCGTACTGCGTCTCGGGCTCCCGCGAGATCTTCAACGTCGTCGAGTGACCGGCGGGCGCGCGGACGCAGCGCCCGCGCGCACATGAAGGAACCCTGAACTCGCAGGAGGGCCGCGCGATGTTCATCGGGCACTTTGCCGTCGGTTTCGCCGCCAGGCGGGCGGCGCCCCGCACGTCGCTCGCCACGCTCCTCACGGCGGCCCTGTTCCTCGACGTGCTGTGGCCGCTCTTTCTCTGGCTCGGGATCGAGCGGGTGCGCATCGCGCCGGGCGACACGGCGTTCACGCCGCTCGATTTCGAGAGCTATCCCTACTCCCACAGCCTGTTGATGGCGCTGGTCTGGGCGCTGCTGGCGGCCGCCGCCTATCGACAATGGACGGGGTACGTCCTCGGCGCGGCATGGGTGGCGATCGCGGTGTTCAGTCACTGGGTGCTGGACTTCGTTTCGCATCGCCCGGACCTCCCGCTCGCTCCGTGGGGCGGTCCGAAGGTGGGTCTCGGACTCTGGAACTCCGTTGCCGGCACCGCCGTCACCGAGATCGGGCTGCTCGTGGTGGGCCTCGGGGTCTACCTCTCCGCGACGAAGGCCCGGTCGTGGCAGGGACAGCTTTCGCTCTGGTCGCTGGTCGCGGCGCTGGCGTATCTCTACACGGGTTCCATCCGGGGCACTCCGCCGCCGAGCGTCTTCGCGTTGAAGATCGCGTCCAGCGTGATGCCCGTGTTCGTGCTCTGGTTCGTGTGGATCGATCGCACCCGCGTGTCGAGGGTCCCGGCCTGATGCCGCCGGTGCCCGCGACCCGGCACGCCGGCCGTCAGAAGTGTTCCTCGCCCCGCTGTGCCGTCTCCGCGCGAGCGGAGATCAGCCTGTCCCAGGGACCACCGCGCCAGTTGTCGCGGCGGGGCTGCGCGTGGATCCACGGCGGCAACTCGAACAGCAGGTATGCGGCGAGCGCCTGCGCGTACGGCTCGTAGAGCCGGCGCAACTCGGCGAGCCGGACCTCGAACCCCTCGTCGACCGGCGGCACGTGCGGCATCGCAGCGAGCCGGTCCCGCAGCAGGCGCCAGGTCTCGGGCGCGAGCCGATCGCCGGCCCCCGGCCGGAAGCGCGGGACGAAGATCTGCGTGATGTCCACGAGCGCGTGCCGCGCCATGGCGAACGTGAGTTGCGCCTGGGATGCGGTGGGGGCGCCCGGCCTCGCGAGCAGCAGCGAGGTGGAATCGAGAATCGTCGTCAGCGATCCGAGCCACGACTGATTGCCGTGCTGCGAGCGGTAGTAGGCGAGCTGGGGATAGGAGATGTGCGTCTCGAGGAGCTGCGCCGACCAGCGCTCCCATGCCGCGAGCAGTTCCTCGCACAGCCCGTCGTCGCCCGGCGGGGGCGAGCGCCACACGAACTCGGCCGCCGTCGGCGGCGAGCCGGCGCGGGCGTCCATCAACGAGATCCCGATCTCGCGCTGGGAGAACGCGGCGTACATGGTGGGCAGGTAGCCGATCACCGTTCCGAGGAACCCGAACCCGAGTCCCGCCTCGAGCACGGCCAGCAGCCGGCCGACGCCCGTGGTCGGGGTGAAGTCGCCGAAGCCGAGGGTGAAGAACGTCTCGCCACTCATGTAGAGCTGGACGCCGAAATCGACCGGGCCGGAACCGGACCGGCCGCGCGTGGCGAACTCGAGCAGCCCGAACGCGAAGATGAGGCCGGCGGCCCAGCAGCTGAGGAGCAGAAGCAGCGACAGTGGTCCGTAGAAACCGAGCAGGGATTCGCGCCGCGAGGACTTGCGCACGCGGCGCGCGACCGCCCGCCACGCCCGCCACGTGAGCATGTAGAAATAGCGCGTGAGCCGGACGCGCCGTCCGATGCGCCGCGGAACCAGGATCGTCTCGAACGCGTCCCAGACGATGATGAGGACGAGCGCGATCCCGGCGGCGCCGATGAGCAGGGGGGCGAGGGGCACGGGCGGAGGTTACGACAGGTGCGCGCGAACCGGTATTCCGCCCCACCCGCCGCTCGGGCGGGCGGCGCGCACTTCAGGGATACACGCGCTCGACCGTCTCGTGCCGGACCCAACCGCCGGTCCCGCCGGGGAGCTGGACGAGCAGGTAGTCGCCGCGCACCTCGCGGATGCGCACCTCGGTGCCATCGTGCGCGAGCAGGATCTGCTTGAACTCCGGCCCCGGACCGCTGAGCGCGTTGACCTCAGGCACCACGATCACCGCGGGCCGGCTCGCGACCTCGCCCGCCCAGACCTGCTGCGTCACGAGTCCGAACAGCATGGCGAGCGCGGACAGCGAAGCCCCGACCAGGAGCAGCGGCCAGCGTCGCAACCACCACAGGGCCAGCAACAGCGAGGACAACGCACAGCAGACCGCCGCCAGCTCCGCCGCTGCGCGCCACGACAGGCGGTGCGTCAGCACGCCGAGCGTGCGCGCGAGCGGGCCCGGGTCGGACATCACCTTGTCCGCGCGGTAGCTGCGCGCGAAGACGAGATTGGCCGCGATGTCCGGGTCGGAGGGATCGAGCGCCCGCGCCCGCCGGTACTCGAGGATCGCGCGCCCGACCTGCCCCGACTTGAACAGCGCGTTGCCGAGGTTGTAGTGGACCGCCGCGCTCGGGCCCGCGGCGAGCGCCTGCTCATACGCCGCCGCGGCGCCGGCATAGTCCTTCCCGGCATAGAGCCGATTGCCGTGGTTGTAGGCCTGGAGCGGCGTCAACGCCACCAGGATCAAGAGGCTGGCGATCACGAGGCCCGGCTCCACGTGGAGAACATGCTAGATGCGGCCCAGCGCTTCGCGCGTGCGCTCGAACAGGCGGCGGGGATCGCGGTGCTCGAGCAGCGCCGGCGAGAAACGCGCCAGCTCGCATTCGTCCACGATCCCGAGAACGGTCGCGGTCAGCTCGGGAGTGACCTGGTGCTGCTCGAGCGCGGCACGGAGCTGGTCCTTGGTCATCGCGTGCGTCTCGATGTTGAATCGGTCGCCGAGATAGCCCATGACGGCCTGCGTGAGCGCGGCGTAGAGCCCGCGCTCGTCCTGCTGGCGGAGCAATCGCTCGGCCTGCCGGAGCCGCTGGCGGACGAGGGCGGAGGAGCGCGACTTGCGCGCATAGCCACGGTCCGAGACGAGCCGCTCGCGATGGCCGCGATACCCGAGCGCGCCGGCGAGCATCGCCAGCGACAGCACGTAGAGCAGGTTCGACCACCACGGCGGGGCGAGCGGCACGATCGCCAGCGCCGCCGCGTCGGGCTTGATGTAGTCGATGTCGGTGCCCAGCACCTTGAGGCCGGAGGGCTCGGTGAGCGGCGCGGCCGCGGCCGACCCGCTGGCGGTGAACTCGAAGGGCCCCGCCTTGAGGGTGCGATAGGAGTGCGAGCTGGGATCGAACGTGGCGACGGCGATGGCCGGGATCACGTACTTCCCATCACCCTGCGGGATGATGGGAAAGCGGAACGTCTTGGTGCCGCTCACCCCGTCCGCGGTCACGTGCGCATCATCCTTGACCTCGGGCTCCAGCACTTTGAGCCCGTCGACCGCCGGGAGCAGGGGCTTGTCGATCATGCGGATGTTGCCGGTCCCGGAGAGTTTCACGGTCAGGCTCACCGGCTCGCTGTTCGTGGTCGTCGAACGGTCGAGCGTCGCGCTCAGCGTGAACTGGCCCACCCCGCCCGTGAACTCCTTGGGCTTTCCCGCCTCGGGCAGGGGCAGCACGTTGAGCGTGACGGGCTTGGACTCCACCCGCACGGTCTGCGTGGTGCCGAACATGTCGAAGATGTCGCGCGAGGGCTGGGTCACGGCGACATTGAACGCCATGGGCTTGATCGTGGCCATGCCGGGGGAGAGCGGGAACAGCGCCACCTTCTTCAGCGGCGACACGTCGTACGCCCTGCCGTCGACGACCCGGCGCTCGAAGTGGAAGCGGTCGGCGTCGAAGAGGTTCTCGGTCCAGAAGCCGGCGAACGAGGGCAACTCGGCCCAGCCGGCGTTGCTGATCTGGAGGCGCGTCATGAGCGACACCTCCACGGTGACCGGCTCGCCCACGTACACGGTTCTCCGGCTGGGCGTGACGGCCAGAACGAGGTTGCCCTCGATGGGCACCTGCGAGCGGGCGGACGGCGTGCCAGGCCCCGGGGTGGCGGGCGCCGCCTGTCCCTGGGCGGCCTTCACGACCATGACCTCGATCGGCTGGCTCGCGTAGGACCTCCCCTGGTACGTGAGCTGGCACGGCGGGATCGTCAGCTTGCCGAGACGCTTCGGGGCGAGCTCGTAGATGAAGTTGAGCGTCACTTCCTTCTTCATCTGGCCGTTGACGAGCGAGATGTTCGTGGCCTGTGACGACGAACTCCCGAGCACGCTCCAGTCGGCGAGCGGGGGCAGCACCGGCGACGGCGCGGACAGCATGTCCTCGCCCTGGACCGTGAGCGTGAGCTCGAGCGTCTCGCCGAGCCCGACCGTGGTCCGATCCACGGCCGCCGAGAACTCGAGGTCGCCGGCCCAGGCGATTCGCGCCACGAGCAAGACGCCGAGCAGGAGCGCCGCACCGGTGTGCGCAACTGCGGGCAGCCGCGCCCGACCCGAGCCGACCGGCGCGTTCCGGTCGCGATCTTCCGTCACCAATCCCTGCCTCCGGGGTTCTGCGGCTGCGGCGGTTTGGGCTGGTTCTTCAGGTTCTGCCGCTCCTTGCTCGCGAGCGCCTGCAGCATGCGATCCGCCTGTTCCCGGCTCATCGCACCCTTCGCTCCCTGTCCGGCTTGGGCCTGCGCCTGCTGCGACGAGGGCTGGGGCTGCGGCTTCTGCTGCGGCTGGGGCTTCTGCTGCTGCGGCTGCTTGCGCGAGGAGTCCGGTTGCTGCTGCTGTTGTGCCTTCATCTTCCAGCAGAACTCGAGGTTCTGCTTCGCGTTCAGGTCGTCGGGGCGGAGCAGCAGCGCCTGCGTGTACGACGCGATCGCCTCGTCGAGCTGCTTCTGGCGGTACTGCGTGTCGCCGAGATTGTAGAGACTGTTCGCGCGCAGCGCCCGCGACTTGGAGAGGAGACCGAGCTGGAAGTGATCCACCGCGTCCGCGTGCTGGTTCATCTCGAAGCGGACTCGTCCGATGTCATAGTGGATGCGGAGGTTGTCGGGCTCCAGCACGAGCGCCTCCTCGAAGGCCTTGAGCGCGTCCGCATACTTGCCGTCACGCTCGAGCGCGAGCCCGCGCCGCATGCTCGCGCCCACGCCGGCGCGGGCCGGCACGGCCAGCATCACTCCGAGCAGCAGCGCCGCGGTCACGTTGCGTGCGCGGGGCCGGCGTGCGCGCAGCGCGGCCGCCCAGCGCGCCCAGCGCGCGCCGCCCCGGCCTCCCTCGCGCGCGAACCACGCGCCACGGCGGTCGCTCATCAGCACGCCCGCCAGGCACAGGAGGAACGCGGCCAGCAGGAAGAGCTGGTAGTGCTCTTCGTATTCCACGTACCCGGCGCCGCCGATGTCGTGCTTCTGGAGCTGGTCCAGGGCGGCGACCAGGTCGTTCAGGTTGATGCTCTCGGAGCGGAAGTAGCGCCCATCGGTGGCCTTGGCCATCACCAGCAGCAGGCGCTCCGCCAGGCGCGACACCACGATCTTGTCGTGTTCGTCCTTCTTGTAGTGCGTGCCGCCGCCCTCGCTCTCGGGGATGGTCGAACCCTCGGCCGTGCCCACGCCGACGGCGAAGATGCGCACTCCGGCCTCCGCCGCCACCCGCACCGCGGCGCCCGGGTCGCCGTCCAGCGTCTCGCCGTCGGTGACGAGGACCAGCGCCCGGGAGTTCTCGGGGCCGGGATCGAAGAGCGCGACCGAGGTCTCGACCGCCTTCTCGATGTTCGTGCCGGGATGCGGCATGTGATCCGGGTCGATGATGTCGAGGAACAGCTTGGCGGCCTCCACGTCGGGCGTGAGCGGGCACATCACCTGCGCGTCGCCGGCGAACGCCACGATGCCGACCCGGTCCGTGCTCAGGTTGTCGAGCAGCGCGGCGATCTGCGATTTCGCGCGCGCGAGCCGGTTCGGGGCAACGTCGGTCGCCAGCATGCTCTTCGAGGCGTCGAGCGCGATGACGATGTCGATCCCGCGGCCCTTGTAAACCTGGAGCTTCTCGCCCCATTGCGGACGCGCGAGCGCCACGACGAGGAGCGTGAGCCCGGCGAGCAGGCACCCAGCCTTCACGGCCGCGAGGCGGGCGCTCCGGCTGTCGGTGAGGCGGGGGACGAGTCCGGGCTCGGCCAGCCGCCCGAGCCGGCGGCGCCTGAGCCAGGCGCCCGCGAGCATGAGCAGCGCCGCCGCCGGGACCGCGAACAGCAGCAGCAGCAGTCGCGGCGCTCCCCAGCGAACGAGACCGGATGGCGCGGCGGCGAGCAGCGCGAGCGGCCACGAGGCCGGGGCGGGGTGGGAGAGGAGCGAGGGCCAGGCCGGCGTCACGGCAGCCTCCGGAACGCCACGGCGGGGACGATCGATCCGAGCAGGAAGAGCGCCAAGGCGGGCAGCAGGAACTCGCCCATCCGCTCCGAATAGAGCGTGTGCCGCGCGGTCTTGAAGTGGGTCGTCTCGAGGCGGTTGATGTCGTCGTAGATCCGTCCGAGCGCCTCGTTGTCCGAGGCCTCGTACGCCTTGCCGCCGGTGAGCGTGGCGGCATCCTCCAGCGTCTTCATGTCGAAGTCCGCCGCCACGGTCTGCGGCCGCTGGCCCCACACCGGGTCATTGACCATCACCGTGACCGGCGTGCGCGAGCCCACGCCGATGCAGTAGAGCTTGATGCCGAAGCTCTGCGCGAGCCGCGCCGCGGTCAGTGGGTCGATCTCACCGGTGTTATTGAGGCCGTCGGTGAGCAGGATCACCACCTTGCTGCGCGCGTTCGAGTCCTTGAGTCGTGCCACCGCGCTCGAGAGTCCCATGCCGATCGCGGTGCGCGTGCCGTCGATCGTGCCGAGCTGGAGCCGGCCGATGATCGCCGCGAGGACCGAGCGGTCGAGCGTGAGCGGGCACAGCGTCATGGAGCCGTTCGCGAACACCACCAGGCCGATGCGGTCGCCCTCCCGCTTGGTGATGAACTCCGCCGCGCGCTGCTTGGCCGCGGTGAGGCGATCCGGTTGCAGGTCGGGCGTGGACATGGATTCCGAGACGTCCATGCACAGCATGATGTCCACTCCCCGCGACTCCACCTCCTGGATCACGCGCCCGCGCTGCGGGCGGGCCAGCGCCAGCACCATGAGCACGAGCGCGGCGGTGTTGCAGAGGAGCAGCAGCGGCCGCCAGTACCGGCTCAGCCCCTGGTGCGCGCGCAGGAACGAAACGTCGGGAAAGCGGACCGCGCTCGTGCGCTTGGAACGCTCGAGCCACAGGAGCGCCGCCACGGGCAGGAGCAGGAGCAGGAAGCCGGGAGAGGCGAAGCGCATGCTCAGGCGCTCCCCGTCGCGGCGGCCGGACCCGCGCCGGGACTCGCGGCCGGCGCGGTCGGGTGCGGGGTGGGTGGGGGCGGCGTGGTCTTCATCACGAACTCGCGCACCTGCCCGATCGCGGACTCCGCGTCGCCCGTGGGCGGCACCGACTTCGCGTACTTGACGAGGTCGAGCCAGGTGAAGAACCGGGCCACCTCCTCGCGCATCGGCGTCCGCCGGGTGCGCATGCTCGCGAGCAGCTCGGTCGTGGTCTGTTCCACCGCGTCGAACTCGAAGCGCCGCTCGATGTAGTGCTTGAGGATCTGGGACAACGTGTACGAGTAGCGCTTCACCTGCCCGGTTTCGAGCCACTCGCGCCACGGCGCGGCGTCGAGCGCGGCGAGCGCCTCCTCCCACGGGGGCAGCGGCGCCGCGGCCAGTTCCTGGAGCGCGCGGTAGCGCCGGAGCAGCCGGTGCACGAGCCAGGCGAGGGCGGCGAGCAGGAGCACGGCCCCGGGCACGATCCACAGCCACAGGTTCGGGAACGTCTCGGGCGGCGCGAGGCCGTGGATGTCCTGCATCTTCGCGGGCAGGATGCTGGCGATGGTGACCGAGGCGGTGTCGGTGCGCAGCGTGTCGGTCCGCGCGCCCGAGGAGACCAGGAACACGAACGTGGGCAGGCGCTGCCGCCCGGCCTCGAACCCGGCGACGCTCAGCCGGTAGGTGGCCTCGTCGCGGTCGGGGCGGATGCGCGTGGCGCGGTGCTCCCCCGCGACCACGAACACGCGGGCGCTGTCCGTGAGCGGTCCGGTGACGAGGCTGCGCGGCGGGCTCGTGACGTCGAGCACCACCTCGAAGCGGTCGCCCACGGTGAGCCGCGGCGGCAGCGTGAGCTTCTGCGTCACCGCCGGCCGCACCGCCGCGCTCGCCGCGATCATCGCCAGCAGCAGGCCCGCCGCGATCATGCCTGCGCCCGTCTCGCCCGCTGCCGGAAGAACTTGTGCAGCTTGGGCGTGAAGTCGTCGTGCGTGGTGAGGTCGATGGCGTCGATGCTGAGCTGCGCGAACAGCCCGCTCCGCTGGGCGAGCAGGCGCTGCATGTGCGCGCGGTAGGCGCGGCGCAGGCGCGCGTCCGACGTGTTCACGCTCACGATCTCGCCGGTCTCGGTGTCCTCGAGATCGACCGTGCCCACCTGCGGGAGCTCCCATTCCGCCGGGTCGCTGATCGGGATTGCCACCAGGTCGTGCTTGCGCGCCGCGATGCCGAGCGGAATGCGCACGCGCTCGGGCGCGAATCCGTCGCCCATGAAATCGCTGAGCATGAACACGATCGCGCGATGCTTGAGGATGCGCATCACGAACTCGAGCGCGGTCACGGGGTTCGTCCCGCGCCGTTCGGGCTGGTAGGTGAGGATCTCGCGCACCAGGCGCAGCACGTGCTGCCGGCCCTTGCGGGGAGGCACCACGCGCTCGACCTGGTCGGTGAAGAACAGCAGGCCGACCTTGTCGTTGTTGGTCACAGCCGAGAACGCGAGCGTGGCCGCGACCTGGGCGGACTGCTCGAGCTTGAACTGCGAGCGCGTGCCGAAGTGACCGGAGCCCGAAGCGTCCACGAGCAGGAGCACCGTCAGTTCGCGCTCCTCGACGAACTTCTTCACGTACGGCCGCTCCATGCGAGCGGTCACTTTCCAGTCGATGGCGCGGATGTCGTCACCGGGCAGGTACTCGCGGATGTCCACGAACTCCATGCCGGTGCCCTTGAACGTCGACCGGTACTCGCCCACGAAGCTCGTGTTGAGGATCTTGCGGGTGTGCAGGTCGATCTGGCGCAGCTTGTCGAGGATCTCGGGTGAGAGCATGCGGTCGGGGTCCGGGCTCAGGCGGGTCGGGGAGCGACCGGGTGCGCGCAGCCGGGTCGCGCGCGCCGCGACGTCACGGGACTTCGACCGAGGCCAGGATGCGCTGGATGACGTCGTCCGTCGACAGCTCCTGGGCTTCGGCTTCGTAGGACAGGATGATGCGGTGCCGGAGCACGTCCGCCGCCAGCTCCTTGACGTCCTCCGGAATGACGAAACCACGGCGCTTGAGGAAGGCCATCGCCCGCACGGTGGTCGTGAGGTTGATCGAGGCGCGCGGCGACGCCCCGAAGCGGATGAGCGGCTTCAGGTCGGCAAGGCCGTACTTCTCCGGTTCGCGCGTCGCGAACACCAGGTCGAGGATGTAGTCCTTGAGCTTCCGGTCGATGTAGACCTGCCGGCACAGCTCGCGCGCCTTGACGATGTCGGCCGGGTCGACGACCGGCGCGATCGGCGGCTCCCCGGCGCCGGCGATGCGCTCGACGATCTCGCGCTCTTCGTCCCGCGAGGGATACCCGATCTTGATCTTGAGCAGGAACCGGTCGAGCTGCGCCTCCGGCAGCGGATAGGTGCCCTCCTGCTCAATCGGATTCTGGGTCGCCAGCACGAGGAACGGGTCGTCGAGCTTGTAGGAGTGATCCCCGATCGTGACCTGGCGTTCCTGCATGGCTTCGAGCAGGGCGCTCTGCACCTTGGGCGGGGTGCGGTTGATCTCGTCCGCGAGGATCAGGTTCGCGAAGATCGGCCCCTTGCTGGTGACGAACTCCCCGGTCTTCTGGTTGTAGATCATGGTCCCGATGATGTCCGAGGGCAGCAGGTCGGGCGTGAACTGGATGCGCTGGTAGCGCGTCCGGATCGCCGACGACAGCGTGCGGACGGCGTAGGTCTTGGCCAGTCCCGGCACGCCCTCGATGAGGATGTGGCCGTTCGCCAGCAGGCCGATGATCATCCGGTTGACGAGATAGTGCTGTCCGACGATCGCCTTGGATACCTCGGCCGTGATGGCCTGGACCACGACGCTCTCGCGCTCGATACGCTCGTTGATCGCCTTGATCTCGTCGGTCTGGATCGCCATGTCTCCTCCCAGGGACACTTCAAGCGGTCGCCGCGCGCGCTGCACCGGCCACGGCGGGCGCCGGAACTCGAGACCAGGGTCGTTCACCCGATCCGCGGCGGCCCGCGTCGCCTGCCGGGGCGCGCAGGGCACGGAAGACCCGCTGACCGCTCGAGACGGGCGCACGTGGTGC
>CAYSWZ010000049.1:0-10274 GCA_964434945.1 uncultured bacterium | reverse complement strand
CTCGTGCGCCTCCCACCACCGGAGTCCCAGCCAGAAGATGAAGATCGTGAACAGGCTCATCATCTGGTAGACCTCGGCCTCGGTCGAGTTCTCCCACCAGTTGTCGCTGAACGCGAGCATCAGCGCGCCCGTGGCCGCGCCTGCGATCGCGGCCCACTCCTGCCAGGGCTTGCGCTCGCCACCCTGCGCGATGCGCAGCATGCGCAGGATGGAGAGGTAGGTGAGGCACACCGCGAACGCCGAGCACACGGCGGACACGGCGTTCACGCGCTCGGCGATGCTCTTCCACGGGATCAGCGTGGCCACCCGGCCAACGAGGACCACGAACGGCGTTCCCGGTGGATGCGGGACGCCCAGGATGTGGGCCACCGCGATGAACTCGCCGGAGTCCCAGAACGGCACGGTCGGGGTGAGCGTGAGGAAGTAGACGACGGCAGAGAGGAGCAGCACGAGCACCGAGATCAGCGCGGCTGAGCGCTGGGTCGGGATCATTCGGTGGACCTCCGTGGATTCCGGGCTCTGGCCCGCCGGCTCGGGATGCGAGCCAGGAAGACCATCCCGCCGATCAAGCTGACCCCGACGGCGACGAGGTACGTGCCGAACTGCAGCGCGAACGCGCTGGCGCGGTCGAGCCCCACCAGGCCGAACAGCAGCATGCCGGCCCCTTCGCGCACCCCGATGCCATTCAATGAGATGGGCAGAGAGACTATCACCCCGAGCAGCGGCACGAAAAGGAAGAAGTAGGCGGTATCCACGTGCAGGCCGAGTGCCCGGGCGAACAAAACGTGGACACCGATGCGCATCACCTGCACCAGCATCGCCACGCAGAACACCTCGAGCAGCATCCGGCGTTGGCCGCGGAACACGGCGAGCCGCCCCGACAGCTGGTCGAGGGCGGGTGAGAACCGGCTCAATCCCACGCGGGCCATGAACCGCTCGAGCCCGGCCAGCACGCGCGGTTCGAGCACGGCGCGCAGCATGACCAGGGAGACGCCGAAGAACACCACCACCCCGGCGTAGGCCGTCACGAGATGAAAACGATCGATCGCGGGCAGCGTCGTCACGACCGCGACGCAGCCGAGCGCCGCCGTGCCGATCAGCCGGTCGAGGATCACGGTGGAGAGCGCCGTACTCCGCGACGACGCGGCGCGCGCGGCATCCAGCGTCCGGGCCAGGTCGCCGCCGACGTTCGCCGGCAGGAAGTTGTTGAAGAACTGTCCCACGAAGTAGTAGGCGACCACCTTCCAGAACGGCAGTTCGATCCCCGCCGCCTTGAGCAGTCGCCCCCACTGGTAGGACGCGAGCACGTGGCTCGCGATCAGCATCCCGGCCGCGCCCGCGACCCACGCGGGATCCGCGTGCCGGAGCGCGGGGCCGATCGCCGACCATTGCAGCTTCCGGAACAGCCAGACGAACAGGAGGACGCTGACCAGCACCTTGGCGCCGAGCAGCGCGATACCCCGCGGCGAGCGCCCGACGCTCACGATGCCTCCCGCGCGCCGGTGAGCGCGGCCATCGAGCGCCGGCCGCAATCGTCCCAGCGGAAGCGCGCCGCCCACTCCGCGCCGGCCCGGCCGAGACGGTCGCGGAGCGCGGGGTCGGTGAGCACGCGGACCAGCGCCTCGGCGAGCGCGGCCGTGTCGCCGAACCGAACCAGCAGGCCGGTCTGGTCGCGCCGCACCGAGTCGCGCAGGCCGGGCGCGTCGCTCGCCACGACCGCCGTGCCGCATGCCGCGGCCTCGACGACGGTGAGCCCCCAGCCTTCTTTCGGGCTGGGCTGCAGCAGCGCCCACGCCGACTGCAGGCGTTTCACCTTCTCGGCGCCGGGCAGGAAACCGAGGAACTCCACCGCCCGCGACACGCCGCGGCGCGCGGCCTCCGCCCGGAGCGTGCCGGCGTAGGGGCCGTCGCCGATCACCTGGAGACGCGCGTCCGGGACGCGCGCGAGCACGGCCGGCAGCGAGCGCATCACCCAGTCGAGTCCCTTGTAGCGCCGCAGGCGCCCCACGAAGGCGAGCGTCGGGCGCTGCGCCTTCGCGGCCGCGGGATCGACGCGGTACCGCTCGTGATCGACCCCGCAGTGCACCACCGCCACGCGTTCGCGCGCGATGCCGCGCGCCACCAGGTCGTCGCGCGTGCTCTCGGAGATGACGAGGAACCGGCAGCGCGCATACGCGAACGGGATGAGCGACTCGAGCAGGAGCACGTACGCGGCGACCACGAGGTTCGCCTCGCGGAACACCGTGCTCCCGAACAGGTGCGGCACGATCACCGCCACCGGGGTGCGAGTGAGCCACGGGGTGAAGCACGGCACCTTATTGATGTCCTCCACGATCAGCTCGGGGGCGTGCGCGCCCGAGAACTCGCGCGCCAGCACGCGCGGCACGATGAAGTTGAAGTTCCACCAGTTGCCCCGGCGCAGCACGCGCATCCCGCGGTGCTCGTCCTCGGCGGCGCCGCCCGGGAACGTGGTGGCGAGCCAGGTCACGCGCCAGCCGCGGCGGAGCGCGTCGAGCAGCACCTGCTCCAGGTGGAGCTCCGCGCCGCCCGCCTCGGGGTGGGCGGGATCGCGGAAGTTGATCGCGAGCAGGTGCCCGGGCGAGGCGGTCATGCCCGGCACCCGCCGCGTCCCGAGGCGCTTCGCCTGCGGCGACGTGTGGCGGCGCTTCGCCTGCGGCTCATCGCCGGCGGCCCTGTCGGTCGCGAAGGTTGTCCGGTCACCGGCGGCGTCCCACGGTGCCGATGACGTGGCAGGTGTTGAGCGCCCAGCGCCGGAGGCGCAGGCGGGCGCGCAGTCCCTCCCACGCGCGCGACCACGCGGCGGGTCCCCTAGGATCGAGCGGCAGGCGGACGTTGAGCCCGCGCTTCAGCGATTCGCGCACGACCCGGTACCAGAGCCCGGGCACCATCCAGTCGCCGTAGCTCCGCACCACGTCGAGCCCGGCCGCGCGCACCAGCCGCTCGAGCTGCCCGACGCTGAACTGCGTCTCCCAGCCCGCGAACCAGCGGTTGGCGAGGATGAGGAGCTTCTTCATCACCGTGTAGGCGTGGTACGTCTGCGGCACGTCCACGAGCACGCGCCCGCCGGAGCGCGTGATGCGGGCGTTCTCGCGCAGCAGCGGCATCGGGTCGCGGAAGTGCTCGAGCAGTCCCTGGTGGAACGAGATGTCGATCGCCCCGTCGCGGAACGGCATGCGGGTCGCGTCCGCCAGCACGAACATCACCGGAATCGCCTGGGAGGCCGCCAGGCGCTTCACCAGTCGCAACGATGCCGGGGAGTAGTCCAGCACGATCCCGCGCGCTCCCCGGCGGGCGAGCTCCAGGAGATCGCGTCCCGAGCCCGCGCCGATCTCCAGGACGAGCTTGCCGGCCACGGGCCCGTCCGCGAGCACCTCGCGCACGAGCCGGCCGCCGGTCGAGTAGGTGTCCTCGATGTCCTGCTGGTGGCCCTTCCAGTACGACTCCCAGTGATCCAGCGTCGAGACGCGCGCCATGGAATCACTCGCCCCACAGCAGGCGGTCGGCGAGGTGCGGAGGCAGGCCGGCCGAGCGGATGCGCCGCATGGCGCCCTCGATGTCGTAGTCCAGCCGCACGTGCTCGAACGTCCACGCGGCGTCGTCCCAGAGGAGATAGCCGGTGCGCGGATCGCCGTCGCGGGGCTGGCCGACGCTCGGCACGACGATCAGGTGACGGCGGACGCGATCGCCCGCGATTCGCGCGTCGCGCGTGTAGGTCGCCCGCGTGCCGTTCACCGTGAACGTGCCGGGAAAGTGCGAGTGGCCGACGAAACACACCGGCTCTTCGCAGTGGGACATCTCGTCCACCGCCTCGGCGGGGCTGAACACGTAGTTCCACTGCTCGGGCTCCGCCGGCGAGGCGTGCACCAGCCGGGCGCCGCTCCACGCCACCGAGTAGGGCAGCGCGCGCAGGTAACCGGCGTGCTCGCGCGTGAGCGCGTCGGTCGTCCAGCGCGCGGCGGCGGCGGCCTCGGCGTTGAAGTACTCGAGCATGGCCGGATCGAGCGCGGCCAGGTCGTGATTGCCGAGCACCGCCGCCGCGATCCTCGGACGGAGGAGCGCGATGCAGTCGTTCGGCGATGCGCCGTAGCCCACGAAATCCCCGAGGCACACCGTGTCGTCGGCGCCGCGCAGGACGATGTCGGCGAGCACCGCCTCGAGCGCCTCGAGGTTCGCGTGCACGTCGCTCACGATCGCGTGCAGCATCAGAACTCCGCCGGCCGGAGCCGGCGCGCGGCACGATCGAGGACGCCGTTCACGAACCGGCCGGACTCCTCGCTGCCGTAGGTGCGCGCGATGTCGATCGCCTCGTCGAGCACGACCCGCGCCGGCGAGCCGGCGCGCGCGAGCAGCTCGGCCACGCCGACGCGCAGCACCGCGCGATCGGTCGCCGCCAGGCGCCCCATCGGCCAGCGGCCCTCCATCGCCGCCTCCAGCTCGGCATCGATCTCGGTGCCGCGCGCGCCGAGTGCGCCGACGATCGCCTCGACGAGCTCGGTCTGGTCGTCCGAGAGTTCACGCTCGTGCTCGCGCCGCAGGTCCCACGCCAGCGGGTAGGCGTCGCCCGCGAGGTCGGCCTGGTACGCGACCCGGAATGCCACCTCGCGCGCGTGCCGCCGCGCCCCGGTCGGCGCGCTCACGATCGCCCCCGCGCCGCGCCGTACAGGCGCGCCATGGCGAGCGCCGCGAGCGCGGTCTGCGCCCCGGTGTTGCCATGCGTGCCGCCCGAGCGGGCCTCGGCCTGGGCCGCGTCGTTTACCGCGAGCACGCCGTTCAGCACCGGCACGCCGGTGTCGAGCGCCACGCGCTGGAGGCCGTGCGTGGCGCCGTCGGCCACGAGCCGGAAGTGCTCGGTCTCGCCGCGGATCACGACGCCGAACGCCAGCACGGCATCGAACCGCCCCGAGCGCGCCGCCCACGATGCCGCGACCGGCAGCTCGTGGCTGCCCGGCACCCAGGTGAGCTCGACGTGCTCGGCGGGCACGCCCTCGCGGCGCAGCGTTTCGAGCGCCGCCTCCACCATGCGCTTCACGAACGTCTCGTTCCAGCGCGCGGCCACGACGGCGAAGTGCTGCGCGGGGACGCTCACCGTTCGTCCCCGGTCAGGTCGAGCAGGTGGCCGAGCTTGTCGCGCTTGGTGGACAGGTAGCGCCGGTTGTAGCGGTTCGCCTTCGTCTGCACCGGGACGCGCTTCTCGATCGTGAGCCCGTACGCCTCGAGGCCCACGACCTTCCGCGGGTTGTTCGTGAGGAGATCGATGCGGCGTACGCCGAGGTCGACGAGGATCTGCGCGCCGATCCCGTAATCGCGCAGGTCGGCGGCGAAGCCGAGCTTCAGGTTCGCCGTCACCGTGTCGTACCCCTTGTCCTGCAGCTGGTAGGCACGGAGCTTGTTCTTGAGTCCGATCCCGCGCCCCTCCTGCCGGAGGTAGAGGAGGACGCCCGAGCCGCGCCGGGCGATCGCCGCGAGGGCGGCGTGGAGCTGCGGGCCGCAGTCGCAGCGCTGGGACCCGAACACGTCTCCGGTCAGGCACTGCGAGTGGACGCGCACCAGCTCCGGCCTCGTGGACGAGATGCGGCCCTTGACGAGCGCGATGTGGTGGTCGCCCTCGAGCACGCTCTCGTAGAGATGGAGCTGGAACACGCCCACCGCGGTGGGCAGCGGCACGCGCAGCACCGGCCGCACGAGCTGCTCGCGGTGGCGGCGCCACGCGATCAAGTCGCGGATGGTGAGGATGCCGAGCCCGTGCCGGGCGGCGAACACGCGCAGCTCGGGCATGCGCATCATGCGGCCGTCCTCGGCCAGGATCTCGCACACCGCCGCGACCGGCCGGAGCCCCGCCAGCTGGCAGAGGTCGGGCGCCGCCTCGGTGTGGCCGGCGCGGCGCAGGACGCCGCCCGGCATCGCGCGCAGCGGGAACACGTGCCCGGGACGGACGAAGTCCTCGGCCGCGGCGCGCGGCCGCGCCAGCGCGCGCAGCGTGCGCGCCCGATCGAACGCCGACGTGCCGGTGCTGGTGCCCCGGCGGGCGTCCACCGACTCGGTGAACGGCGTGCCGAACTTGGACGTGTTGTCGGAGACGAGGAGCTTCAGCCCGAGGTGGTCGGAGATCTCCGGCGCCATGGGTGCGCACAGGATGCCACGGCAGTGCTTGAGCGCGAAGTTGACGAGCGTGGGCGTGGCGTGCTCGGCGGCGAACACGATGTCGCCCTCGTTCTCGCGGTCCTCGTCGTCGACCACGATCACCATCCGGCCCGCGGCGATCAAGCGGACGGCCTCCTCGACGGTGAGCCGGACGTCGGGCGCGCCGGCGCGGGCCCGCGCGGCGCCCGCGGTGAGGCTGCGCGAGCCGTTGGCGTGCGGCCGGGTCGCTGGCGACGCGGAGGGGCGTGCGCGGCGGGGGACGGTCTTCACGGGGGTCACGATCGGTTTCCCTCGCCCGGAGCCTCGAGCAAGCGCGCGAGATACCGGGCCAGCAGGTCCACTTCGAGGTTCACCCGCGTGCCGGGGGCGTAGCCGCCGGCGGACGTGACCGCGAGTGTGTGGGGAATGTACGCGATTTCGCAGCCCGAGTCGGTGAGCGCGGCCACGGTGAGGCTCACGCCGTCCACCGAAACGCTCCCCTTTTCCGCCACGAAGCGGCGGATCCCCGCGGGCAGCGTGAGCGTGATGCGCCGTCCGAGCCCCTCCCCGGCGACCGCCCGCACGTCGCCCACCGCGTCGACGTGGCCCTGGACGAGGTGGCCGCCGAGACGGTCGGCGAGACGGAGCGATCGCTCGAGATTGACGCGGTCGCCCTCGCGCCAGCTTGCGAGCGTGGTGCGGCGGAGCGTCTCGGGCACGGCTTCCACTGCGAAGCGCGAGGGCTCCACCGCCACCGCGGTCAGGCAGCATCCCGAGCACGCGATGCTGTCGCCGAGCGTCATGTCGGCCGTCACGAGCGTGGCGGCGATCCACAGGCGTCGCCCGTCGTGGCGCTCCTCCACCGCCTGGACGCGGCCCAGCTCCTCGATGAGTCCCGTGAACACGTCAGCCCTCCAGGTCCACGACGATGCGCAGGTCGTCGCCGCTCCGCTCGTGCGACACGATCCGGCCGCGCGGCGCGGCTTCGAGCGCACGGTCCAAGCCCTCGCACCACGCGAGCCCGCCGCCGAGCACGATGGGCGCCGCGTAGAGCACGAGCCGTTGCACGAGGCCCGCGACGAGCAGCGCGGCGCCGAGCGTCGCTCCGCCCTCGAGCAGCACCTCGTGACGGCCTTCGCGCGCGAGGCGCGCGGCAAGTGCCTCGAGCGCGACGCGCCCCCCGCGGGCGGGGAGCCGCCACACCGCAACGCCGCGCGACGCGAGCCAGCGCGCGCGCGCGGCGGGCGCGGCGTCCGTGCACGCCACCACCGTGCCGCGCGCGAGCGGCGCCCGGAAGAGCCGGAGCGAGCGCGGGAGCGTCAACCGGGAGTCGAGGACCACGCGCAACGGCTGCACGCTCCGGGGGCTCGCGCCCGCGCGGGCCGTGAGCCGCGGATCGTCGGTGCGCGCCGTGCCCGCACCCACCACGATCGCGTCGCTCGCCGCCCGCAACCGGTGCCCGTCGGCTCTCGCCGCCGCCCCGGTGATCCAGCGCGAGCGCCCGCGCGCATCGGCGATCCGGCCGTCGAGCGACGCCGCCACCTTCCAGGTGATGCGCGGGAGCCCCCGCTCCTGCGCGCGCCGATAGCCGGCCAGCTGCGCGCGGGCCTCGTCCGCGAGCAGTCCCACCTCGACGCGCACCCCGGCAGCGCGCAGCTTCCGAAGGCCCCTGCCGTTCACGCGCGGATCCGGGTCGCGGGTCGCCACCACGCAGCGTTCGATGCCCGCGGCGATCAGTGCGTCGGTGCAGGGCGGCGTGCGGCCCCAGTGCGCACACGGCTCGAGCGTCACGTACAAGGTGGCGCCGCGCGCCCGGCGCCCTGCGTGCGCCAGCGCCTCGACCTCCGCGTGGTCGCGGCCGAGGGCCCGGTGCCAGCCCTCGCCCACCACCCGGCCGGCGCGCACGAGGACGGCGCCCACGACCGGGTTCGGCGCGGTGCGCCCGCGGCCGTGCTCGGCGAGCAGCAGCGCCCGCCGCATGCACGCGGCATCCGAGGTGGCGGTCGGCTGGGATCGGCTCGATGCGCCCGGCATGGGGTGCCCTTCACGTTGGGGTGCGAGGGGCGGGCCGGGCGCACGGCACGGCCCGGGTCCCCGGCCTCGGCCGGCGCCGGGAGCCCAGCGTGCCACGCGCTCTTCCTTCTCTCATCCCGACTGTACGGTCGGCCCCGGAGTTGCACCGGATCTGCCCCAGGCCGGAACTGCGCCGAGGGCTCGCGGGCTCTACCGCCGGTGGGGACTTCCACCCCGCCCCGAAGGAAAATGCGGCAGGAAGTGTAAGGTGGGCCGGAACGGGCCGTCAAAGCCCGGCCCCCGGCGGCGGGAACCCTTGCATTCCGGGTGCTCCGCCGGTTCTCATCTCATGCAGGCGCACCCCATGCGACTCTGCCCGCGGAGGACCGCGATGCGCCGGCCGCTCGCGCTTCTGCTCACCACCGTTGCCACCCTCAGCCTCGCCGTCGCGTTCGCGCCGCGCCGCGACCCGCACCCAGGCCACGGGCGATTTCGTTCATTTCGAGAGCGGCCAGGTGCACCCGCTCGCGCTGACGCCCGACGGCACGCGGCTCCTCGCCGTCGAGACTCCGGTTTCGCGGCTCGCCGTGTTCGACCTGAGCGGGCCCGCCCCGCTCCGGATCGCGGAGATGCCGGTCGGGCTCGAACCCGTCTCGGTGGCGGTCAACGGCACCGGCGAGGTGTGGGTGGTGAACCAGCTCTGGGACGACGTCAGCATCGTCAACCTGGGCACGCTGAACGTGCGCGCCACGCTCAAGGTCGGCGACGAGCCGAGCGACGTGATGTTCGCAGGCACGCCGGTCCGCGCCTGGGTGAGCGTCTCGCAGGAGGACGCGGTCAAGCTCTACGACCCGGCGAACCTGGCCGCGGCTCCGCAAGTGATCGCGATCCCCGCGCGGAATCCGTGCTCGCTGTCGGTGAGCGCGGACGGCGCCAAGGTGTACGCCGCGGTGTTCAGCGCCAGCCACGGCGCCACCGTGCTCTCCGAGGCGGAGGCCGGTGACTCGCTGCCGGCGCCGGTCCCCGCGATGAAGGCCGGGTTGCCGCCCGCACCCAAGGTCGGGCTGCTCGCCAGTTTCTCGGGCGGCCACTGGGTGGACGTGTCGGGCAAGTGGTGGGACTCGAAGATCCCGTACACCGTGCCGCTCGTGGAGCTCGTCCAGATGGACGCCGCGACGCAGGGCATCACGCGCGTCAACGGCGACATCGCCACGATCCTGATGGGAACCTCCGTGAATCCCGTCACCGGCGCGTGCGCGGTGACCGGCACCTACGGCGAGATCGAGTTGCGCTTCGAGCCCAACGTGCGCGGGCATGTCACCGAGTCCCGGCTCGGGATCGTGTCCACCGCGGGCGTGCGGACGCTGGTCGGCTTGAACCCGCGGATCGACGACGCCGTCCCGACCGGCACGCAGGCCGAGCGTGACTCGGCCCCGTCCATGCCGACCGGGGTCGCCTGGGCGCCGGACGGCCAGCGGCTCTACGTGAGCGCGCTCGGCTCCGACAAGCTCGGGGTGGTGAGCGCCGCGGGCGCGTTGCTCGCCCGCGTGCCCACCGTGGCCGGACCGATCGGCGTGGTGGTGGACGGCGCGCGGCAGCGTGTCGACGTGCTCGGCCGCTTCCACGAGCTATTGCAGACGCTCTCGACCGCGGACTTCCACAGCGTCGCGGTGACACCGCTCGGCTTCGACCCGACGCCGGACGACGTCGTCAATGGCCGGCGGTTCTTCTACGGCGGCTTCACCTCCGGACACGGCGACCAGTCGTGTGCGAGCTGCCACCTGTTCGGCGACATGGACAACCTGGTGTGGGACCTGGGCGACCCGACCGGTGACATGGCCCCGGTGCCGCCCGGCATGGTCGACCCGCTCTTGAGCCCGTTCCACCCGATGAAGGGCCCGATGGCGACGCAGAGCCTGCGCGGGTTGAACGGCACGGGGGTGCTCCACTGGCGCAGCGATCGCGCGGACTTCCTCGCGTTTCGCGGCGCGACCCAGACGCTGCTCGGCCGGTCGGCGCCCATCGCCGACAGCGAGATGGTGGCGATGTCGGCGTTCGTGCTCGCGCTCGCCTACCCGCCGAATCCCAACCAGAACCTCGATCGCACGTTCCGCGATGCG
>CAYSWZ010000048.1:0-8448 GCA_964434945.1 uncultured bacterium | reverse complement strand
CCGCACGGGATGCGTGAGAGTTGCGTGTGATTGAGATCGCGACCGGAAGCGAAAGGATGCGCGTGAAACGGTAACGCCGGGGTAGCCCACGGCCGTCACATGGCGGGGAATCGCGCGTACTTCATCCCACGGGAGCGCAGGCCGCGGCGCCCGCCGGCGGGCTACTCGCCGCGGTAGGTGCAGCGGGCCGTGCAGGTCTCGTGCACGGTGATGGCCGCAAGGTGCGGCACGAGCGCTCCGAGCCGCTTCCACAACCACTCGGCCAGCACTTCCGACGTCGGGTTCTCGAGCCCGGCGACGTCGTTCAGGACGCGGTGGTCGAGCTCGCGCTTCAGCACCGGCTCGACGCGCGCGGCGATCTCGCCGAAGTCCACGAGCCAGCCGAGCTGCGGGTCCACCTCGCCCGCGACACACACCTCGACCCGGTACGAGTGCCCGTGCATGCGGAAGCACTTGTGGTCGGCCGGCACGCGAGGCAGGCGGTGCGCCGCTTCGAAATGGAATTCCTTCACCAGCTCGACACGCACGATGGTTCGATCCTCTAGACGGCTGCGGCGTAGCGGGTGGGGTCGGGCACACCCGCCTCGCGGAAGCCCTTCGCGCGCAGCCGGCAACTGTCGCACGCGCCGCACGCGAGTCCCGCGGGCGAGGGATCGTAGCACGAATGCGTGAGCGCATAGTCCACGCCGAGCGAGAGCCCGAGCCGGACGATACCCGCCTTGTCGAGCGCCATGAGCGGCGTATGAACGGCATAGCGCGCGCCCTCCACGCCGGCCCGGGTCGCGACGGCGGCGAGCGATTCGAACGCGCGCACGAACCCGGGCCGACAGTCCGGGTAGCCCGAGTAGTCGAGCGCGTTCATCCCCGCCACGAGATCGGTGGCGCCGAGCGTTTCGGCGAGACCGAGCGCCAGCGACAGGAACACGCTGTTGCGAGCGGGCACGTACGTGCTCGGGATCTCCGTCGACATCGCCGCCTCGTCGCGGTGCTTGGGCACCGCGACTTCCGTGGTCAGCGAAGAGCCGCCGATCGCGTGCAGGTCCACGCGCACGACCCGGTGGTCACGCACGCCCTGCGCTTCGGCGACGCGCCGTGCCGCCTCCAGCTCGACGCGATGGCGCTGGCCGTAGTCGACCGCCAGCGTGGCGCATGCGAACCCCCGCGCGCGTGCCCACGCGAGGCAGGTGGTGGAGTCGAGGCCGCCGGAGAGGAGGACGACGCAGGGAGCCGCGGGCGTCGCCGTCATACGCCGCGCTTCGCGCCCCAGAGCCAGACGTGGAGTCGCGGCGACAGGCGAAGGCCCTCGCGCCGGCACAGCTCGACGAGCGTCAGCGCGCGCGCCCGGACGGCCGCGTCGGTCATGCCCTCGGGCATCAGCATGACGCGCTCGCGGGGGAGCCCGCGCTCGCGGATCTGCGCGAGCGCGTCGTCGTCGTCACCCTCTGCGACCACGATCTTGACGACGGTGCGCGGGTCGGCCATGAAGCGCGCGCTGTGCTCCCAGGTCGCGGCCCAGCGATCGGTCACGCCGGGGAGCTTCGGCGACCACACGTAGAACAGGCGCTCGTGCGCGAGCGGCGGGGGTTCGCTGCCGCTCGTTTCGACCTCCACCCGCGGCCACTGGCCGAGCGCGGCGGTGAGCAGGCGATCTACGCCGGGATGGGCGAGCGGCTCGCCGCCGGTCACCACCAGCAGCGGTGCGGGCCCAAGCGCGCGCAACTCGTGAAACGCCCCGGCGATCGTGGACGAGCGTCCCTGGCTCGCGTCCCAGCTGTACTTCGTGTCGCACCAGCGGCAGCCCACGTCGCAGCCCTGGAGCCGCAGGAAGTGCGCGGGCGTGCCGGCGGAAGGGCCCTCGCCCTGCAAGGAGCGGAAGAGTTCAGCGACGCGGAGCGTCACGGCGTGCGAGGGTGCGTCGGGCGCGGCGGCAGGCTTCAGGGTTTCTCGAACTCCGTCGGCGCGAACGAGTGCACCGTCTCGATCTTGTTCGTGAACACGTTGGTCGAATCGCGCTTGTGCGCGGTCGGGAACCACAGTCCGTCGTGCTGCTCCCAGCCTTCCCACGAGTAGCCCACGGGCGGCGGCTGGTCGCCCTGGAGCACCATCTCCCAGTGCTCGACGCGGTGATTCGCGCGGTTCACGTACACCCAGTAGTGGTCGCCGGGCGTGAGCCCGACGTTGGCGAACGACAGCGCGAGACGGTCGTACGTGAGGCCGGCCATCGTGGTGTCGCCCGCGTACTTCAACGTCACGCCCGGATCGCGGAGCTTGTAGGGCATGAGCATCCAGTAGGTGTCGTTGACCCACATCGCGTTCGCGCGCTGGATGAGCTTCTTCAACGAGTCGCCCGCGATCGGGTTGCCGTTCACCCACGCCTTGCCGCTGGTGCTGTCGCCGAGCGTGTGGATCAACGTGTAGCTCTGGCCCTGGCGGTTGACCCCGTCCACCCGGTGCCGGCCGGTCATCTTGTCCCACGCGTGCCGGCGAGCGGATCGCACCGAGTCGCCCAGCATCGCGCCGAACGTCCAGCGCAGGCCGGGGAGGGAATCCCACAGCTTCCTCCCGCCGAGCGCCGTCATCACCTGGTCGGCGATGGCGAGGGCCTTGGGGTCGGAACCGTTCAGGTTTTCAGGAGCCTTCCGCGCGCACGCGCCCACGAGGAGCGCGGCGGCGACGATGGCCGCAGGCGCGAACAGCCGACGCGCGGCGCGCATCAGTGCTTCCCGGCGCGGGAAAGGTCGAATTCCTTCCCGCAGTTGAAGCACTTCCAGTGGAACGTCACCGCCGCGGCGGGCCACGACACGAAGTCGTGCCGGCCGCAGCCGGGACAGGAGATGCGAACGCGACCGGCGGCCATGGGACTCGAGGCGCTGCTGGGGGGCGTGGTCATGGGAACGTTCCTTGCGGGTTTCCGGGTGTGGAGGCTCGGAGGCGGCAGTATAGCGGGGCGGCGCGCGCGGGCGAAGGTGGAGTGGGGCCGGCCCCCGGCCGCGCCTCCCGCGCTCAGCGCGAGCGCTCCGCCCGGCGCCGGTAGACGCCGAGACAGCGGTCCTGCACCACCCGGTAGCCGGCGGCCGCGAGCCGGGCGGCGGATTCGTCGTGGCGGATGCCGCTCTGGAGCCACACGACCGCGGGACGGAGGTCGGCGGGGAGCGCCAGCAGCTGCTCGGTGAGTTCCGGGATGGCCTCGGAGCGCCGGAACACGTCCAGCACGTCGGGTGCCTCGCTCAGCTCCGCGACCGAGCCGAGCGTCCGCTGCCCGAACGCCTCCTTCACCATCGGGTTCACGCCGATCACGCGGATCCCGGCATCGAGCAACAACTCCGGGATGTTGAACGCGGCCGCATCCGGGTCGCGGCCGTCCTTGATGCCGACCACCGCCACGCTGCGCATGTCGCGCGCGATCGCGGTGAGCGCGGCCTCGTCCTCGACGAGTGCACCGCTCGTGGCAGTCTTCGGAGCCTTCCGGGGGGAGCCTTCCGGGGCAGCCTTCCCGGGCAACCCTCCCGGCGCGGACGCGCCGGGCGGCGGCTGGCGCAACTCCGCGATCCCGTTCGCGAGGAGGCCGGCGAGCTTCTGCACGAACTGCGAGCGGGGGAGCGCAGCGTCGGCGCCCGCGGCCAGCGCATCCCGACGGAGCGCCGTCTCGACGTGCGAGTAGAAGCCCACGACCGGCACCGAAGGGGCCGCCGATTTGAGTGCGGCCACCAGCTCCACCGCGCCGGGCGCGTGGAGGTCGATCAGCACGAGCGCCGGCTGCGACCGGCGCAGCTCATCGGCGGCGCGTTCGGGGGCCGCGAGTTCCAGTGCGGCGCCGACCGAGCGGGCGGTGGCGGCGACCTTGGTCGCGAAGAAGAGGTCGGGAATCACCGCGAGGACACGGCGGTTGGCGGACGCGTTCACCGCGGGGCCTGGGATGTCGGGGCGGGAAGCCGGATCGGGCGGATGAGCATCGCGCTCAGGGTGCGGCGCACCCCCGGGCGCGTCAACCGGCTGTCTCGGATCAGCCGGGTCCGGGCTCGCGGCGCTCCACCACGCGCGCGGCGAACGACAGCATGAGGAGCGCGAACAGCGCGCTGGCACCGACGAGCAGCAGGAGCGTCCACGCCGGGAGCGGCTCCGCCGCCGACAGCACGCGCGAGAGCGTGAGCCACACGCCGGCCTGGAGGAGGAGTCCCCAGACGGACAGGTTCCGGCCGCCCGGGCCGAGCATCACGCGCGGATGGGTCCACTTGGGATCGCCCAGCGCCGAGCCGACCAGGAGGCCCGTGCCGGTGGCGGAGGTGACGGCGGCGATCCCGAACGACAGCACGTCGAGCATCTCGCGGCCCTCGAGTCCGAACACGCCGCACACGAGCGCCGCGGCCGAGAGCAACAGCGTTCCGCTCACGATCCCCACGCCGGGCAGGCGGAGGCGCACCCAGCGCGCCCCGCCCACGGGCGAGAGCTGCGCCCACGCGAGCGACGCGCGCTCGAGCGGCAGTGCCCGCGCCGCGACGTCGTGCCCGAGGCTCACGGACAGCATGATGAGCATGTCGCGCGCGAGCTCGAGCCGCGGAAGCGGCGCCACCGGCAGCACGGAGAGCGGGAGGAGCGACCAGAGCGCCACGCTCGCGAGCGTGTCGAGGAGGATCGGCCAGTCGCGCGCGACGAGCGCGGCGTCGCGGCGCAGGAACGCTCCGGCCAGCGTGCGGGCGCGGCGCGCGCTCGCGCGCACCGTGCGACCGCTCGCAGCCGCGGCATGCGACTCGATCCCGGCGAGGAGCTGCGTTGCGGCGACCAGCGCGAGCGCGAGCGCCGTGAACGCGGCCAGCAGGCACGAGCCCACGCCCGCGAGTGCGCCCGGCCAGGGTGCGACCGTCGCGCGCGCCGCCCACGTCGCCGGCGACCAGTCGGGCGGAGGCGGGAGCGCGCGCAGCCCCGCGCTGAGATCCGCGCCGTTGGTCGCGAGACGCGGCAGCCAGAACGCGTTCACGAGCCAGCCGGCCACGAACGCGAACGTGGCGAGCACCGCGAGCGACTCGCGCACCCGGGCGGCGGGAGCAACGTGGAGGAGCGGGAGCGCCAGCGCGAGCCCGAGCCCGAGCGGCACGGCCCACAGCGCGAACAACGCCACGACGAGCGACAGGGGCTGGACGCCGCCGTAGGTCCACGCGTAGGCGAGCGTGACGGGGAGCGCGATGCCGAGTACGGGGGAGATCGTGCGCGGCAGCGACTTCAGGAGTTTCCATCCCATGAGCTGCCGGGGCGTGATGGGCGAGGCACGCAGGCGCTCGAGATCGGGATCGGAGACGAGCGCGTGCAGCGAAATCTGGAGGTCCCCGACCGCCAGCATGACGAACGCCAGCGTGTACGCCCAGGCGAGCAGGCGTTGCGACCACTCGATCGGCGCGTGCGCCCGCGCGATCGCGGGAAACAGTGCCAGCGCCCCGCCGCCGATCGCGAGCATCATGAGGAACGAGAGCAGCAGCGGCATGAACCCGCGCCGGAGCCGGCCGGCGAACCAGACGTCGCGGGACGCGAGCCGCCAGCCGGTGCGCGCGACGACCGCGACGTTCACGGCGCCTCGTCCACGCCGCCGAGCTCGAGGAAGACGTCCTCGAGCGAGCGCCCCGCGTCCCCGCCGCGCAGCGCCTCGAGCGTGCCCTCGACCACGACGCGGCCCGCCCGCAGGATCACGACTCGGTCGCACATCCGTTCCGCCACGTCGAGCAGGTGCGTGCTCACGAGCACGCCGCCGCCCGCGGCCGCGTGCTCGCGCAGCAGGTCCTTCAACACCCGCGCCGAGGGCGGATCGAGGCCGTTCAGCGGCTCGTCCAGCATCACCAGCGGCGGGGAGTGGAGCATCGCGGCGACGATCGAGGTCTTCTGCCGCATGCCGAGCGAGTAGCCCTCGATCGTGCGGCTCGCGTGCGGCGCGAGGCCGAGCCGCGCGAGCAGCGACTCGGCCCGTCGCTCGGCCGCCTCGGCGGGCAGGTCGTAGAGCGCCGCCACGAACGCGAGGAACTCGCGGGCCGAGAGCCGCTCGTAGAGCATCGGCCGGTCCGGGACGAACCCGAGCCGGGTCCTCGCGACGCGGGGCTCGCGCTCGTGATCGGCGCCCGCCACCGTGATGCGACCGTGGTGCGGCTGGAGGATCCCGGCGATGCAGCGGAGCGTCGTGGTCTTGCCCGCGCCGTTCGCTCCGAGAAACCCGACAATCTCGCCGGGGCGCACCTCGAGCGAGACGTCGGTCACGGCCTCGACACGCCCGAACCGGCGCGCCAGCGATTCCACCACGAGCGGCACCGCGGGCATGCTCAGTCCGAGAGCGCGCGGGCCAGCGCAGGCAGGCTCTGGTCGTAGCGGTAGGACACGTTCATGTGTCCGTCCACGTACTCTTCGTAGCGGTGCGGGATGTCGAGGCGCTTGAGTTCCGCGACGAATGCGCGCGCGGCGTGGTGGAGGTGGAACTCGTCCTGCGTGCCGCAGTCGAGGTAGAGGAGCCGGAGCCGGCGGAGCGCGTCGGCGTGCGCGGGCAGCAGCCGCAGCGGATCGAACGCGAGCCAGCGGGCGAACACGTCGTCTCGCGGCAGGCCGGTCGCGAGATCGAACGGGAGCGCCACCCCCAGCTCCGCGGTGGGGTCGGGGGAATAGCACGCCGCCATGCCGACGATGTTGAGCGTGAGGAGGTCGTCCTTTCCCTTCTGCGGCTTCGCTTCGAACGCCTCGAGAAAGCGCTTCAGCCCACCCGCGGCCTGGAGCACGGAGCAGGCCTTGGGGAAGTCGACCCGGTAGCAGTATTCGAACAGCATGTCTCCGCTGTGGCAGGCGAGCGCGCCGAACAGGTCGGGGTGGCGCATGCCGAGCCGGAGCGCCCCGAAGCCGCCCGACGACTTGCCGGCGAGCCCGCGATGCTCGCGCGCGGCCAGCGTGCGATAGGTCCGGTCGACCCACGGCACGAGCTCGTCGACCAGGTGCGTCTCGTAGCGCCCGGTGGCGGCCGAGTCCAGGTACTGCGAGCCGCCGAAACGCGTGTAGCAGTCCGGCATGACCACGATCATCTCCGGCATCCCGGCGGCCACCAGCGCGTCGCAGCGGTCGTCCAGCGCCGGGCTCCACGGATGGTCGTTCAGGAGCATGCGGCCGCGCCCGGTGAAGCCGGTGAGCACGAACACGACCGGAAAGCGCCGCGCCGGTTCGCGGTCGTAGGAGGGCGGCAGGTAAACGGGAACGCGCCGCTCGTGCGGGTCACCGGCGGGATTGCCGTGCAGCACCGCGCTCACGAAGCGGACGATCTCGACACGACCGTGCAGGCTCTCCGCTTCGCGACGTTGCACGATCGTCGCCTCGCCAGGTTGCACGCTCTTCCCCTTGCGACGTTGCACCCTCTTCGCCTTGCTCATCGTGATCTCCTGGTGGTCGTCATCGCATGCCGCCCGGACCGAACTCGGCGATGCCACTCGCGGGGGTCTGGCGCGCCTTGAGCCGGGCCTCGAGCCGCACCGCGACGCTGTCGGCGCGCCACCCGGGACGCTCGAACTGGAAGCGTGCGAGTTCGCGTGCGGCCTGCTCGTCGAGCCTGGCGTCCACGAGTCCCGCGGCCAGGTCACGCCGCGCCAGCCAGTCCGCTGGGTTCAACGACGCGGCCACCTTGGTCTCGAGCAGAGCGTACTTCGAGTTCACGCGCTGGAGCAGCAGTCCGAGCATCGCGTGCGGCTCCGGGTACCCGATCCCGCAGCGCAGCGCCTCGACGAGCTGGCGGCGGGCGCGCAGCGTGTCGCGATCCTCGAGCGAGCCCTTCGCCTTCCGCAGCCACAGGATGCGCGCGCTGGTGTCGTCGTGCGCGCCCCATTCCCGCCACGCCCGCTCGGCGACGTCCCGGTGACCGCTCCACAACGAGGCCCAGCCGAGCCAGTACCAGTGGTCGAGGCGTTCGCCGCCCGCCTCGAGGCCGCGCCGGAACGCCCACGTCGCGCCTGCGGGCTTGTCCAGCAGCAGCAGGTCGGTGCCCACCTGGAAGAACGGATCGGCCGCCTTGCCGTAGAGCTGCTCGAACCCGACGCCGTTCCAGTACAGGAACCGGCACGGCTGGCGCCCGGCGGTGCTGTCGTCGAACGCGGAGTAGAAGTGCGACTCGAGCGAGTCGTCCCGGTAGAGGTGGCGGATGCTCGGACCATTGCCCATCTGGAATCCGGCCCACGGCGGCAGCGTGGCGAAGAAGAAGCGCGTACCGTCCCCGACGCGCGGGACGAGACGCTGGAGCGACCGGCGCATCTCGCCCGACAGGCTCGCCGCTCGGTCGATGTAGAAGGGCGTCACGTGCGAGGTCCAGGTCCACGGATCCTTCGCGACCGCGAACGCCGGGGAGGACACGCCGGCGGCGTGCCACCAGAGGAGCGCCCCGGCGAGCGCGACCCACGTCCAGCGCGTGAGCCGCGACGCGGCCAGCGTCACGAGAACGGCGCC
>CAYSWZ010000047.1:0-10566 GCA_964434945.1 uncultured bacterium | reverse complement strand
GCGGTTTCAATGCGCGGTAACGAGTTTCGGGGGCCGAGGCGGTGAGAGTCCTGCAGGTTTTCAAGACCGCCCGATTCAGCCGCTCTCGCACCTCTCCGCCGGCGTAGTTACACGAGTTAGCCACGTCGTGCAACCCCGCCGCCCGGGGTGGTGCCCGAACGTGCGGGTGCCGATTCGCATCTCCGTCGTCCGCCCCGACCTATTTCTGCTGGCTGTCAGCCTTCCCTCCCGACGCCTGGTCCTGGGCCGGCGGCAAGGATGTGGCCACGGTCGGACCGACGATCGCGTGTATCCCGGCCTCGTGCACCAGCCTGCCGCCGCGGTTCGCGGTGTTGGCCAGCAGGATCGTGCATCCGACGTAGGCGATGAGGAACAGCGCGTGAATGGTGGTGCGCAGCGCCCCCGGTAAGGGCTTCTTGAGCGCCACATGGAGCAGCATCAGCCCGCCGAACACCAGCGTCATGATCGTGAACAGATTGCGTGTCGTGACCGCCAGCGACTCGTGGCCGCCGATTGCACGTACGAGAGCCGGCGTCTTGTCCACGAGCTGTGCCGCCGCGTGGCCGCTCGCGACCGCGAGCCATGTGGCCACCGTGCCGATGAACATGAGGACGAATGAGGCGGTCGCCCACGCCCGCCACGACTTGCGGGCGAACAGGCTCACGAGCAACAGGATCGGGACCGCGAACAGCAGCGCGATCGGGAAGTGGACCATCGCGGGATGAATCCCGTCCCAGCCTGGAAGCTTGGGGAACGAGTTCATGTGATCCTCGCTTTCTCTATCACTCCGCACGAAACGTTCATACAACGCGGACGAACTTCTTCGCCGATGTGAAGCAGTTGGGACACTTCGCGAATCCCAGACCTTCGACGGTCTTGCCGCAGGTGGGACAAACGTAGATCGCCCGGGACGCGTCGGGCTGCGCGAGGTTTTCCCGTGCCGTGGTGAGCAGGAGCAGGTGCTCGCGCTCGGCCGAGAGCGCGAACGTCATGCCGCGGACCGCCGCCGTGCTGCCCTCGGCGCGCGCCTTCTCGATCAGCGGTGGATAGAACTGCTCCACCTCGTAGCGCTCGTGCTCGATCGAGTTCTCGAGGTTCTCCGGCGTCGTTGCGATCACCGGGCGCTCCAGCGTGTACCTGGCCTCGTAGCTCCCGGTCGCGGCGATGGCCAGCAGCAGGCGTTGAGCGTGAGCCTCTTCCGCACGCGCACAGGCGCGGAAGAGCCGGGCCACGGCCGGATAGCCCTCGAGGTCCGCGCGCTTGGCCTGGAGGAGGTAGCGCTCCTTCGCGTTCATCTCCAGGCCGAACGCGACCTTGACGTTGGTCGCGGTATCCTCGACCCGCGGCGGAGCCGGGGCTTCGGCCACGGCGTCGGCGGATCGGCCACCACTTGCTGCCTGAGCGGGCGGCAGCGGCCGCGTCGCCGCGACGGCGACGATGGTGGAAGCGACGACGAGGGCCGCGCCGAACAGGATCGGGGCCATCGCACGCCGTCGAAGTATCGTTCTCATGACTCGCCTCCTCGAGCGACGAGGCGAGGCGTGACGCGCCACGACATTCCAAGCATCGCGACCGTACGTCGCGCTCGGGCTTCATCGCCATTTCGTGAGACCCGGTGCCGTGACGCGAGGGTCTGCGTCCGTGCGGCGGGGCCCGCTACAGTTACCGTCTCTTCCTCGCTCCTTCCTCGAGTTCCTCGTGTCAGTCGGAATGACTCACCCGGATCAGCGCCCGGGGCGAGAGAGTCATACGGATCCGGCCGCCGCCGGGGCCGCCTCCTCCAGGTGCTGCGTCACGACCCGGCCCAGCCGGGCAATCCCCTCTTCGATCATGGCGTCGGTGGCGTTGCTGAAGTTGAGCCGCATCGTGTTCCCGCCGCCGCCCAGCGGATGGAAGGCGGACCCCGGAACGAAGGCCACCTTCTGCGCGAGCGCTTCGGGCAGCAAGCGATCGGCATCGAGCGTCCCGGGCAGGATCAACCACAGGAAGAGGCCGCCCTGCGGGCGCGTCCAGCGCACGCCGCTTGCGCGCGGGAATGCCCGCTCGAGGCAGGTGAGCATCAGGTTGCACCTGCGTCCATAGACTTCGCGCAGGCGGCGCACATGGAGGTCCATGAAGCCACCGCGCGCCACCTCGTGGGCCAGCATTTGGTCGAACGTGCTGGTGTGAAGATCGGTGCCCTGCTTGGCCTGGACCATGCGCGCGATCACGTCCTCGGGAGCCACCACCCAGCCGAGCCTCAAGCCAGGCGCGAGCGTCTTGCTGAACGTGCTCAGGTAGATCACGTTGCCGGTGTAGTGGCCGTTGCGCTCGCAGCGGAGGTGCTCGGCGTCGATCACCACGAGCGACTTGATGTGTTCGCCCTCGAATCGGAGCTGCCCGTAGGGGTCGTCCTCGACGATCGGGATGCCGTAGCGGTCGGCCATGTGGACCAGCTCGACGCGACGCTCGAACATCAGCGTGGTGCCGGTCGGATTCTGGAAGTTGGGGAGCACGTACATGAACTTGGGCCCGGCGCGCAGCACCTCCTCGAGCCGACGCGTCTGGAGCCCGTCGGCATCGCCCGGAACGGTGACGAACTCGGCCCCGTACATCCGGAAGGCCTGAATCGCGCCCAGATACGTCGGCGCCTCGGTGAGGATCTTGTCGCCCGGATTGATCAGCACCTTGCCGATCAGGTCGAGCGCGCCCTGGGAGCCGGTGGTGATGAGCACGTTCTCGATGCCGACACGGATGCCGTAGCGCGCCATGTGGCGGACGATCATCTCGCGCAGCGGCGGATAGCCCTCGGTGGTGCTGTACTGAAGGGCCTGGGGCCCGGCGTGCTCGAGGAGCGCGGCCGCGGCATCGCGAACCCGTGCGATGGGGAACAGCTCAGGCGCCGGAAGTCCGCCCGCAAAGGAGATGACGCCCGGCCGCGCCGTCAACTTGAGGAACTCGCGGATCGCCGAACTCTTCATGTGGACAGTGCGCTGAGCGTACCGGTGCCGCCAGAGTGTGGTCATGGGCACCCCCTGCATCCGAGCGCCGCATAAGGCGTGCCGTGCCCCGGCGGAAGCGGCCGCCGCCGCGGCGTGCGCGCAAGGCCCTGTGCAATCAGCGAGTTGGCGCTCCGCACGCGTCGTGGCGCGCGGCTCCGCTCTCCCCCGACGTCCGGCTCGGCTGCCGGATCGCGTGCCTGCGGTGACAGGTTGGCAGATGCGGGCGGGATGGGCCGGCGAGGAGTGCCGGCCCACTCCAGCAGAGAACCGCCGTTGTTCAGGGAGGGTGGGATCGTCGCGGTCACCCAGGCCTTGTCTGCGCGCCGGGCTGCCCGAAATCCCCCACTCGTCGGGACCACGTGCCGCGGCGGCTCGGCGCTCGCTAGTCTGCGCACGTCGGGTCGGGAGGTGAATGCCGTCGTACACACTGACCATCAATCGCCAGCGCCACACGCTCGAGGTGGACGCCGACACGCCTCTGCTGTGGGTGATCCGCGACTCGCTCGGGCTCACCGGCACCAAGTTCGGTTGCGGTGAGGGCGTCTGCGGCGCCTGCACGATCCATCGCTCGGGTGCCGCCGTGCGCTCCTGCCAGGTCACGATCGCGGACGCCGCGGGCGGAAGCTTCACCACGATCGAAGGCCTCGGCGCGGGCGGGCTGCATCCATGCCAGCAGGCGTGGATCGACGAGGACGTCGCGCAGTGCGGGTTCTGCCAGCCCGGAATGATCATGACCGCGGCGGCACTGCTGTCGGCCAGCCCGTCGCCCACGGACGCTGAGATCGACGCGGCGATGTCCGGCTCGGTGTGCCGTTGTGGCACCTACAACCGCATGCGCGCGGCGATCGGCCGCGCTGCGGCCGCGGCCAGGCCGCGATGACGATCACGCGCCGCGAGTTCCTCGAAGGCTCGGCGCTTGCGCTCTCGGGGCTCGTGCTCGCGGGACTTGTCCCCGAGCTGGCCCTGGCTGACACGGCAACGGCAGTTGACTTCGAGCCGAACGCGTTCCTGAGCATCGCTCCCGACGACTCGGTCACGATCTACGTCATCCGCCACGAGATGGGCCAGGGCGTGCGCACCGTGCTGCCGATGCTCGTCGCCGAGGAGCTGGAGGCCGACTGGCAGCGGATCCGCGTCGAGCAGGCGGTGACGGGTCCGCGCTTCAAGGGCATCTCCATGCACACGGGCGGCAGCTACAGCAGCCGTGGGAGCTTCGAGGTGATGCGTCGCGCCGGCGCCGCCGCGCGCGAGATGCTCGTGGCCGCGGCGGCCGCGCGCTGGCGCGTGCCGGCCACCGACTGCCGCGCCGAGCATGGCGCCGTGGTGCACGGCGCGAGCGGGCGGCGGCTGAGGTTCGGCCAGCTCGCCGCCGACGCCGCACGGCAGCCGGTGCCCGCCGCACCGCGCCTCAAGCGCCCCGAGCAATTCACACTGCTGGGCCGCCCGATGAAGCGCATCGACGGCCCCGACATCGTGACCGGTCGCGCACAATACGGACTCGACGTCCGCGTCCCGAATCAGGTGTTCGCGAGCATCGAGCGCGCCCCGGTGCTCGGTGCGCGGCTCCATAGCATGGACGACTCCGACACGCGGCGGATGCCGGGCGTGCTCGCGGTGGTGCCCGTGCGCTCGGGCATCCAGCATGGGGTTGCGGTGGTGGCCACGAGCACGTGGGCAGCGTTTCGCGCGCGGCGCACGCTCAGGCTGTCGTGGGACCTCGGCGGGCAACGCGAGTTCGACTCCGACCGCTTCGAGGCCGATCTGACGGGCTGGCTCGATCGCGCGACCTATCGCGTGCGTCATGAAGGCGACGCGCCGGCGGCACTCTCCGGCGCCGCGCGCCGGCACGAGGCCACCTACACCTTCCCGTTCCAGGCCCACGCGCCGCTCGAAGTCATGAACTGCACCGCCGATGTCCGCGCCGACCGGGCCGAGTTCTGGGTCCCCACCCAGACGCAGGATCGCTGCATGGAGCAGGCGGTCAAGGTCACCGGCCTGCCTGCGGAGCGAATCGCGATCCACGCGACGCTCGTGGGCGGTGGCTTCGGCCGCCGGCTCTACGCCGACTATCTGGCGGAGGCGGCCGAGGTCTCGAAGGCGATCTCGCGCCCGGTGCAGGTGGTGTGGACGCGTGAGGACGACACGCGGCACGGCTACTTCGAGCCCTGCACCGCCGAGCGGCTGGTCGGCGGACTCTCTGCCGACGGCCGGCTGGCGGCGCTGGAACATCGCTCGACGAACTCCGACCACACGATCCTCGATATCCACGAGGGCCGCGACATGTATGGCCCCGAGCCGCGGCCTGCCAAGGCGCCCGATGCGTACGAATCCGAACAGGAGCCGTGGGGCTCGTACGACAATCCGTACGACATTGCGAATCTCAAGATCGATGTGGCCAACGTACCGAGCCCGGTTCCGCACGGACCATGGCGCGCGGTGATGTACCCCTCGACCGTCTGGGGCCGCGAGTCGTTCATGGACGAGCTGGCGCGCCTCGCGGGGATCGATCCGCTGCAGTTCCGGCTCGCACACCTGAAGGGTGGCGAGCGCGTGGTCGGGCCGTACCGGATCGACCAGGGCCGGCTCGCTCACGTGCACGAGCTGGCGGCCGAACGCGCCGGATGGGGCACGCCGCTGCCGAGCGACGGTCGCCTGCACGGGCGCGGGATCGCCGCGAATGTCTACTCCGGCAACAGCTACATCGCCGAGGTGGCCGAGGTCTCGCTCGCGCGCGACCTGACCGATCTGCGAGTCCACCGCATCGTGTGCGCGGTGGACTGCGGGCTGGTGCTCAATCCGCTGGGCATCGTCGGGCAGGCGGAGAGCGGCATCACGTGGGGACTCTCCTACACGCTGCACGGTGGGGTGGCGTTCAAGCAGGGCCGCGCGGTCCCGCGAGGCTACGCCGACTTCCAGGTGATCCGGATGAACGAGATGCCGGTGACCGAGGTACACCTGGTGCCGAGGACCGATCGCCCGGGCGGCTTCGGCGAGCACGCGGTGCCGATGGTGGCGCCCGCCGTGGCCAACGCGGTGTGCGCCGCGAGTGGCGTCCGCGTGCGCCGGCTACCGATCACGCCCGAAGCGCTGCGCGCTGCGAAGCAGGGGTAGCGGGAGGGCACAGTCGCCGCGGCCACGCAGCTCGTTCGGCGTCAAGTGGCCGCGTATGCGTTCAGGCGTCCGGCATCTCAACTGCGCGCAACGTGCATCGGACTGCGATGATCGCGCGCCCGCAACCTTACCTCCCCAGCCGCTCCAGCACCCTGCAGTACGCGTCCTGCCCCTTTCGGAAGCTCTCCAGTCTGAAGAACTCGTCGGGCGAGTGGGCTCCCTCGTCCTCGATGCCGAAGGCGAAGTTGGCGGTGTACACACCGAGATGGCGCTGGAAGAGGCTGCATACGGGAATGGAACCGCCGCTCCGCACGTCGTACGGCTCCTTGCCGTACATCTCCACCAGCACCTCGCGCACGGCCGCGGTGCCGGCATCGTCATCGGGCACCTGGTAGGGAAAGGCTCCAAACGCCAGCGGCGTCACCCGCGCGGTCACGCCGGCGGGCGTGTTGGCCTTCACGTGCGCCACCAGGCGCTGGACGACCCGCGACGGTTCCTGGTCGGACACGAGGCGGCAGGTGATCTTCGCGTGCGCTTCACTGGGCAGCACGGTCTTGATCCCCTCGCCCTGGAAGCCGCCCCAGATCCCGTTCACCTCCAGCGTCGGCCGGCCCCAGACGCGCTCGCGGGCGGTGTAGCCGACCTCGCCGAAGAGCCCCGGGACATGAAGACTCGCGATCTCGGCCGACTCGTCGTAGGGGACCTTCGCGATGCGCTCGCGTTGTCGAGCGCTCAGCGGCAGCACGTCGTCGTAGAAGCCGGCGACGCTGATCCGACCCTCGGCATCGTGCATCGAGGCGATGATCGAGGCGAGCGCGTGGATCGGGTTCTGGACCATGCCGCCGTACAAGCCCGAATGCAGGTCTGCGCTCGCGGCCTTCACATCGATCTGCACACCGCAGCCGCCGCGCAGGCCCACGAGGATGTTCGGCTGCGTGCTGCTCCACTGGGTGCCGTCCGAGCTGAGCACCATGTCGCAGGCCAGCAGGTCTCTGTGCTTCTGCACGAACTCGCCCAGCTGCGGGCTGCCGATCTCCTCCTGCCCCTCGAAGAAGAGCTTCACGTTGACCGGCAGCTTGCCGGTCGCCTCGCGCATGGCCTCGACGGCGAGGATGGGCACCAGCATGTTGCCCTTGTCGTCGGTGGCGCCACGGGCGAACACTTTGCCATCGCGGACGTCGGGCTCGAAGGGCGGCTTGGTCCAGAGGTCGAGGGGATCCACCGGTTGCACATCGAAGTGGCCGTAGATCATCACGGTCTGCTTGCCCGGAGCATGAAGCCAGTCGGCGTAGACGACGGGGTGGCCACCGGTGGGCAGGATCTGAACGTGCTCCATGCCGGATGCGGTCACGCGGGCGGCCACCCACTCCGCGGCGCGCTGCACGTCGCCGGCGTGGGCGGAGATCGCAGAGATGCTCGGGATGCGGAGAAAGTCGAGCAACTCCGCGAGGAAGCGCGGCTGGTGCTCGTCGAGGTAGCTGTTCCAGGTCGCCATGGGCTCCTACTGCTCCTTTTTGGCCAACGGGGTCGGTCACGCCTGTCGTCGCTGTTCGCGTGGCGGAGTGTAACGCAGCGAGTCGAGGTTCCGGACGGCCCGACTCGGAACGGAGATCCGGCGGGTTGAGCGCTCGAAGATCCGGCGCTATTTTCATGCACGCTCATATCGGGGTGAGCAAACACGGCGTCGGCTCGGGAGCGCCCATGAGTTCCGTCGTTCACGGCATGCGGCTCGAAGGCATCTCCGCCTACGCGCCCGAGCACGTCTGGAGCAACGCTCGGGTCGCGGCGCGCCTCCGGCTGGAGCGCATGCGGACGCGCAGGGCGGGTTCGGGCTCACTGAGCACCGAGGAAGCCAAGCTCTTCGAAACGAGCGATCGGTGGGTAAAGCGGTTCATCGGATTCGCCGAGCGTCGCTTCAGTTCCGAGGGCGAGGGCACCATCGATCTCGCGACCAACGCGGCGCGGCTGCTGCTCGATCGGCTCGGTGCCGACCGCGGCGGGATCGACGCGATCATGTTCGGAAGCGTGACGCCTTCGTTCCTCTACAGCCCGCCCGATGCGGCGATGCTCCAGGATCGGCTGGGGATTCCCGTGTGGCAGGGGGCGGTGCCGCGCGAGATCAAGGGCGCCGACATCTCGCTGGCATGCAGCACCTGGGTCACGGCGCTGATGCTGAGCTACTCGCTCATTCGCTCCGGCATGGCGAAACGCATCCTGTTGATCGGCGCCGATCGCATGAGCGCGACGATCAACTGGCGCGACCGCAGCTTCGCGACCGTGCTGGGTGACGCGGGCACCGCGGCGCTGTGCTCGGCCGTGCCGGAAGGCGAGGACTGGTTCGCGCCGGCGCAGTTCTGGAGCTGGCTCGACGGCAGCCGCGCGGACTTGATCCGCACGCCGGCCGGCGGTTCGCGGCGGCCGGACCCGACCCCGCACGAGATCACCTCCGGGCAGAATCGGCTCGCCATGGATGGCGCCATGGTGCGCAGCACGCTCGTGCCCCTCATGGGTGGGCCGGCCGTGGGCGCGGCGCTCGCCAAGGCGGGCTGGAGCCTCGCGGATCTCGACGTGGTCACGTTGCACGAGGCCAACCGGACACTGAATGCGTCGATCGTCGACTTGTGGCGGGAGCACGGCTTTCGCGGCCGAGTGCTCGACGCGGGGGGGCAGTTCGGCAACACGACGGCGGCCTCGATCCCGCTGGCTTTGGCGCTCAACCCTGAGCATCTGTCCGTGAACAAGCGGCTCGGACTGTTCGCGTTCGGGGGCGGGCTGTCGGCCAGCTTCGCGCTGGGCACGATCCGCCACGCGTTGCCGACGTTCGTCCGGCGCGGGTAGGACTGAGGGCGGCGCGTGCTCGAAGCCGTGTGGGGAAGGCGCCTGCGCCACTCCGCTCTCGCGGTGGCATTGCTGCTCTGCGCATCGCCACCGTGCGCTCGCGCGGGCGTCCCGAATGGAACACCGATCGCCAGGTTGAAGACGACCGTGCGCGAGATCGCGCTCAGCTTCGACGATGGACCCCAGCCCGGGCCGGTGCTCGACACCCTGCTTGCCGTGCTCGCCGCACGCCGTGCGCACGCCACGTTCTTCGTGATCGGCAGCGAGCTCGCAAACCACCCGGAGATCGCATCCCGCCTGCTCGCGGCCGGGAACGAACTCGGGAACCACACGTGGACGCATGCACGCCTGGATTCCCTGCCGAAGGACTCCGTGCGAATCCAACTCGCGCGCACCGATTCGCTGCTGCGAGCGCTCGGCGTGCGCGGGCGAATCCTCGTACGGCCTCCGTTCGGGGCGCTCTCGGACGCCGCGGTAGCCGAACTCAAACATCTTCATCGAGTGGTGGCGCTGTTCGACGTGGATCCGAGCTATGACTTCCCGGACCTGGCCGCCCCGGATTCGATCGTGGACAGGACCGTCCTCTGGCTCGGGCCGGGCTCGATCCTCGTCGTGCATCCGTGGTACGGGAATGACGGCCCCGCCCTCGCCATACTGCCGGGCATCCTCGACCGGTTGACGTCGCTCGGCTACCGGCTGGTCACGGTCTCCGAGTTGCTGAAGATCCGACACGCCAAGGTCGAGCCCTCGCTCTACCACCTCGCCGAGTAGTCCTCTTCACCGGACCCGCACCACCCTCCGCACGTCGCTCTCCCCGCCCGCGTCGAGCCGGCCGAAGTAGAGGCCCGCGACGGTTGCTCCTCCCGCGGCATCGCGGCCGTCCCACTCGATCGAGTGGTGACCGGCTTCCTGCACCTCGCCGGAGACCAGCGAGCGCACGAGCCGGCCGCTGATGTCGTAGATCCGCAGGACGACGCGGCCGGGCCGCGCCAGGTCGTACGCGAGGACGGTGCGCGCCTGGAAGGGATTCGGCGTCGCGGCCTCGAGCATCGCGTGCTGCGGCGCTCGCGGAGGGCCAACACCGGTGACGCTCGCGGAGTCGTAGATCGCGCTCGCGAATTCGGGGTGGTCCACGAACGGATTGCGGTTGTGCTGGTATTCGTAGATGGCCGCGTTGCGCACGCGCTCTTTCCAGCTCACTGGATCGCTGATGCTCCACTGGAGGTACTGGTCGGCCGCCCAGGGAAGGAGCTGCGACTTGCTGGTCGAGGCGCCGCCGGGCCACGAGGCGTCCTCGTTGAAGTAGCGCGTCGCGACGTAGAACTGGCTTCGCGAGAGGTCACCCTTGTAGCCATCGATGGGCTCGAAGCAGGTGCCGCTGTATCCGGGCGAGACACAGTTGCCGAGCTTGGTGCCGTTCAAGGACGTCCAGGTGGCGGTGCCGACGACTCCATACGGATAGTTGCCACGCTCGCCGTTCACCTTGGAATCGGTGGGGTAGATGATCCACAGGTCCGAGTACATCGGCAGCACGCTGCCGCCGAACCACGACTGCGGGAACGAGTGCTCGCGGTTGTAGGCGATGCCCTCGCTGCCACCCGAGCCGAGCGGTCCGAACGCGAACTCGTAGGGCGGC
>CAYSWZ010000046.1:0-12099 GCA_964434945.1 uncultured bacterium | reverse complement strand
CGCTTCTTCTCCGACGCCCGCTGCTTCTCGACCAGGCGACGCTCTTCGGCCGCCTTCCCCGGTCGCGTCGGCACGCGCGGCTTCGGCTTCCGCCGGCGCGCTTCGAGCGCGAGCCAGATGCGCTCCAGGGCGAGCTTCCGGTTCAGCAGTTGCGAGCGGTGTTCCGTCGCCACGCGCACGATGCCGGTCGGCCGGTGCGTCATCCTCACCGCGGACTCGGTCTTGTTGCGATGCTGCCCGCCCGGGCCGGACGCCCGGTAGGTCTCGACATCGCACTGTGCCTTGAGCTTGAGGAGCGAGAGGGGGAGTGGCATGTGCGGAAGACTACGACAGCGGGCGTTCCACGGCAGCGGAGCGCGAGGCCAGGCCCGCGAGCAGGCCGTCGAGTCGCACGGCCTGGCCAAGCAGCACGAGCGTGGCCCAGGTCAGGTCCGGGACGAAGCTCAGCCAACCGATGGCCCAGCGCCACGTGAGCGAGAGCTGGTGCGGAAGGAACGGCAGTCGGACGGCTCCGGCGAGGATCGCGTGCACGAGGACGAACGCGCCCACCTCGGCACCCAGTACGAGGCACAGCGCCAGCAGATACGCGACACGCCATCCGCCGCCGATTCTGAACGCGCGGTGGAACAGGGCCTTCCCCGCCACGAGCACCCGCCTGGCCCGATCCCAGTCCGCGTGCGACGCGGGCAGCGCGGCGGGCGCGACGGGAGCCGGAACGTCCGGGCGCAGGACGCGGCGCGCCACCAAGCTGGGTTGAAGGTAACGGCGCACGAACCGGTCGCAATAGCTGTAACCCTGATAGACCAGTGCGTCCTGCTCGATGTCGGCGAACCCGTCGAGGTCGGTGCGGAGCCGGACGATGTCCTGCGCCAGCGGGTGCGGCGGCAGCGGCAGCGGCGACTCGGTCTCGGGAATGCCGTCGCTGAGCTTGGCGTCGATCTGGAAGAACGCCACCGCCTCGACCGGGTAGCGTGGGCGGAGCGCCGCGAGGCTCGGGGCGGCGGCGGACGACTGCTGGCCGGCGGGCACGCCGGCGATGGCTTCGTGCACGCGAGCCTGCTCGCGCAGCGAGCGCAATTGCAGCCGGCGCACGATGGTGAGCTGGTTCAACACGATCTGCGCCATCATCCCGAGCCGATTGAAGTGGACATCCGGCGTCAACTGTGGCCCCGGGCCCGCTTCACTGGCGATGATGTGCGTGCATCGCTCATCCATGAGCGACTCGATCCCGTTGTTGTCGTTCAAGCCGCCGTCGCTGAGTTGCAGCTTCCTCACCCGCGCTTCGTCGTAGAGTCCGCGCACCTCGAGCGGGCTGAACACGGGCGGGAAGTTCGCCGATGCCTGGACCGCCGTGGGCAACGTCACCGCGTGCAGCGCGCCCGGGGACAGATTCTCCGCGACCCGCAAGTAGTAGAGCTCGACCACGAACTCCATCCAGTCCGCTTCGTCGCCCGCGCGGCGCAGGTTCGCAGCCATCACCGCGTCGAGGTCGCGCATCGCGAGCCAGAATCGGCCGCGGTGCTCGGCGAGCGTGAACCCGCCACGCTTCTGCCCGGTTGCGGGCGCTCCGGTGTCCCAGCCGGCGCGGTCGAGGACGTACCACGCGGCGAGCTTGGCGGCGCGCAGCGTCCCGGGCGGGACCTCGAGAAACCGCACGGAGTCCTCCCAGGAGTGGAGCAGGTGCCGGACGGCGGCGGAGCGGAACCTGCCGGAGTGCTCCGGATCGGCGCCAGGCTGCAGGCGCCGCGCCAGCTCATCGGCAGCGCGGATCCGCCCGGGTTGCTCGCGCCGAGCGGAGCGCACATCACGTGCCGCGTGCCACCACGCCAGGTGCTCGGCGGTGAACCGGCGCAGTTCGAGCGGATCGGGGTGGTTTTCTCCGGGCCGGTCGCCGGCCGGAATCGCCCGACGCGCACGTTCCACGGACGCCGCGGCGCGCTCGGCCGCCTGCCGGAAGTCGTCCGCCGGGACGTAGCCCGCGAGCAGGAGCTTGTAGCCCGAGAGCAGCCAGCGCTCATCGCAGCGGATGTAACCGAGCATCTCGTCGCCGAGTTCGCTGAACGTGAACGTGAACTTGCAACCGGTGTTGAGCGTGGCCGAGTTGAGCACGAGCTTCGGGACGTGGTCGACGGCGTCGCCGGTGTTGAAACGCTCGATGTCGCCGAGCTGTTGGAGCGCGGCAAGCCGGATGTGCATCCGGCACAGCGGCATCCCGCCCGCGACCTCGTTTGGGCTGGCGCCCCGCAGCTCGCCGGTCGCTGTCCGGAACAGGTGGCGTTGGTAGAGTGACGCCATCTTCCGGGAGATGCTGAGCCGCCAGCGCGTGCTCCCCATGAACATCATGCGAAACACGTCGAGCGGTTGGTCGAGCAGCCGGCAGCGCGGCTGCTGGGCGATCAACTCGCGGATATCGTCGCGCACCCGCCCCACCAGCGCGATGTACTCCTCCCGGGACAGCCTGCCCGTGGCGCTGGCCTCGAGCGCGACCTTGAGACGCAGCATGTAGTGCGCGGCGAGGATCGACCCGCCCGAGACCGACGAGATGACGTTGAGATGTCGCAGCAGGTCCAGCTCGGCGAGCCGGATCATCACCCCGACGTGGAAGATCGTCGCCCGGAACCCGCCTCCCGAGAGCGCGAGGCCGAGGCGCATGGGAGTCGCGGTCTCGCCTGCGCTGCGATTCTCGGATGCAGTCGCCTGGGCTCGTTGTTCGAGGGCCATGAGTTTCTTGCCTCATCTCGCCGACATGGACGGGTTCTTCCTGGCTCCGTGCCAGCCCGACACAATACCCGCGGGGTTCTGCGGCGCCAGGGCACCGAACCCCCGGCCCGATTTGCCCCGGCATTTCCCCGCCGGTAGGGTGGCCCCATGCACATTCCGGCGTTCTCGATGTTTTCGGCCATCAGCGAATTGTTCGTGACCGCGGGCGTGTTGTTCGTGGTGCGGCGCAACTGGACGCGCCGGCCGTTTCCGTTCGCCCTGTTCCTGGCAGTCTCCCTGTTCGAGGCGATGGTGAACGTGATGTACATGGCCAATCGCAGCGCGGCCGCCTCGGCGCCCAATGCCACCGAAACACTGTCCACGGGAATGAAGATCGGGTTTGCGGCGCACGGACTCCTGTCGCTCGTGGCCTACCTGGTGTTCGTCGTGCTCGGCGTTCTCGCCTATCAGGAGTTCAAGGCTGGGCGCTGGTTCTTCCGTGACCGGCCGGCGCTCACGTGGGGCTTCCTTGCCCTGTGGATCGTCAGCATCGGGTCCGGTGAAGTGTTGTTCGCGCTGCGCTACCTGGTGTGACGCTGCCGCTCGCCCCGGCGCCCGGGGCCCCCCGCGCGAAGCGGCTGAGGGCGCCCCTGCTGGTCCTGTTGTGGTGGCTCCTCGGCATCGAGGCCGCGGGCGGGTTGGTGGTGTTCTACGTGCGCCTCGCCGTGGGGCGCACGCCGGGTGAGGCCTTGCATGTGTGCGTGGGGGCGCTACTCACGCTCGTCTACGCCACTTATCAGTGGCCGCACTGGAACCGCGTCGCGCCGTGGCGCAGCCGGCTCGACTACGCGATGGGGCTGATCGCGGCGCTCGCCATGGGCGGAACACTCGCCACCGGCTACGCGCTCGCCTGGCCGTGGTGGAAGGTGCGCATCGTGACGCACGGCACCGGCGCGGTGCCCTACCCGACCGCCGTGAGCGCAGCGCACAATATCATGAGCATGCTCGTGCTCACGTTCGTGGGTGCGCACCTGGCGGCGGTGCTGCTGCGGGATTCGGCGGCCAGGCTGAAATAGCGACGCGCGGGAATGTGCCGGCCGTTCGCAGGGCAATGCATCGGGCGAGGGCGGGCTCGGAGGGGAGAAGTGGCTGCGGAAGCGGCACCATCGGGGTCGGCGAATCCGACGGAACTGATGGGACCACTGGTTCTGGAACCAGTGACGCTCGCGCCTGGAGCTGCCGCGCCTAGCCCGTCAGCCACCTCGCCAGCCACGCGTGCACTTCCTTGTACCAGTAGAGCGAGTTGCGGGCTTTCAGGACCCAGTGATTCTCGTCGGGGAAGTACACCAGCCGCGCGGGCACGCCCTTCGCCTTGAGCACGCCGTAGATCAACAGCCCCTGCCCGACCGGTACGCGAAAATCGCGTTCGCCGTGGATCACCAGCATGGGCGTGTTCATGTCCCTGGCGAAGCGCACGGGGGACCAGCGGTCCTGCTTCTCGAGCCCGTCCCATACCTCGCCACCGGAGGCCCGGCCACGGCCCTGTGTCACGTCGCTCGCGTACTGCCCGGTGAGATCGGCGACGCCGGCGTGATTGACGATGCACTTGAACCGGTCGGTGTGCCCGGCGATCCACGTCACCATGTAGCCACCGTAGCTGCCACCCGTCACCGCCATGCGCTTCTCGTCCACAAGACCAGAACTTATCAATAAATCCGTGGCCTTCATGATGTCGTCGAACGGCCGCGCCGCCCACTCGCCCTGGATGCGCTGCGCGAAGTCCTGCCCCCATGATGTTGAGCCTTGAAAATTCACCAGTGCCACCACGTAGCCGGGGGCGGCGAACGCCTGCGCATTCCAGCGGGCGTGCCACAGGTCGCCGAATGTGCCGTGCGGTCCGCCGTGGATCATGTGGACGAGCGGATACTTCCTTCCCGCCTCGAACTCGGGCGGTAGCACCACGAACATCTGCACGCTCTCGCCGCGCGAGCCTTCGAACGTGAGCTCACGGACTTCACCGGTGTGATATTGCGCCGCACCGTCGTCGGTGAACTTCGTGATGCGCGCCGCGGTCCCGCCCGCCTGGGCCACGACACGGATCTCGGCCGCCGTGACCAGCGTCTGGTGCAGGAACGCGATCCGCCCGCCCGCCACGGGCGTCGTGGCGGAAACGGTGCCGTCGTTCGTCAGCGCGCGCGGCTCGCCCGTGCCCGACCAGGTGAAGAGCTTGACGCGCGCGTTGTGCTCGGCCTCGAACAGCACCGTGCCGTCCGCGGCGTACTCCCAGTGAGTGGGCGTGAAGTCCCAGTTCCCGAGCCATTCCTGATGTTGACCCGAGGCCCGGGTCATTCGCATGAGACGAACTCGGTCCGCGTAGAACTCGGGGTCGTGCGTCATGCCGTAGAGGAGGTATTGACCATCCGGCGAATAGCGCGGCCGCAGATCGTCGGCCGGGTGCCCCGTCGTCCGGCAGGTCACGGGGCCGCCGCTCGTCGACACGGTGTAGATGTTCGTGACCACGAGCGAACGCGCGGCATCGAACGAGATCCCGGCGAACGCGATCTCGCGGCCGTCGGGGCTGATGTCGTAGTGGCCGGACATGTCCATCCAGTCGAGCCACGTCGTGGACTCCGGCGTAAGGTCGCGCGTCACCCCGCGCCCGAGGTCGTAGAGGAACAGGTGCGGCACCTCTCCCGTGGTGAGCCAGGTGTCCCAGAAGCGGTAGAGCCGCTCCTCGGTGGCGTGCGCCTTCACCGGATCGTCGGCCCGCCGCTTCAACTCGGTGGTGGTCAGCTCGGGCGTGGGGTGCCCCTTCAGCAGCATCGCCGCGAACACGATGCCGGAGCCGTCCGGCAGCCAGCGCGGGTCGAACACACCGAGCGGCAGCTCGGTGAGATGCCGCGCCTCGCCGCCGGATAATTCCATGAGCATCAACTGCGCCTTGCCACCGGGATCCTTGCGCGTGAATACCAGGCGATTGCCGTCGGGCGACACGCGTGGCTCCGACGATGACGCGTCCGGCGTGGTGAGCACGCGCGACGTTCCGCCGCCAGTCGGCACGAGGTGGAGCTGCGTGCGTCCTTCGTTCTTCTCCAGGTTCCAGCGCGTCACCGGCACCACGAGCGCGCTGCCGTCCGGCAGCGGCGCGGGCGCTCCGATGCGCGGCAGCGTCCACAGATCTTCGGCGGACACGGGACGCGTGCCGCGGCGGGCGGGATAGAGCGTGCTCACGGGGGCGCTGGTGGTGGACATGGCGACTCTCCGGGGTGGGAGCGTGACGGCGAGGCGCGCAGCATAGCGCGAGTGCAGGTGCGGCCAGAAGCCCCCCGTCACGAGAGCGGCGCCGCGCTGGCTCCGCGCGGCGCCGCCTGCCTCCCCGCTCCCCAGCGCAGCGCTCGTTACGGGCAGCTCGCGGCGCAGCCCTGCGCGGAGCCCCCCGCGCCATAGGCGGTGAGCCAGATCGACAGGTCGTTGATGTCGACCGCGCCGTCTCCGTTGAAGTCCGAGCGGCCGAACGGCGGATTGCCGGGCGCGCCGAAGTCGGCGAGCCACACGGACAGGTCGTTGATGGCGACGCCGTCCACGCCGTCGAGGTCGAGTGCCGACGCCGTCGGCGTGCCGAGCTGTACGCCCGCGCAAGACACCTTCGCGCCTCCGAGCAACGTCGTGGCATGGTTCGAGCCGTTGGAGCCGCCGAGGATCGTGAACGTGGCACTGCCCGTGGCGTCGGTGAACTTGCGCACCGTCTTCGCGGCGCAGTCGACCGTGGCGGCGGGATCGAGCTGATCGAAGCAGATCGCGAGATCGGTGCAACCGGACAGATCGACGTCGACCGGGTAGTTGACCCTCGGGTTGTGCGCGAAGTCACGAACGATGACCGTGAACGTTCCAAGGGCATCCGGTATGCCGGCGCGCGAGCCGACCAGCGTGATATGCGATGGCACCGTTGAGGTTCCGGGCTTGGGGCCTCCGGCGACGCTCGCCGTCGCCGAGCACAGCGCCAGCACCCCGATCACGACCGAAGTACGCAAAGCGCCCATCGCCCCTCCTTTCGATTCGACAGCGCAAACACCGGCAACTCCGAGATCGGCCTGCCGGGGCTCGCGTGGTTCGCCCGATCACGAGGTCCTACCCCGCCCTCCCCCCACCCGTTCCGCCCCGTTTGACCCCTGCCGGGAGCGCGCTATTCTCCTGTGTCCAAACATCCATACCTCCCGTGCCCGCGCGCGTGCAGGCCCCCCGCGGCGGGGCATCCGAGCCCCCATTGCCGCCCGTCCCGGGCGGCAGGACAAGGACGCCATGAGCATCACCAAACCCGACCCCTCCTCGCTCGACGACCGCCGCGAAACCGAACGCTTCCAGTTGAACCTCATGATCGGGTTCAAGCGCCAGCTGCCCGACAGCGATCCGGTCGAGACTCGCGAGTGGCTCGAAGCGCTGGACGGCGTGGTGGAATCGCAGGGCCGCGAGCGCGCGGACTTCCTGCTGCGCCGGGTCCTCAAGCGCGCGCGCCAGCTCCACGTCGGGCTCCCGGGCCTCGTCCAGTCGCGCTACATCAACACCATCTCGCCCGAGCAGGAGCCGGCGTTTCCTGGCAACGAGGAGATGGAGAAGCGCATCCGTCGCATCATCCGCTGGAACGCCGCCGCCATGGTGGTGCGTGCCAACGCTAAATTCGGCGGGCTCGGCGGCCATCTCTCGACCTACGCATCGGCAGCCAGTCTCTACGAGGTCGGCTTCAATCACTTCTTCAGGGGCAAGGACGACGGCGGCTCGGGCGACCAGGTGTTCTTCCAGGGCCATGCCGCGCCCGGCATCTACTCGCGCGCGTTCCTCGAGGGCCGCCTCACGGAGGGCCAGCTCGGTCACTTCCGCCGCGAGGTCGCGCGGGGCCAGGGCCTGTCGAGCTATCCGCACCCGCGGCTGATGCCGGAGTTCTGGGAGTTCCCCACCGTCAGCATGGGCCTCGGCCCCATGAACGCCATCTACCAGGCGCGCTTCAACCGTTACCTGGCGGCGCGCGGACTCGCGAAGACCGAGAACTCGCGCGTGTGGGCGTTCCTCGGCGACGGCGAGATGGACGAGCCGGAGGCGACCGGCGCGCTGACGCTGGCCTCCCGCGAGGGCCTGGATAACCTGACCTTTGTCATCAACTGCAATCTGCAGAGACTCGATGGTCCGGTGCGCGGCAACGGCAAGATCATCCAGGAGCTGGAGGCCGTGTTCACGGGCGCCGGCTGGAACGTGATCAAGGTCATCTGGGCGCGCGAGTGGGACGCGCTGCTGGCGCAGGACTACGACGGCGTGCTCGTCGACCGCATGAACGAGACCGTGGACGGCGACTGGCAGAAGTACGTGATCGAGACCGGCGCGTACATCCGCGAGCACTTCTTCGGCGCCGACCCGCGGCTCCTGAAGCTGGTCGAGGGCCTGTCGGACGACCAGATCAAGCACCTCCGCCGCGGCGGCCACGACTACCGCAAGCTCTACGCGGCCTACGCCGCGGCGGTCGCGCAGAAGGGGCGGCCCACCGTGATCCTGGCGCACACCGTGAAGGGCTGGACGCTCGGCACCGGCGCGGAGGCGCGCAACATCACGCACCAGAAGAAGAAGCTGGATCTCGAGGAGTTGAAGAAGTTCCGCGACACGCTCGAGCTGCCGATCCCGGACAAGAAGATCCCCGAGGCGCCGCTCTTCCACCCCGGCCCGGACAGCCCCGAGGTGCGCTACCTGCTCGAGCGCCGGCGCGCGCTGGGCGGCTGCATCCCCAAGCGGATCGTGCGCAGCAAGCCGCTGCCGGCCGCCACTCCCAAGGCGTTCGCCGAGTTCGACGGCGGCACGGGCGAGAACCAGGCAGTGTCCACCACGATGGTGATGGGCAAACTCATGCGCAACCTGCTGCGCGACCCGGGCTACGGCAAGTACGTGGTGCCGATCATCCCCGACGAGGCGCGCACGTTCGGAATGGAGGTGCTGTTCCGCGAGATCGGCATCTATCAGCCCTTTGGCCAGAAATACGAGCCCGTCGATTCGAAGCTCGTGCTCTCCTACACCGAGAAGGCCGACGGGCAGCTGCTGGAAGAGGGCATCACCGAGGCGGGCTCGATCGCGTCGTTCACGGCGGCCGGCACCGCATACGCCACGCATGGCGTGCCCGCCGTGCCGTTTTATATTTTTTACTCGATGTTCGGTTTTCAGCGCACCATGGACCAGATCTGGGCGTTCGGCGACGCGCGCGGGCGCGGCTTCCTGCTCGGCGCGACGGCCGGCCGCACGACGCTGAACGGCGAGGGCCTGCAGCACGAGGACGGCCACAGCCAGCTGCTGGCGAGTGCCGTGCCCAATTGCGTCGCCTATGACCCGTCGTTCGCGTATGAAGTCGCGGCGCTTGTCAGGGACGGCCTCCGCCGCATGTACGAGAAGGGCGAGGACATTTTTTACTACCTGGCACTTTACAATCAGGACTACAGCATGCCGCCGAAGCCACCCGGCATCGACGAGGGGCTGCTCAAGGGCCTCTACCTCTACCGGCGCTCGGAGTCGAAGGCGAAGGTGAAGGCCCAGCTCTTCGGCAGCGGCCCGCTCATGCTCCAGGCGCTGCGCGCGCAGGAGATGCTGGCGGAGAAGTGGGACATCGCCGCCGACGTGTGGAGCATGACCAGCGCGCAGCAGCTCCGAAACGACGCGCTCTCGGTGGAGCGCTGGAACCGGCTCCACCCGACCGCGACGCCGCGCGTGCCCTACGTGACGCAGGCGCTGCTCGGCAGCGAGGGTCCGGTGGTGGTGACGAGCGACTGGGTCAAGTCGGTGAACGACATGCCCGCGCGCTGGATCGCCAACCGGTTCGTGGCGCTGGGCACCGATGGCTTTGGCCGCAGCGACACGCGCGAGGCGCTGCGTCGGCATTTCGAGACGGATGCCGAGCACGTGGTCGTGGCGACGCTCCACGCGCTCATGCTCGACGGGAAGGTGAAGCCCGAGACGGTGGCGAACGCGATCCAGGCGTACGGGCTGTCACCCGACATCATCGAGCCTCGCGAGGCGTGACCGGGCGCCCGCCGGGCGCTCGGGACCTTGATCCGGCCGCGGGAGATGGCCGTGGCGGAACCTCTTCGCCACGGCCGATAACGGCGGCATGACCCAGTTCTCGCTCCTCGTGGCCGCGCTCGTGTCGCTTGTGCTCGCGCTGCTGCTCCTCGCGCACGTGGTCTACACGCGCTGGGTGCGGCGGCGCTTTCCGCGCGCCGGCTCGTCGTTCGTGCACGAGGGCGCCCGGCTCCACTACCTGTCCCGCGGGCGGGGCCCGGCGGTGGTGCTGGTGCACGGCGCGAACGGCACGTCGAGCGATTTTCCGCCCGAGCTGATCGAGGAACTGGCCAAGGACCACACCGTGCTCGCGCTGGACCGGCCCGGGCACGGCTGGAGCGATTCGCACGCGGGGCCGCTCGGGCTCCACGAGAATGCGGCGGCGGTGCTGGCGGTGCTCGGCCGGGAGGGCGTGAGCGAGGCGACACTGGTCGGGCACTCCTACGGTGCGGCGGTGGCGCTGCGGGCGGCGCTCGAGGCACCCGAGCGGGTGAGGCACGTGGTGGCGGTCGCACCCTGCACGGCGGTCGACCGGCGCAACGCGCTCTACGCGAACGCACCGTTCGTGGGCGATCCGGTGGGATTGCTCCTGTTTCACTTCGCGGCGCTGCCGCTCCTGCCGTTCGGGCTCCCGCTGCGCGCCCAGGCCTGGCATCCCGAGCGCGCCCCGCGCGGCTGGGGCGCGTCGCGCGCGTTCGCCTACGTTCCGAGCCAGATGCACGCGAGCGCGCGCAACTTCCGCGCGCTGCGCGCGGACGTGGCCTGGCTCGAGGACCGGCTGCCGCGGCTCACCGCCCGGCTCACCGTGCTGGCCGGGGACAGCGACCGGGTGACCCCGGCCCGCCGGCACGTGGACTGGCTCCTGCGGGCCGTGCCGGGCGCCCGGATCGAGGTGCTGGCGGGCGTGGGGCACTGGCTCCCCCGGTTGCGGCCCGCCGCCGTGGCCGCCGCCGTTCGGGCCAATGGGAGTACTCAAACTTCGCCGGGCACGCGCCGATAAGCCGGGGAACGACCCGGAGGCCGCATGTCACTCGACCAACTTCTGTTCCTCGTCATGGACGCGTTGATCACCACGCTCCTGGTGAAGATGGTGCTCCGCCGCCGAAAGAGCGAGGCCGCGGCGTCCGAGCAGATCCCGACGAGCGACGATCTCAGCATGACGACCACGACCGTCGCGCCCGGGACGATGTCCGCGGCCAGCCCGTCGCCCACGCCACCCGTGAGCCGCCCGTTCTACAACCCCGCCTCGGGCAGCGTCCCCCGCGCCACCGCGGTGACCCGGCCCTCCGGCGCCACCCCCACGGCCGAGGCGTCCGCGCCCGAGACCGGCTCGCTGACGAGGATGTTCGGGCGCGGGCAGCTCCGGGGACTGGCCACGTTCGCCGCGGAACAGAACGAGCGGATCAGCGCCTACGTGCACGACAATTGGAAAGGCGTTCCCGACCAGCTGCCGGCGGTGCTGGACGCGCTGCTCACCCAGCTGGAGCACGATGCGGAGGAAAAGGGCCTGTGGCTCGATCGCGAGACGCTCAAGTCCATGCTGGTCGTGGCGCTCCGCTCGAACCGCGTCGTGGACAACGACGTCGTGCTCGAGGCGCTGGAGAAGGTGGCTTAGGCACTACCTCGCCAGCATCCCCTCCAGGCGCGCCTTCATCACCGGCCATTCGTCGTCCACGCAGCTGAACCACATCGTGTCGCGCGGCGTGCCGTTCTCGTTGAACATCCACTTGCGAAAGAGCCCCTCTTCCACGAGCCCGAGCCGGCGCATGGCGGCCTGCGACTTGAGATTCGTGCTGCTGGTCTTCAGCTCGACGCGCATGCAGCCCCAGGTCTCGAACGCGTGCCGCAGCATCAGGTACTTGGCCTCGGTGTTGAGCGCCGTGCGCTGGAACTCGCTCCCGAGCCAGGTCCAGCCGATCTCGACGCGCTTGTGCTCGGGCACGATACTGCCGAACCGCGTCGAGCCCGCGACCCGTCCGCTCGCACGCTGAACCGTCACGAACGGTACCGCCACGCCCCGCTCGCGCTCGTCGATCGCCTTCTCGAAGTAGCGCCGCAGGTCGGACTCCTCGCGCACGAGCGCGGAGGTGAATCGCCACAGCTCCGGTTCGAGCCCGACCGCTCGCAGGCCATCCCAGTGCCGGGCGAGATCGAGCGGTTCGAGCCGCACGTGGCGGCCCTCGAGCACGACGGGGCGAAGGTCCATGCGCGCATGGAACACGCGCGGCACGGAGGCGTCAATGCCGCGGGTGTCGCGCGACCTCAGGCGCGCCGTTTCTTCGTCGCGCGCTCCGTCGCCGGCGTCCGCGGCGA
>CAYSWZ010000045.1:0-4771 GCA_964434945.1 uncultured bacterium | reverse complement strand
GGTCTTGTTGCTTGAACCCTTGCACCAGGAAGCAGCCGACCTGGTGATCGGCTCGCGCGTGCTGGGGACGCGCGAGGCGGGGGCGTTCACGCCGGTGCAGGAGTTCGGCAATCGCCTCGCCTCGCGGCTGCTCCGGCTGCTTTTCGGGATGCATGCCACGGACCTCGGGCCGTTTCGCGTCATCCGCTGGACCGCGCTCGAATCGCTCGGCATGCGCGACCGCGACTTCGGCTGGACGGTCGAGATGCAGGCGCGGGCGGCACGGGCGGGACTCCGCGTGCGCGAGGTGCCCGTCAGCTACCGGCGGCGGCGGCACGGTCGCTCGAAGATCGCGGGCACGCTCACCGGCTCGGTTCGCGCGGGCTGGAAGATCCTGGGGACGCTGGCGCGGGTGCGCCTGGGATTCTAGATCGGAACGAGCGCGAGCCGCACCCGCGCCGGTGCGCACCCGCACCGCGCGCGTGCGCCGGCGCTGGCGGTCGCCCCGCGCGCGCCTTAGACTCCAACGCTCGAACCGCCGACCGTGCCGGAGTCCCGGAGATCCGATGTTCATCGAGGAGTACCTCGTCGAGTTGCGCCGCGACCGGTTCGCGCCCCGCTCGCTCGCGCGCTACGCCCACCGCGTGGGTGCGCGCGTGCGTGCCGACTGGCTCGCCAACCCCAACGCCGTACGCTCCATCTGGGCGGTCGGCCTGGTGTTCTTCGCGGTGGTGTTCCTGGGCAGCGTGGTCATGGCGCTGGCGTGGGACCGCCAGCTCGCCGAACGCTTCCTGCTCGAGACCTCGCTCTGGATGCTGCCGGCGTTCACGTTCGTGATCCTGTTCGTGGGCCAGTTGCGCGACGAGCAGGGGCACCGGCTCACCGGCCTCAACCTGCCGCTCATGCTCACGCTGGCGCGCGTGACGCTGGTCCCGGGCATCGCGCTGTTCCTCGTCGAGCGACACTTCTCGTGGGCGCTCGGCGTGTACGTGTTCGCCTCGCTCACCGATGTGTTCGACGGCTACCTGGCGCGCCGCTGGAAGCAGACCACCGCGCTCGGGACGTTGCTCGACCCGCTCGTGGACATCGTGTTCAACCTCACCATGCTCGCGGGGCTCACCGCGGCGCAGTTGCTGCACCCGTGGGTGCTGTGGATCGCCGTGCTCCGTTACGCCATCATCGTGGTCGGCGGCTCCTGCCTCTACCTGTTCGTGGGTCCGCTGCGCGTCCGCCCGACGTGGTTCGGTCGGCTGACCGGCGTGGTGATGACCTGCCTGATCGCGCTGTTCACGCTGTTCGTGGCCGTCCGCGGGACGCTCGGCGAGGGGCTCACGCGACTCACCGAGATCGCGCTCGGCCTGATGCTCTCGGCCACCGTGCTCCAGGTGCTCGCCCTCGGCTGGTACAACCTGCGCCTGCTCACCGGCGCGGCCAAGCAGGCCGAGCGCGTGGTGCACGACGTGCCGTGGGGAGCCTGAACGTGCCCGTCGCCCTCGAGGGGGACCTCGCACACTTCTTCCCGTCCGAGGTGCTGCAGCTCCTGCAGCTCGCCCAGGCGGTCGGCCGGCTGGAGCTGACGCGCGGCGTCGAACAGGTGGACCTCTGGTACGAGCGCGGCCGCCCGGTGTTCGCACGCACCAGCGGACTCGCGGTGCGTTCGGGCGAGCTGCTCATGCACAAGGGCACGGTCTCGCCGCAGGCGCTCGGGCGCGCGCTCGAGCGCCAGAAGATCGCGCCGGGACGCCGCGTCGGCGAGCTGCTCGTCGAGCAGGGCGACGCCTCGAACGCGCAGGTGACGGAGGCCGTTCAGGAGGTGCTCCGGAGAATCGTCTACAACGTCATCCTGTGGCGCGACGGCCATTTCCGCTTCCTGCCCGGCGAAGCCGCGGAGGGTGAGGACATCACGCTCGATCTCGACCTCGACCGGCTCATCCTCGAAGGGCTGCGACTCGCCGACCAGGAACGCGCGGTGCGCACCGGCGAGACGTCGGCCTGATCGCCTTCGTGACCAGCCTCTCGCTCCACCTGGCCCCGAACGCGCCGTGGCCCTGGCTCTCGCTCGCCACGCTCGCGTTCGTCGTCCTCGCCGTGTGGGCCTACTCGTTCCGGATGCCGCCGATCGCCTCCACCTCGCGCCGCATCCTCACGGCGCTGCGGCTCTCCGCGCTCGCGATCCTCCTCTGGCTCCTCGCACTTCCCGTACTCGACCGCGCGCTTCCCTCGGCCGGGGCGCGCGTCGTCGTGCTCGAGGATCGTTCGCTCAGCATGGACCGCCCGGAACGCGCGGGCGGCGGCACACGGGCGGAAGCCGCGACGCGCGCGCTGCGCGAACTCCGGCGAGCGCTCCACGGCCGCGCGCAGCTCGACGTGCGTGGATTCGCGGGAACGCTGTTCGCGGACACCGCGGCGAGCGACTCCGGCGGGAGGAGCTCCACCGCTCCGGGTGAGGCGCTCGCCGCCCTCTCGCGCCTGCCGGTCGCGCGCCGCCCCGACGGCGTCGTGCTGCTCTCGGATGGCGCGGTGAACGCGGGCGACGACCCGGTCGCCGCGGCGCGCGCGCTCGGCGTGCCGGTGCACACCCTGCTCGTCGGCGAGCGCTCCGGGCTCGACCGGGGCATCGCCGGCGTCGAGGCCTCGAGCGAGGCGCGTGTCGGCGAGGCGACGCCGGTGCGCGTGCGAGTGGTGAGCGACGAGGAGCGCGGCACGCCGATCGCGGTCAAGCTCGAGGAGGCCGGCCGCGAGCTCGCGCACACCACCGTGCTCGCGCCGGGGCCCGGGGCGGAGGCGACCGCGGAGCTGCGCGTGATCCCCACCCGCCCCGGTCTCGCGCTCTGGACCGCCCGCGTCGCGCCACTCGAGCACGACGCCTCGCCCGAGGACGACGCGCACGGTGTCGCGGTGCCGGTCGCACCGGGGAAGCTCGGCGTGCTCGTTCTTTCCGCCGGGCTCAATTGGGATCTGGCATTTCTTCGCCGCTCGCTGGAGAAGGACTCGAGCGTGGCGCTCGACACGCGCGTGCGAGAAGCCGGCGGTGGCTGGCGCTCGGTCGAGCGTCAGCGCAGCGTCTCGCTCGCACCGTCCGATCTTTCCGGCCGCGCCGTGGTGGTGCTCGACGCGCTCGCCGGCGCCGACCTCGGCCCCGCACTCGACCAGGCGCTCGCGGCATTCGTCCGCGGCGGCGGTGGGCTGCTGCTCCTCTCGGGACCCGATCCGGGTGCGGCGAGATTCGCGCGCGGGAGCCTCGCCCGCGAACTCTCGTTCGGAGGAGGTGCGCCCTCCGGCGCGCAGGCGGCGCCCGAGCCCCAGCCGCTCGCGACTGAACTCCTGGCGTGGGATGACGACCCTGCGCGCGGCGCACGCGCATGGCGCGAGGCCGCGCCGCTCTCGGACGTGGAACAGATCGCGGCGGGCGGCGCGGACCGCGTGCTCCTCTCGAGCCGGGACGGCGGTCCGCCGCTCTGGCTCGTGCGCGCGATCGGCCGCGGCCAGGCGCTGCTCGTGAACGGCACCGGGCTCTGGCGCTGGTCGCTCGCCGGCACCGACGAACTGGCCGGCGAACGGGGTCGGAGGCTGTGGCGGAAGACCGTGCGCTGGCTCGCCGAGCCGGTGCAGGGCGAGCCGCTGCGGGTCACCGCCGAGCGCCGGCTCGTGCCGGGCGGCGAACCCGTGCAGCTCGACGCGCTGCCCCAGGATGCGCAATTCCGCTCGGTGTCCGGGGCCGACGTGCGTGGCGAGATCAGCGGACCCGACGGCCGGCAGCGCGAGATCACGTTCACGCCCGGCGGCGCGGGCGCCTATGTCGCCACGTTCCCGTCACCGGGCCCCGGTCGCTGGCAGGTGAGCGTGCGCGCGAGCAAGGGCGGGCGCGAGCTGGGCCGCGCAAGGAACGAATTCGTGGTGGACCGCTGGACGCTCGAGGCGCTCGACGCCCAGCCCGACAGCGCCACCATGGCGGCGATCGCCGCCGCGAGCGGCGGTCACGCCGGGCGTGCCGCCGACGTCGCGGCGTGGGCCCGCGGGCTCGACCCGCGCGCGCTCGTGCGGCACCAGCGCGCGACGAGCCGGCTGTGGGAATCGCCGTGGCTCTTCGCGCTCGTGGTGGCGATGCTGAGCGTGGAGTGGACCTGGAGGCGCCGCCGCGGCCTGCCGTGAGGCGGCGCGGCTCCGCGACCGGCGCCTACTTGTAGAGCGCCTTCACGCGGCCCCAGGTGGTCGAGAGCGTGGGCACCGGCAGGACCGGGAAGTTCACGAGCGTGATGACATCCGCGAAATCACCACTGGCTCCCGCCGACGTCTCGCACGCGATCCAGGTCGAACCCGCACGGGCGCCGGTGCCCGCGAACACGAGGATCTTGGGCGCGCCACCCGGATTGCGTGCGTCCTGCGAGTAGAACACCCCATCCGCTCCCTGCGTCACGAAGCCAAAGTTCGCATGGTCGGCGCCAAGGTAGGTGTTCGTCCCCACCAGCGCGCCCTGGCCATCGAACAGGTTGATGACGGCACGGTCCGGCGCGCTCCGGAAGCCCACCTCGACAAACCAGCTCGGGTCCGTGCTGCCGGGGAGGAGCGAGTACCACGCGGGGGCGGGATCGCCCGCGTTGTACATGCCGAACGATGCCGTGGTGGGCACGAACGAGTGGACCTCGAACGAGCCATCCACGGGCAGGCTGAAGCTCTGGATGTCCTGCTGCCCTGCGCTCACGTTGATGGACTGGGCCTGCGACGTGAAGAACGACTGGAGCGCCGAACCGTTGACGGGAACCTGCGGCGAGCGGAGCGCCGCGTGCGCGAC
>CAYSWZ010000044.1:0-5725 GCA_964434945.1 uncultured bacterium | reverse complement strand
ACCGACGCCGCCGGCGAGACCGCGGACTTCCGCAACAGCATCATCATCCTGACCTCCAACCTGGGCGCCACGCTCGCGAGCGGCGAGCGGCTCGGATTCGCCGAGGGCAGCACCGGGTTCAGCGCCAGCGCCGTCGAGCGCTCGGTGGTGCGCGCGTTCGCACCCGAGCTGCGCAACCGGCTCGACCGGGTCGTGGTGTTCCGGCCGTTCACCCGCGACGTCATGCGGCGAATCCTGCAAAAGGAGATCGCCGACGCCTCCGCGCGCCGCGGGCTCCGGCGCCGCGAGTGGGCGGTGGAGATCGAGGAGGGCGCGATCGATTTCCTGCTCGACCACGGGTTCACGACCGACCTCGGCGCACGGCCGCTGAAGCGCAGCCTCGAGCGCTACCTGCTCACCCCGCTCGCGCGCACGATCGTGGAGCGCCGCGTTCCCGAGGGCGACCAGTTCCTGTTCGTGCGCACGGACGGCGAGGCGCTGGTGGTGGAGTTCGTGGATCCCGACGCGCCGCCCGCTGCGCCGGCGTCGCCACCGGACGCGGAACGCGGTCCCGGCCTGCGCGCGATCGCCTGGGACGCGCACGGGACCGCGGCCGAGATGCACGAGCTGCGCGGCGCGCTCGCGCGCTTCTTCGCCCGCATCGAGAGCGACGCCTGGCGCTCCGCCAAGGCGGCATGGCTCGCGATGCCGTCGAGCGAGGGGTTCTGGCAGCGGAGCGACCGCTTCGAGGTGCTGGGCCGCGCCGAGTACATGGACCGGATCGAGGCCGGCTCGCGCTCGGCCCGCTCGCTCATGGCGCGACTGGACGGCGACGGCCCGGGCCGGCGCCAGGTGTGGCCGCGCAATATGGTGGCGCGGCTCGCGCAGCAGCTGCTGCTGCTCGAGGCCGCGGCGGAAGAGGCCATGACGACCGGCCCGCGCGACGCGTTCGTGTACGTCCAGGCCGGACCCGACGGCCCCGACCGCGCCGGCGAACTGGAGTTCGCGCGGCGGATCGCGGGCATGTACGAGTCGTGGGCGCGCCAGCGCGGCATGCGGATCGCGGTCCTGAAGCCCACGGTGCGCCACGCGGCCGACACGGTCTGGCTCGCGGTGTCCGGCTTCTCGTCGTACGTGGCGCTGGCACCGGAGGAGGGGCTGCACGTGCTCGAGTGGGGCAGCAATGCCGAGGGCGGAGTGAAGCGCGTGAGTGTGCGCGTGCGGGTCCTCGCGCAGCCGCTCGTGCCCGCGCGCGACGGCGAGGCCGAGCTGACACGGCAGGCCGCGGAGGGCCTCGCCGCGGCACCCGCGCCGGCGCCGACCATCGTGCGCCGCTACCGCGGCACGCCGTCGCCGCTGGTGCGCGACTCGGTGCGCGGCTGGCGCACCGGACGGCTCGAGCGCGTGTTCGCCGGCGACTTCGACCTGGTCCCCGCGGGCGAGAACGACGGGGCGTAGCCGCTCGCGGTCGAGGAGCGGCCGGTCAGCCCCGCGCCACGGCGAGCGTGAACGCGACGCAGAGAAGAAGCGCCAGGAGCGCGAGCACGCCGGTGCGACGCGCCCCCCAGTGCGCCGCCGCGGCGTCGAGTCCGATGGCGGCGGCGGCGATGACGCACCATTCGCTGGGGAAGCGGTAGCGCGAGTGGAGCGCGATCGGGAGCATGAACAGTCCCTCGCCCGCCCACACCAGTCCCGGCACCAGGAGTCGTCGCCGCACGTCCGCCCAGAGGAGCGCCGGGAGGAGCGCGAGCAGCGCGAACCGGTGGAGCCATACGCCCCGCCCGCGATCGGTGAGCGGCCCGAGGTAGATGAGCGCCGCGCGGACCAGCCGGCGCGCGAATCCCCTCGGGTCGTCGCGGATGATTTCCAACGCCTCTGCGCGGAAGTGCCGGTCGAGTCCCACCTCCCCCAGTTCCGTGTGCCGCACCATGTAGTCCCAGGCGTCGTCCGGGGGCCGGTTCGAGTGCGTGTTCCAGCTCGCGACGCCGCCGCTGGTGAGGAAGGGGACGTACGTATGCAGGCGCTGGGCATTGCGGATCGGCCACGGCAGCCACGTGAGCAGCATCGCCAGCGCGAGCGCGGCCGCGCCGCGCGGATCGCGCACGCAGAGCCATGCCGCGACGGGGAGCGCACATCCCAGGCCGACGGGGCGCGTGAGCACCATGACGCCCGCCGTCACGCCCGCCGCGATGGCCCATCGGAGCCCACGGCGGTCCGCGGCCCGGACCACCAGCCACACCGTGAGGATGGTCGTGAACTCGAAGAACACCTCGCTCATGAGCTGCCCGGCGTGGAACCAGCCCGCCGGCCACACGAAGCGGATCGCGAGCGCGAGCCATGCCGCCCGGGTGCCCGCCCAGCGGCCGGCGAGGTCGCCGACCAAGGCTGCGGACAACCCGTTCAACGCGCCCTGGAGCGCGAGGGCCGCGGTGAGACCGCCGAGCCACAGCCCGAGCGCGAGGAACGCGCTGTATCCCGGCGACCGGAACGCGTAGAACGGAAGCCCGGGGAGGAGCGGCTCGTGATAGACGAACCCGTGCCCGGCGAGCAGCGAGCGCGCGATGGCCTCGAACGAGTGGCTGTCGTGGTTGAAGTAGGGGTCGACCCGCGTGAAGTGGTTCAAGACCGCGCCGAGCACGGCGGCGACGACCGCCACCCGGCCGAGCGGGAATCGCCCCGGAACTCGAGCGTGGTCGAGGCTCCCGGAGGGGTCCGTGGGCCCGGCAGCGACGGCTGGGACCGCGGGCGAGTCCCCGGGCGGCGTGGGCGAGCCGATCGCGTCGCCGCGACTCCCCGGTGCACGCCGGAACCAACTCTTCCGCATGGGCCGCCCCTCCGATCCGGCACACGCGAGCCAGGGAGTGCGCCTGGTGGCGGCAACACCAGAAGCGGGCGTGTCGAACGGACGCAATATCATTCAACCGCTCGTGGCCCGCAACGCGATTCCGCCCCGGGGTCCGGCCGCGTAGGATGGCGCTCCCATGTCCGCCGCCCGCGCCGTCGAACACACCCGCACGCTGCCCTTGTGGGCGGCCGCGTGCTTCTTCGCCTCGGGGGCCGCCGGTCTCCTCTACGAAGTCGTGTGGTCCAAAGAGCTCGCCTACCTGCTCGGGAGCTCGCTCCACGCGGTGGCCGCGGTTGTGGCGGCATTCCTCGGCGGGCTCGCGCTGGGTGCCAGGCTCCTCGGCGTGCCGCTGGCGCGGCGCGCGAACGGCGCGCGCACCTACGCGCTCCTCGAACTCGGCGTCGGGCTCCTCGGGCTCGCGCTCCTGCCGCTCCTGCGCGCGAGCGATCCGCTCGTGGGGCAGCTCTACCGGGCACTCGGCGGCGAGAGCGCGGGCTTCGCGGTCGCGCGCCTCGGGCTCTTGCTGGCGTTCCTGCTGCCGCCCGCGGCGCTCATGGGCGCCACGCTCCCGGTGCTGGTGGCGCACGTCGAGCGCGATCTCGTCGGCGCGGGGCTCGCGCGACTCTACGCGGTCAACACGTTCGGGGCGGTGGCCGGTTCGCTCGCCGCGGGTTTCGTGCTCCTCCCCGGCATCGGGCTCACCGCCACCACGTTCGTCGCCGCGGCGCTCAACGCGGGCGTGGCCGCCGTCGCGTGGAGTGCCGGCGGGGGCACGACGCCCCGGTCAGCGCCTGCGGCGGAACCGCCGGCCGCAGCCGCGCCGCTCGGCGCCGGCACGCGGCGGATCGTCGCCGGGCTGTTCGCGTTGTCCGGCTTCGGCGCGCTCGCGTTCCAGATGGCGTGGGTGCGCCTGTTCGGACTCGTCTTCGGGTCGTCCGTCTACTCGTTCTCGGCCGTGCTCGGGCTCTACCTCCTCGGCATCGCCCTCGGCAGCACGCTCGTCGGCCCGCGGATCGCCCGGGTCGGCACGCTCGCGGGCTTCGGCGCGCTCCAACTCCTGCTCGCCGCCACCGCGGCGCTCGCCGTGCAGGCGTTCCCCGGGCTGCCGCAGCACATGCTCGACATGGGCACCAGGGCCGGCGGCGATTGGCGCGGCCTGCTGCTCGCAGAGGCGGGCACCGTCGCGCTCCTGATCGGCGCACCGTGCGTGCTGCTCGGCGCGATCTTCCCCGTGGCGGTGCGGCTGCTGCAGAGCCGCGGCGGCGGCCACGCCGCCGGATTCGCGTATGCGGTCAACACCGCCGGCACGATCGCCGGCTCGCTGGTCGCGGGATTCGTGCTGGTGCCGCGGCTCGGCGTCCAGGGCACGCACGTCGGCGCGGTGGTCCTCGCCGGCGTGCTCGGGCTCGCTGCGCTGGCGCTCGCGTGGCGGCAGGGCGAGCGCCGCGGCCTCGCACTCATGGTGGGCGTGCTCGCCGGGTTCGCCGCCGCCGTGTTCGTCGCCATCGCCCCGCCCTGGGATCCGACGCTCATGAGCGTCGGGGTCTACCGGCCCGCGCAGGCGGTGAAGGTGAACGCGTTCGCCGGGGGCGCCGCGGACGCGGTCCGGCGCGCCACCCTTTCGGACCGGGTGCTCTATTACCAGGAGGGCATCAATGCCTCGGTCCTCCTCGGCACGGACCCGCGCGGCCAGGAGTTGTGGCTCCGCGTCGGGGGGAAGGTGGACGCGAGCACGCTCGACATGGAGACGCAGGTCCTGCTCGGGCTCGTGCCCGCGGCGCTGGCGGATTCGGGCGCCCGCGCGCTGGTGATCGGCCAGGGCTCCGGCGTCACCACGGCATCGGTGCTCGCCGCCGGAGCCGGCCCGACCGAGGTCGTGGAACTCGAGCCCGGCGTCGTGGCCGCGTCCCGCTGGTTCCACGCCAGGGGGGAGGATCCGCTCGACGACCCGCGCACGACGCTGGTGATGGGTGACGCGCGCACCGAGCTCATGTACTCGGCGGCCCGCTACGGGCTCATCGTTTCGGAGCCGTCCAATCCTTGGATCGCGGGCGTGAACAACCTGTTCACGGTGGACTTCTACCGCCGCGTGCGTGCCCGGCTCGAGCCCGACGGCGTGTTCTGCCAGTGGCTCCAGCTCTACGAGCTATCGCCGGAGACGTTCGCCACGCTGCTCCGCTCGTTCCTCGACGTGTTCCCGCAGGGCCAGCTCTTCTGCGTGTGGCGTAACGTGGACGTGCTGCTGGTCGCGGCGCCGCCCGGCCGCAGGCTCAGCCTCTCCCGGCTCGGCACTCCCGCGGCGCGGAAGCTGCTCGCGCGCGCCCGGATCCCCGAGCCGGCGTTCCTCGCGGCCTACTGGGCCGCCCCGCTCGACTCGTTGCGTGCGCTCGCCGGGGACGCGCCGCTCAATCGCGACGACCGCCCGGTGGTGGAATACCGCGCGCCGCGCGACCTGGTGGCGATCGGGCGCACCGCGCTCACCGGCGATCCGCGCGTGGTGAGCCGCATCCCGTTCGTGCCCGCACAGCCGGCCGGACCGCTGTTCGCCGACTGGAGCGCGGGCGACTGGTACGGCGCGCGTACGCGCTGGCTGCTCGAGCAGGGCGACACCGCGCGTGCCGCGAGCGTCGTTCGAGCGGCACGCGAGCGCGCGCCCGAACAGGTGGCGGAGCTGGAACGCCTGCTGGCGACCAGCGCGCAACGCGCCCGCAGCAACGCCGCGTACGTCGAGGCCACGCAGCAGTTGTCGCAGGGAAACGTGGTCGAGGGCCGCACCGCGCTCGAGCGGGCGGTCGCGATCGATCCCGGCAACACGCAGGCATGGGTGGTGCTGGCCGAGCGCCGTCGCGTGGACGGCGACCTCGCGGGTTCCGCCGCGGCGATCGAGCGTGCGCGCGCCTC
>CAYSWZ010000043.1:0-62122 GCA_964434945.1 uncultured bacterium | reverse complement strand
TGTGGACGCTGCTGAGTCTCCAGCTGTGGGCCGAGCGCTTCACGGGTGCTGCCGCCGAGGCACCGCGCGAAGCGACGGGCGTCGCCGCGCGCGCCACCGAGACGCTCGCGCCGCTCGGCTGAGCCGCCGGTCGGCGGCGTGTCGGGCTTCCGGACGCGCGGCCGCTGTCGGCGACGACTCCGGGCAGGAGAAGGCGCCGCCTAGCGGTAGATGGTCTTCACGGCGCCCCAGCTCGAGCGCCGGGCGGGCGTGCTCGCCGGGCACACCGTGAACCACTGACTACCCGGGATCGCGCCGAAATCCACGCTGCCGGCCAGGCCGAGGTCGCAGGTTCCCGGCGGCAGCGGGCCCAGCACCTGGTTGTGCAGATGCGTGTGATCGTTGCTCGCCAGGAATGCGCACGCGCGCACGCAGCCCGCGGGGTTGCCGATCGCGGCGAGCGGAATGATCAGCTCGATGCCGCTGCGGATCTCGGGGCCCGACCACGGGCCGCACCCGGCCGTGACTCCGGCGGTGTTGCTGTCGTTCAGGGCCACCGAGACACCGAACGGATTCGTGCCGCCGGTGAGCGGCTGGCTCGCGCCGCTCAGCGTCGTGCCCAGATCGGCGCCGGCGCCGCCCCCCGCGGTGGGCAGCTCGGCCATCGCTCCGGTCACGAGCGGAAAGCCGAGGCCGCTGCCGCCGACCGCGAACCACCAGTCCGGCTCGAAGCCGGAATCGAACCGCAGCCCCGTGAGCGGCGTCAGGTCGTACCAGTAAGGCTGCACCACGGGGTTGTTCGGCAGCAGCGGATTCTGGCCCCCGGGACGCGTGTCGAGGAAGACATCCACCGGCTGCCACACCGCAACGCCCTCGAGGTTCCACGCGAGCGGGATGTTGCCCGTGAGCAGCAGGTGCAGCGCGCCGCCGCCGACGTAGCCGTAGGCGGCGTCGAGCTCGCCCGAAGCCGAACCGTACTGCTGGCCGCAACACGCGGACTTCACCGTGCTCTGCGTCGTCTGCACCACGAGCGGCGGGCCGTACGAAGGCGTCCAGTTGCCGGTGGCGAGTTGCGCGCGCGTGGGCGTGGCGAGGATCGCGGAAATCGTGAGCACGGCGAGTGCGGGCACGAGGCGGCGGAACATGTGAGCGCCCTCCTCTGGGGTGCGGAGCCAGGTGCGGGTCGCAAAGAGTGTACGCCCTCCGCCCGCGACCCCGAGATCGATGTGCGAGGGCACGAAACGGCTCCTGCCCTGCCGGCCGCGGAGTGGCGGCCCGAGTCGCCCGCAGGGCCGATTCGATGGCCGGCGACCTTGAGTTCTGCCCATTTCGACGGTGGAGACGTCCTGGACCTACACCCTTGGCTCCCGGCTCCCCCGCCCTGCGCCAGGTAGAACGGAGGGCCGACGAGTTCGCGGGCGAGCGAGTCGAGGTCACTCCACTCGAATTACGCCGGGACGCCGGCGCCCGAGATCTCGATGCCCGCGTTGTGACACGCCAGCGTGGCTCGCGCAATGTGAAAGTCTTGTGCCACCACGATCGCGCCGCGTGCGGGATGCGCGTTCATTCAAGCAAGGCCCGCGTTGGCGGCGATGCGGGCGGAGTTCGACCGAAGCTGTCGCGCACCACGACCGAGTCCAGCACGCCGGGCGCGAATCCGAACCAACGTGCCGAACGGCCCGGCCATCCTCGCCACCCCTGCCCCGTCAGCGCTTCGCCGGCAGCGGGTTCGCTCGCGACCACTCCACCGTCCGGCGGAGGCCTTCGGTGAACTTCACCCGGGGCTCCCAGCCGAGCACGCGCCGGGCGCGTGAGGCATCGAGGTAGATGCGCTGGACCTCGCCCGGACGCGGCGGATCGTGGATGGCGTCCTCGTGGAAGCCGATGACGTCCTGCAGCTCGCGGACGATGTCGTTGACCGAGGTGCCCACGCCGGTGCCGAGGTTGAGCATCTCGCCGCTCCCCTTCGCCAGCGCGAGCACGTTGGCCTCGACCACGTCGGAGACGTAGAGGTAGTCGCGCACGGCCGTCCCGTCACCGAAGATGCGCGGCCGCCTTCCCTCCAGCATGAGGCCGATGAAGATCGCATTCACGCCGGCCTCGCCGTGCGGGTTCTGGCGCGGCCCGAACACGTTCGGGTAGCGCAGCACCGTGAAGTCGAGCCCGTGCAGCAGCCTCCACAGGTAGAGGTAGTGCTCGACCGTGTGCTTGCTCGCGCCGTAGGGCGACTCCGGATTCACCGGATGATCCTCGCTGGCCGGAAGCTGGCGGCCCTCGCCGTAGAGCGCGCCGCCGGTCGAGGCGTACACCACCTTGCGAACGCCGTGCCGGGTGCACGCCTGCAGCATGCCGATCGAGCCGAGGATGTTCACGCGCGCGTCCCGCAGCGGGTCGCTCACCGACTGGCGCACGTCGATCTGCGCCGCGTGGTGGTTCACCAGCTCCGGGTGGAAGTCGGCGACGCAGCGATCGATCGCCCCCGCGTCCGCCAGGTCGCCCGCGTAGAACTTCGCGCGCGGGTGGACGAATTCGCGGAATCCGGAGGACAGGTCGTCGAAGATCCCGACCTCGTGGCCCAGTTCCACGAACCGATCCGCAACGTTCGAACCGATGAAACCGGCGCCACCGGTCACCAGGATGCGCAAGGTCGTTTCTCCTGTTCGGCGTTCGAGCGGGTTCGGCGTGCCGGAGCGGCAGCGCGCAAGCTAACGGCAGCGCGCCGAACCGGCAAACCCGGAGCGGAGGAGGTTCAGGCTGCGCGTTCTCGCCGCCGGCCCGGGGTGGTCGGGCGCTCGGCTCCGCCGGTTCCCGCCAGCGCGCCCGCAAAGCGCGTCGCGAGCACCGCGGCGTTGAGCTCGCCGGCTCGCGCGCGGCCCCGGGCCACGGCGGTCTCCACCGCGGGCGTGCGGCCGAGCGCCGCCGCGACCGTGTCCCAGCCCAGTCGCGCGCGGCCCGGCTTCGACCACGATGCCCCCTGCTCGCGCAGCCACTCGCTCACCGGCTCGCTCGCCCCACCCACCGGGAGCAGCGGGCAGCCCGCGGCCAGCGCCCGCATCACGAGCCCCGCGGCGAGCGGACGCTGGAGCGAGACGAACGCGACGCGCGCATGCTGCAGCCACGCGCACTCGGCTTCGCGCGGCGCGCGGCCCACGAAGTGCACGCGCTGGCCGATGCCGGCCGTGCGCGCGAGCGCCTCGAGCGCGGCATCGGGGTCGTCGAGCACGACCAGGTCCACTTCGTCGCGCTGCTCGGAGGCGCGGGAGAAGCCGTCGAACAGGTGCTCGGCGTCCGCGGGCCGGAGCGGCGAAGCCGCGAGCGCGTAGGGCCCGTCCCAGAGCGAGAGCCGCGGGCCGCGCGGGCGCTCGCCGTCGACGACGCATGCCTCGCCCGGCGTGAGGCCGGGGGCGAGCGCCGGCAGCGAGCCGACGGTGCGCACGGCACTCCAGCCCGACGGCCACCAGAACGCCGGCGTTCGGGGCCCGAGGGTGCCGGCGACATCACCGCCGCCCGGCGTGGCACTCGCCCACACGATGGCGGTGGCGCTCCAGGCCGCGGCGGCATGCCGCACGGCCTCCGCCCCACCGGTCTCGTCCAGCCGCTCGATGTCGGGTTGCCGCCGCTCGGCGGTGCCGTGCTGGAGGTCGTGGTCGGCCTCGGAGGTGAGCGCCATCATGCGCACCTCCGCCCCGAGATGCCGGAGGACCTGCGCGCGCGGCCGCAGGTCCGAGAGCGAGGCGCCGATCGCGTCCAGGTGCTCCACCAGCAGGATGCGTGCATTCGAGTTCAAGTCCACCTCGTCGTTCCGTCGCGCGCGACGAGGCGGACCATCGCCGGAGTGGGCGCAGTCCGGTGGGACCAGGAGCCCGCACGCTCCCGGTGGGCGCGTGAGGGCGGCGCGGTGTCCGTGCGGCGATCGCGCCGGCGGGCCGTTGTCGCGGGCGAACTCGCGTGGGAGTGCGGGAGCACTCGCGAGAACCCGGGGCACCGATCTGCCGAAGCGCAGCGCGACGCGCTCCGTTCCGTGGAGCGGTGTCGTTGGCTTCCGCCGCCCGATCAGGTGTGAGCCTGAACCTCGGCGCGACGGTCTTGGGCCTGCACCCGGCGCATCCACGCCAGCAGGCGCAGCCGCTGGCGCACTTGCAAGTCGCAGTCCAGAACGATGGGCTCGGCCGAGGGGTTCGGGGCGGGAGGCATCCGGGGCAGCGCCCGGGCCGTGATCGGCGCGGCCTCGGGCTCAGGTCCGGCGGGCCGGAGCGCGAGGACGCGCTCCGCCAGGACTTCCAGTGATGCATCCGGGAACTGCGATAGCTCCAAGCCATGAAACACGATGCCAAATCGTGCGGTGGCGAGGTCCGCGGCCCTGGCCGCGCGCCGGTCGGACCCGGCCCACCAGCCCTCCATGGCCCTTCCGCGCAGCGCGTCTCCGACTCCGGCCGGCGCCAGCGGATCGAGCGCGAGCACGATGCGCCCGAAGTGCGGCACGACTTCGTCCAGCTTCCGCCCAAGCGATGACCACCCGACCGACCGCTCGGCGTTGCCGTGCGGCAGGAGGTAGAGCCCGGGGTGGCCCGCGTACTGGACGAGTCCCAGCATCGGCATGTCGGCGGCGAGGCACTCGAGCAATCCCCAGCGCGCGTCGCGGTCGAGGCGCTCGTGGAGTCGAAGGCATGACGATCCGTCGACGAGGAGCACGCGCTCGCCGAGGGCGACACGGCGCGCGGCCAGCTCGAGCGCCGCGCGCATCACCGCCCCCGGCGTGCCGCCCGAGACGACGTGCAGGCGCGGGCCCGCCGCGGCGGGGTCGGCGGACGAGAGCGCGCGCGGCAGCAGGCGCACGCGGGGGAACGCCGGGTGGAGCCGTGCCCCGAGCCAGAGTGCGATGAACGCGAGCAACAACCCGCTTCCCGCGCCCGCCGCGAGCGGGGGCCACCACGCGGACGCGATCGGGCGGACGAGCGGGCGCACGGCGCGGGGGTCGGGCGGCGTGAACGAGAGCCAGGGCGCACCCGCAACCTCGTCGAACTGGACCAGGAACTCCCGCGCGAGCTGCCGCGCGAGCCGGCGCTGGAACTTGCTCTCCCGTGCGAGCGAACGGGCGGCCGCGTCCTCCAGCGCCACCGCCTGCGCGAGTTGCCAGCGGCGCCAGGCCTCGGCGCGCGCCTCGGGCCGCCAGCCGGACCACGCACCCTCGTCGCCGAACCAGCGCGAGTCGAGCTCTGCGGTGCGCTCGAGCGCGAGCGCGACGGCCGCCGGGTTCGAGGCACGCGCCGCACGCTGGACGTCCTGCCACGCCGCGAGCACCGCGGCCGGCGGGGTGGGCTCGGCGAGGACCTGGTCCGCGGCCTCCGCCGGGAACTCACCGGCGAGCGAGCGTCCCCAGCGCGCGCGCCCGAGCAGCCGTGCCGCCACTTCCGCTCCGCGCGTGCGCGCGGGCAGCGGATCCGCCGTGAGAGCGTCGCACCATGAGGCACGCGTGGCCTCGATGCGGGCGTTGAACTCCGGCGTGCCCGGCGTACGGACCGCGGCGAGTGCGCGCAAGAGCGATCGCGCCGAACCGGCGCTGCCCGCGGTCACCACGAGCTCCTCGCCGGCCGGGGTGGTCTCCAGGCGCGCGGTCTCCCCCGCGGCCGCGGCGTGCGGCCAGTCGCGTCGCGCGGGCGCCGGACCGCTCCAGGGCAGCCGCGCCTCGAACCGCGCACCCATGGGCGGCGCGAGCGCGATCGCGCAGCAACTGCCCACCAGGGCGCCGGTGAGCAGGGTCCAGACGAGCGAGCGCACGCGGACGAGGATCCCCGCGGGCGGGTCGGTGGCGGCTTCCGTGTCGCGCATCGAGGCCTCCCGGCATTCGGCTTCTACTCGTGGAGCTGGCCCGCATCCTGCGAGCCGCAGGCACGTTAGTCGAGCCGCGCCCCGGCCCGCAAGCCGCCTGCCGCCACACCGCAATCGGTCGTCAAGGTCAGTGACTCAAGAATCGCCTCTCGCCGGCCGATGAATGGGTGGACCAAGTGTCCCCCGAGGAGATGGCCCTGGATGTCTGACCTGACCGGAGCGCACCAACCCGCTCAGGTGCCCGACGGGCTCGACCCGCAGGCTGTCCGCGATGTGACCGCGTGGATCCAGCAGTGGTCGCGAACGCTCAAGACGTGGCGCCTGTACGGCGAGCACAACCCGACGCTCGAGAAGTTCCGTGTGGAGCTCGCGTCGGGGCTCACGGCATTGCTGGAAGCGTGGGGAGCGATCACGCTGCGGTTCACCACCGACACCATCGTCTGGCGCGAGACGGGCGTCCACCATGCCCGCTCGCGCGAGGACAACCTGAGCCGCGTCTTCTTCCGTGACGGCATCCAGTCGATCACGTTCTCGCCCGGGATCGAGCGGGCGGAGCTGGATCTCTTCCTTGCGTCGACGATCCGCGCCAGCGATCGCGCGAACCAGGGCGAGGAGGACCTCGTCACCTTGCTGTGGGACGCGGAGCTCGCGCACCTCGACATGAACTACGTCTCGGCGGAGGCCTCGCTCGAGCTCGAGGAGGGTGAGCGCGGCTCCGGGACCGACTCGCCGGGAGGCCGACCGCCGATGGCGTGGCCCGGGTCGGGGAGCGAGACCGGGGCTCTCCCCGCGACGCCGGTTCGCGCCCCGGCAGCGGGCGCGGGCAGCGACGCCCCGGAGGCCGCCCCGACCCGCTCCGAGGACTGGCCGTCGCGCGATCCCGGCGGCGCGCTCGTCGATCAATTCAACGAGCTGGATGCACTCGCGGGCAGCGAAGTCGCGCGCTTCCAGCGCGAGCGCGAGCGCGAGAACGCCATCGAGCGCGGCGTCGCGACGCTCGCGCTCATCGCGGACGCCTGCGACTCCGGTCTCGAGCCGGGCGAGCGGACCGAACTCGAGCCGCTGCTCGAACGGCTGTTCCTCGACGCGCTCGTTCGCGGAGCGTGGAACGAGGCCCGCCGCGCGGTGACGCTGTGGCTCGAGGGCGCCCCGGCCGACGACGGCTCGTGCGCATGGCTCGCTCCGCTCGCTCGCGCCGACTCGGTCGTGACCGCAGGCGTCGTCCAGCTCCTCGATCGCCAGGGGCAGGCCGAGGTGGCGTCGTTCCTCGAACTGGTCGCGACGCTCGGGCGACGCGGGCTCGACTGGTACCTGCTCGTCCTTTCGGAGAGCCAGCAGCAGCGGGTCCGCCGGCCGCTCGCGCGCGCGATCGCCGGCGTCGCAGCGGAGGACATCCCGCGCCTCGCCCGCTGGCTGGACGATCCACGCTGGTACGTGGTCCGCAACATCGTTCACATCCTGCACTGGATCGGCGGCGATGCCACGCTCGCGCCGCTCTCCAGCGCGATGAAACACGACGACCGGCGCGTGCGGCTGGAGGTGCTGGCGGTGCTGGCGCGAGCGACCCCCGAGGCCGCACGCCCGCTGCTGCTCCGGATGCTCGAGACCGACGACCCGCGCGTGCTGTCGGGCGCGCTCCACCGACTCTCCGCGAGCCGGGACCCCGAGGCCGCCCGGCGGATCCTCGAACTCGTGCGCCAGCCGGGTTTCGCCGATCGTCCGGCGGAGGAGCAGCGCGCGCTCCTGTCCGCGCTCGGCGCGACGGGTGACGACACGCTGCTGCCCGCGCTCGCCGAGATGCTCGACCCTGCAAAGAAGCCCGCTCCCGCGCACGCCGGCCTCCTCCAGGGGCTCGCGCTCTGCGCCGCCCGCATCGCGACACCCGCCGCCACCGAGCTGCTGCAGCAGGCGCAGCGATCGCGCTGGCAGGCCACGCGCGAGGCCGCGACGCTCGCGCTCGCGGCGCGGGGGATGCGATGAGCGGCGCGGTGCGGCCGGCGGCGTCGGGCGGTGGCGGCGACGGCGCCATCGAATCCGAGAAGGGGCCGCTCCTCGTCCAGCGACTGCACGGCCTCATGCGCGGCCTGCGACTCTATTCGCGCTCCAACCAGACGATGCTCAACGGGCTCACGGATCTGGCCGCGGTGCTCGCCGCGATCCCCGGGGACGAGACGCTGCTCGTGGTCCTCGGCGAGTACCTGTACGTGAACGGGTTCCGGCTCCGTCCCACCCCGAGCCAGACCGGGCTCTTCAGGGCCTTCCAGGGCGAGCTTGAGGGCCGCGGACTGGCGGGGATCCGCTTCCGCGCCGGCGTGCCCACCGCCGAGCTGGAGGCGTTCCTGTCGCTGCTGCTCGCGCACACGGCCGGCAAGGACGCTCCCGAGCACTTTCAGCAACGCTGCTCCGAGGTCGGGATCGGGTTCGTGGTCCCGATCCTCGCCCGCGACCTGGCGGGACAACAGGCTGCGGCGACGGAAGTGCCCGAGCCGGCCGCGGACGCCGGCCAGGAGGAGCGCCAGCGCGCGCAGCAGATCTTCCGGTTCGCGGTACAGGGCACGCGGAAGGCGCTCACGCTCTCGGCGCAGACCGGGCGGCCGGCGATCCAGCAGGCGCGACGGGTCGTGCAGCCGATGGTCGACCGCATCATGAAGAACGAGTACTCGATCATCGGGCTCACCGCGCTCAAGAACCACGACGAGCACACGTACGTGCACTGCGTGAACGTGAGCATCCTCTCCATTCGCATGGGGCAGGCGCTCGGACTGTCACGGGTGGAGCTCGCCAATCTCGGGGTGGCGGCGCTGCTGCACGACATCGGCAAGATCACGGTGCCGATCGAGGTGCTGCAGAAGCCCGGACGACTCGACGCGGCGGAGTGGGCGGCGATCCACCGCCATCCCAAGGAGGGATTCAAGATCGTCTGCCGGCTTCCGAACCTGACCGGCATGATGCTCGAGGCGTCCCGGGTCGCCCTCCAGCACCACATGAACGTCGACGGCAGCGGTTATCCGAAGCCCGCGCACGGCGCGACCATGGCGACGTCCTCGCGCATCGTCGCGGTGGCCGACTTCTTCGACGCCGTGACCGGGCACCGCGCCTACCGCGCCCGCCCGATGACGCCGTTCGAGGCGCTGCAGCTCGTGCTGCGCGACGAACGGCCCAAGTTCGACGCCGCCGCGCTGTGGGGACTGGTCCAGGCGGTCGGCTGCTACCCGGCCGGCAGCGTGCTCGCCACCGCGTCGGGGCACACCGTGCTCAGCATCAGCCCGACGGCGAAGGACCTCCGCCGGCCGAACTGCCGGGTGCTGGTGTACCCGGACGGGAGCACGCCTCCCGAGGACGCCCCGCTGCTGTGGCGCCCGATGCCTCCGGGCGAGAGCGTCGCGCGCGTGTTGTCCCCGGAGGAGTTCGGGCTCGACGACGACCTGCTGATGGCGGCATAGCCGGGGCGTTCCGGGAGTCCGTCGCCGGTCGTGCCGGACCGGCTCAGGCCGGGCGATGGAGTTCCGCGCCCTCGGCCGCGGGCAGCGTGAACCAGAACGTGCTGCCCTCTCCCGGCGAACTCTCGACGCCGATGCGGCCGCCGTGCTGCTCGATGATGCCCTTGCAGATCACGAGCCCGAGTCCCGTGCCCCCGACCTTTCGCGTGGAGCCCGAATCGATCTGCTGGAACTTCTTAAACAGCTTCGGCAGGTCCTTGCTCGCGATGCCATCCCCGTGGTCGCGCACCGAGACGCGCAGCACGCGGTCGGCCACCCCGGCCTCGATGCGGACGTGACCGCCCACGGGCGAGAACTTGATGGCGTTCGACAGCAGGTTCGTGACCACCTGCGTGATCCGGTGTGCGTCGAGCAGGGCGTCGGGCAGCCGCTCCGGCAACGACAGCTCGAGCTTGATGCGGCGCTCCTCGAGCAGCATGCGCAGGTTCTGCGCCGCCTGCTGGACGACGGGCTCGAGGCGCTGGCGCTCGATCGTCATGGGCAGCGACGCGGACTCGAGCTTGGAGAAGTCGAGGATGTCGTTGATGAGCAGCAGCAGGCGCTCCGCGTTCGCGTGCGCGATCGTGAGCAGTTTCGACTGCTGGTCGCTGTTCTGGAAGTAGCGGACGTCCGAGAGCAGTTCGAGCGCGCCCTTCACCGAGGTGAGCGGCGTGCGAATCTCGTGCGAGACGACCGCCACGAAGTCGGACTTGAGCCGGTCGAGCACCTTCGTGTGCTCGAACAGCTGGGAGTTGCGCACCTGGACCGCCGCCTGCGTCGCGAACATGCGCAGGAACTCCACGTCGTCGGCGCTGAATCCCTCGGCGCGGTCGAGCACGACCAGCACGCCGATGGCCTGGCGCTCCTGCACCATGGGCACCGCGAGCACCTCGTGCGCGACGGGCCGGGGGAAGCCGGGCAGCTCGCACCGCTCGCCGTCCGGGCTGCCCCGCCGGGCCGCGGCCTGGGTGGAGGCGACCTCACCGAGAAGTCCGGCCCCGGCCAGGAAGTGCGCGCTGCCCTCCTCGAGGAGCGGCAGCTCGACGCCGTGCGCGGCCACGCCGTGGAACTCGCCCGATTCCCCGCTCTGGAGATAGACGACGGCGGCGCGCGCCGACACGAGCTTCGCCGCGGTCTCGGCGATCCGCATCAGTCGCGGCTGCAACTCCAGGTTTGCGCCGATCTCCATGGACACGCGGTAGAGCGTGTCGAGATTGCCGGTCGCGTGCGCGACCCGCTCGCGCAGCTCCTGCTCGTGCCGCTGCAGCACCTCGTTCTGGCGCTGGAGCTGTTCGAGCAGCGCGCGATTCTCCACCTTCAGCCGCCGGTTGCGCAGGTGCCGGCTCACCGTCTTCGGAATGTCGCCGATCTCCTCGAACGGCTTGGTGAAGTAGTCGCTCGCGCCCTGGCGCAAGGCGTCGATCGCCGTCTGCACCGACGCATAGCCGGTCATCAGGATGACCGCGACTTCGGGATCCACCGCGCGAGCGTGCCGCATCACCTCGAGCCCCGACTTCCCGGGGAGCGAGATGTCGGTGAGGATCAGGTCCGGGCAGTCCTCGGTGATGAGGACCATCGCCTTCTCCGCGGAGTCGGCGAACAGCAGCTCGTACGGCTCCTCGCTGAGCACCTCGCGCAGCACGTCGGCGACGGTCTCGTCGTCCTCGACCACCATGACGCGGGCGGGGGGCGCCAGCATCGCGGACGGGCTGCGGGCCGGGTCGGGCTTGCGATCGGGGCCGGATTCTGGGGTCATGCGGGCGTCCGGGTCCTCAGTGCGCGTGCGACGGCCCGCTCGCCGCGGTGCGATGACGGCCGGCCTTCTTCGCCAGCCCGAGCGCGCGCTCGGCCGCGCCGAGCAGCTCCGTGGGATCCATGCCGTCGCGCGGTGAGGCGGCCACGCCCGCCGACACGCTCAACTTGCCGACGCGCGGGAAGCGGTGCTCCTCGAGGGCGTGCCGCAGTCGCTCGGCGAGCCGGCGCGCGGGTGCCAGGTCGCAGTCCGGCAGCAGCACGCCGTACTCGTCGCCGCCCAGCCGGGCCACGAAGTCGCCCTCGCGCAGCGCCAGCTTGATCACCAGCGCACATTCGGCCAGCACCAGGTCGCCGGCGGCGTTCCCGAACTTCTCGTTGATGGCGGTGAACAGGTCGAGGTCGAGCGTCACCACGGCGAGCGGAGTGCCGTCGTTCTCGGCGCGGCCCACCTCCTCCACCAGTCGCTGGTGGAACGCGCGCGCGTCCGCGAGCCCGGTGACCGCGTCCTGGCCCGGCTGGCGGCGGAGGCGCTCGAGCTCGAGCCTCGCGCCCAGCGCGGCGCCCAGCGCGCCGGAGGCCGTGCGCACCAGCGACAGCTGCTCCGGACGCCAGTGCTGGCCCCTGCGTGCCAGCAGGTCCAGTGCGCCGACGCGGACGTCACCGCGATACAGGGGAACACCCAGCGCCTCGCGCAGGTCGCCCGGGCCGCGTTCCCACTCGCCGCACGCGCAGCAGGGGTCCAGGGTGCCCTCGGGCGACAGCGCGTGCAGCGCAACGCCGTCGCAGTCGAACGCCGTGATCAGCGCGTCGAGCGCGCGCTCCAGTGCGGCGGGCTCGGCCTGCGACGACAGCAGCGCCTCGCACGCGTCCCACAGGCAACCGGACGCCGCGCGGCGATCCGCGCGGCGTGGCGTTCCGTCCGCAGGGCGGGAGTCGCCCTTGCGCTCGCGCGGTCCCGGGGCGTCTGTGGACGCCGGGCCGTCAGGCTTGGTGCGGCGGGTGAACGGTGCCACCGAGGACCCTTTTGAGCTCCCGGAGCCGCGCAGTCGCTTCTTGAATTCGGCCGGACTCACGAAGGACGACCTCCAGTTTTTCACGAACGCCGGGCGGGTGCCCGGCCGGGTTCATGAGCATGAGTTGGGTGTTGCCGCGTACGCCCACGAGCGCGTTGTTGATCTCGTGATGGATCCCGAGCACGTCCCGCACCTGCGTGTTCCACGACTCCTGTTCGCGCCACCACTGCTCGACGGTCGCTCGCAGCGCACTCGCGGCCGCGGCGTCGCCGGCGCGGTCGCGCGCGGACGCCTGTTCGAGGAGCTGCTCGCGCAGGCGGTCCCATGGCGGCGCGGGCAGCCCCCGTGTCATGCCCTCCGGGTCCACGTTCAGGCCGCCTCGTCGCGCTGCATCGCCGCCTTCTGCATCCGCAGCTTCAGGCGGGACATGGCGCGCGTGTGCACCTGCGAGACGCGGGACTCGGAGATCCCGAGCGTGCGCCCGATCTCCTTCAAGGTCAGGTGCTCGTAATAGTAGAGCGCGACGACCAGCCGCTCCTGCTCCGGCAGGAGGTCGATGGTGCTGAGCAGCATGGCGCGGGTCTGGTCGTCCTCGAGGCGGGCCTCGAGGTCGACGGTGTTGGGATCGGCCAGATGGTCGGCGAGCGTGCCCTGGTCCTCGCCGTCGTTCGTGCGCGCCTCGTCGAGCGACACGAGCACGGCGCCGCGGACGTGGTCGAGCAGCCGGTAGAAGTCCTCCCGCGACATCTTGAGCTCGCGCGCCACCTCCTCCTCGGAGGCCGCGCGCCCGAGCTTCTGGTCGAGCTTGCGCGTGACCCCGTCCAGGTTGCGCGCCTTGCGCCGCATCGAGCGCGACGCCCAGTCGAGCGCGCGCAGCTGGTCCAGCACCGCGCCCTTGATGCGCCACACCGCGTACGTCTCGAACTTCACGCCCTTGTGCGTGTCGAACTTCGCGTGCGCGTCGAGCAGGCCGAGCACGCCGGCGGAGTAGAGGTCCTCGTGATCCACGTTGCGCGGCAGCGTGGCGGCGACGCGCTCGACCACGTGCCGCACCAGCGGCGCGAAGCGCTTGAGCAGGTCGTTCTTGTTGTAGGTGACCGGGGGCCCCGGACGCAGCTCGGGACGGGCGGTGCGCACCTCGGTCCGCGCTCCGGCGCGCAGTTCGGGCCGGCTCGTCTCGCGCGCGGCGGTCGGGCGAAGCTCCGGCCGGGGCCGGCGACCCGGCACGACCTTGAGCGCGGGACGGGCGGCGGCGGTTCGGCGGACGGGTCCGGTCGCGATCTTCTTGCGGGCGGCTGCGGACAGCGTGGCGACTCGCGGCATCAGGGGATCTCCTAGGCTTCGAGGCGGTGAGATTCTTCCGAGGACAGCTCGGAATCGGGACCCGAGGGGACGGGCTTCCACAGGCGTGCGGCGAGAGTGCGAATGGCTTCGGCGGCGGGCGAGCGCGGGTAGGCGATCATCACCGGCTCCTGGGCGCGCGCGGCGCGTCCGACCGACGGGTCGAACGGCACCGTGCCCAGGGCCTCGACCTCGAGCCGGAGGAAGTGACGCGCGAAGAGCTGCATGCGCTTCGTCGCCTCCTCGGCTTCCTCGGGGGTCGTGGCCATGTTCACGATGAGGCGCGGCGCGCGTGCCAGCGCCCCCTCCTGCTGCAGCCCCTTCACGAGGCCGTAGGCGTCCGAGAACGTCGTCATCTCGGGTGTGGCGATCACGAGCAGGTCGTGCGCCATGCGGCACAGCTCCAGCGTCTGGCGGCTCATCCCCGAGGCCGTGTCCACGACCATCAGGTCCGCGCTCTCGTCGGCGATCGAGAGCGAGCGAAGCAGCAGCTCGCGCCGGATGTCGTCGAGCTCCGCCAGCTCCGGTGCGCCCGCGGCGCCCGGTACGAGCGTCACGTGCTCGGGGCCGTGGACCACGACCTGGTCGAGCGACTTCTCGCCCGCCAGCACGTGCCCCAGATCCCAGCGCGGGTGCACGCCGAGCAGGAGGTCGAGGCTCGCCTTCGCGAGGTCGCCGTCCACGAGCACGACGCGTGCGCCGCGCTGCGCGAGCGCCACGGCCAGGTTCGCCGCCAGGTTGCTCTTGCCGACGCCGTCGCGACCGCTCGTGACGACCAGCGTGCGGACGCGGCTGCGCGAGAGCTGCGACGGATGGGCGGCGCCGAACTCGGCCGGGGCGGGCGTCCCGCCCGGGACCAGCCGGACCGTCCCGGACTTGCGCTCGGGGGACCCGCCGCGCCGGCTCACGCGGCCTCCGCGGCGATCGCGCACAGCGCGCGCACGAACCGCCAGTAGCGGATCTCGCGCGCCGCGCGCGCCAGCGGCCACTCGAGGCCGAGGCGCTCGAGCCGGCGCTGCTCCGCGGCGAGCGAGACGACCGCGGCCTCCGCAACGTCGAGCCGGGCCGGTGCGCTCGCCGGCAGCGCGCGGCACCGGTCGCTCGCCGGCGTCATCGGCAGCGCGGGAATCCGCGAAGACTCGCGACCGGACGGACCGAACGCGCTCATGCGACCCTCCGCACCGGCCGGCGGATGCCGAGCTGCCGGGACAGGGCGCGCCACGCCGACAGCGTCCGCCGCTCCACTTCGCGCGCGGAGAGCTGCAGCGCCCCGGCCGCCTCGAGCGGGGACAAGCCGTCGAGCAGGCGCAGAGACAGCACCAGGCGCTCCGGCTCGGGCAGCGCCTCGAGCGCCGCGACCACGCGCTTGCGCGCCTCCGCCACGCGATCCACGGACCGTTCGCGCGCCATCACGCGGCCTTCCGCAGCGCCGAGCGACGGCGCTCCGGTCGCGCGAGCAGTGCCCGGCGCACGGCGCGACGGAGCTCGTCGACGTGGAACGGCTTCGGGAACACCTCGTGGACACCGGCGCGGACGAACTCGCGCACGGTCTCGGGCGAACCGTACGCGGTGACCACGATGACCGGCTGCGCATGCCGCCCGCGCGAGAGCTTCTGCGCCAGCTCCAGCCCCGACATGCCAGGCAGGCGGAAGTCGGTGATCACCAGGTCGCTGCGATGCGACCGCAGCCACACGAGAGCTTCCTCACCGGTACGGAACGTATCGATCGTGTAGCCGTCGTCGGAGAGGCCCTCGGCGAGCGCCCACGAGGTCGTGGGCTCGTCTTCGACGATCAGGATGTGGGGCATTCAGCGGCTCCGGGCACGGGTGGCGTGGTTCGGTTCACCGCTGCTTTTTGCAGCCCCCATGCCACGACCGGGCCGGGACCGGAATCGAGGCGAGGGTCTGTTCCCCCAGTGCCGTTCTCGGGCTCGAATTCATTTGAAACTGCGACGGCAGTTGCCGCTGCGGCAGGTGGTTAGGGGATTCCTGCCCGACGGCTTCCCCGCGCCGACCGGCTTCGCACCCCGGGGGCGTCGCTCGGCCGGGAAACGAGACGGCCGGGCGCGAGAGGCGCCCGGCCGCTCAACTCCGCACCGCCCGCGTCCATGGGGCGATGCATTCTTGACCGGCACTCAGGCCGGCTCGCTGTCCTCTCCATCGTCACCGATCGCGTATTCCTTGAGCTTCGTCCGCAGGGTCTGGCGCGCGATCCCGAGCATCGTGGCGGCGCGGGTCTTGTTCCCGTCGCAGACCCGGAGCGCGTGCTCGATCGCCAGCTTCTCGATCTCGGCCAGCGGACGCACCACGCCGCTCGGGAACGGCTCGCTGGGTGTCCCGGGCGGGGCGAGCCCGACGGCCGACAGCTCGCTCGGCAGGTGCTCGGCACGGATCTCGTCGTCCGCTTCGAGCAGCACCACGCGCTCGATGATGTTCCGCAGCTCGCGGACGTTGCCCGGCCAGCGGTACGCCTCCAGCCGCTCGAGCGCGCCCGGGTGGAGCCGCGCGGTCGGCCGGCCGAGCTCGCGGCAGAAGCGCGCCACGAAGTGCTCGGCGAGCGGCGCAATGTCCTTCGTCCGCTCGCGCAGCGGCGGCACCACCACCGGCACCACGTTCAGCCGGAAGTAGAGGTCCTCGCGGAACCGGCCCTCGGCCACCAGCTTCGTGAGATCCCGGTGCGTCGCGGCGACCACGCGGACGTCCACCGTGATGTCCACCGCGCCGCCGACGCGGCGGAACGTGCGCGTCTCGAGCACGCGCAGGAGCTTGGCCTGGAGCTGCGGCGCCATCTCCCCGATCTCGTCCAGGAACAGCGTGCCGCGGTCGGCGAGCTCGAACAGTCCCTTGCGGAAGCGCTTGGCGTCGGTGAACGCCCCGCGCTCGTGCCCGTAGAGCTCGCTCTCCAGCAGCTGCTCCGGGATCGCGCTGCAGTTCAGCTCCACGAACGGCCCGGGCGCCCGCGCGCTCCGCTCGTGCAGGTAGCGCGCCATGAGCTCCTTGCCGGAGCCGGTCTCCCCGTGGATCAGCACCGTGGAGGAGCTGGCCTTCGCCGCGCGCTCGAGCCGCGACATCGCGCTCTTCAGCCCCTCGGAGTCGCCGATGATGACCAGGTTACCGGTCGCGCTCTCGCGCAGGCGGGTCACCTCCTGGCGCAGTCGGGCGTGCTCGAGCGCGCGATCGAGCACGACACCGAGGTGGGCGAGGTCCGGGGGCTTGAGCATGAAGTCGTAGGCGCCGAACTGGATGGCGCGCACCGCCTGCTCGACCGTGCCGTGCCCGGTCAGCATGACCACCGGCAGTGCCGGGTCGGCGTCGCGCAGCTCCTTCAACACGCGCAGGCCGTCCTCGTCCCCGAGCTTCAGGTCGAGGACGACGGCATCCACCCCGCGCTCGCGCACGGCCTCCAGCGCCTCGCGGCCCGTGGCGGCCTCGAGCGGCGCGAATCCCTCGTCGCGTGCCCACTCCCCGATGCTGAACCGCAACGACCGCTCGTCATCGACGACGAGGAGCGTGCCCTTCGACGGTGCCCGTGTCGAGCTGTCGCCTTTCGCCATTTCGCTTCTCCAGCGGGAAGTTGAGGAGCACCGTGGTGCCGCGGCCCTCCTTGCTGTCGACCGCGATCGAACCGCCGTGCTCCTGCATGATGGTCTGCGAGATGCTGAGCCCGAGCCCGGTGCCCGAGGCCTTGGTGGTGAAGAACGGGTCGAACAGTTTGGCGAGCGTGCCACGCGGGATCCCGACACCCGTGTCGATGACGCGCACCTGTTGGATCTCGATCCACGGCGACGTCCGCCGGTCCCCGGCGCGGCGACGCTCGTCGGCCTCGCGCCGGTCCTCGGACCGCCGGCCGGGCCCGCGTGGCGGCCGGCGGCGTCGGATGTGGCGCACCTCGTAGCGCAGCGTGCCGCCCGCGGGCATGGCCTGGAGGGCGTTGAGCGTCACGTTCAGCAGCACCTGGTGCACGAGGTCGGCGTCAATGTAGACCGCGGCCAGCCGTGGCGCCACCTCGGACTCGATGCGCACGCCCTGGCGCTGCGCGTTGCCGAGCGACAGTCCCACGACCCGTTCGACGCATTCCGCGAGGCGCACCGAACGCAACTCCGGCTGGCGCGGGCGCGCGTACTGGAGCAGGCTGGTGACGATGCGGTCGAGCCGTGCGACCTCGTCGAGGATCACCTGCACGAATCGCGCGCGATCGTCACCCGGCTCGAAGCGCTTGAGCAGCACCTGGGCGCTGGTGCCGATGCCGGCGAGCGGATTGCGGATCTCGTGCGCCACGCCGGCGGAGAGCTGCCCCAGCGTGGCGAGCCGCTCGTGCCGCCGGAGCTCCTGCTGCATCCGCCGCGTGCTCGTGAGGTCGTGGAGCGTCACCAGCACCCATGCCGGCCGGCCGAACCGGTGCGCGGTGAGCAGCACCGGAACGTCCCCCGCGCCCGGCGTGTGCAGCACGGTCTCGCGCTCCAGGTGACTCGCGGCGAACGCGTCACGCGCGAGGTCCTCGCCCGCGACGACGGTGCGCAACAGCGCCGAGGCCTCCGCCCCGCGCGCGCGCTCGGGTGAGATGCCGAGCAGCTTGCGCGCGGCGGGGTTCACGCCCGCGACGCGGCGGCGCGGGTCGAGGACCAATACACCGGACTCCGCGTCATCCATGAGCGCGCGGAAGCCGGCATCATTCGGGAATGCGGCGGCGCGCCGCGGCGTTCGAACGGGCATGGCCATCCCCTGGCGAGCGTGCAGCATAGCCCCCGGCGTCGTGCCCCGAAAGCCGCGAGCCGCCTGGCGTGCGGCCGGGGCGGCTCGTGATCCGCGAGAAGGCTGTGGAACCGCGAGGGACGCTCGTGCGCCTCCGCGGGGTCGTGCGGGCGTCAGCGCCCGCGGAACTCCTGGAGCACGGCCTCGACGAGGCTGTCGCGCACTTCGGCGCGGTCGTACCAGCCCGTGGCGATGCGGCGGCGCGCCTCGGCAACGCGCGCCAGCCGGACCACGCTCGCGGCGTGGAGCGGAATGATCTTCGCCTGCGTGCGGCTCTTCACCGGCTTAGTGCCCTTCCCTCGAATGCTCATGGTTCCTCGTCAGGCCCGTGAGTGCGGCGCGCACTCGCGCCGGTCGCTGCTGGGTCCGTCACTTCTTCCCCGGATCGGTGCCGGTCGCCGGCGGACGCTGCTGCGCCGCCGCGGCCTTCCGGTTCTCCTCCTGGATGCGCGCGTAGATCTCCTCCCGGTGCACCTTCACCTCCGGCGGCGCCTCGATGCCGAGCTTCACCTGACCCGAGCGCACCTCCAGGACGGTGATCTTCACGGAATCACCGATCCGGATGTTCTCTCCTAACTTCCTTGTTAGGACCAGCATGATTGAACGAGCCTCCGCTCCTCGAGCCCGTGTACCCTGCGGCTCACGGGTGGCGGCACGACGTGCCGCTCAGGCTGCGACCCAAGAGGCCACCCGGATGGCGGTCCCTTCGACCGCAGGGTGGCGGCCCATCGGCCGCATCGATTGCTGTTCGTATCGGCAAGCATTGCAAGCGACTTGACCGAGAATAGCGTCGCGCTCGCGCGCCGTCCACGCCGGTCTCGCGGCTTGACGGGCGCGGGTCCGGCTGCGAGCTTGCGTGGCATTCTCCCTTGGGGGTAGCCGAGTGGATCGACCGGGACCGGGGTTTCAGTTGCGCTGGCTCCTGCTGCCCGCCGCGTGGGTGCTGCTGGCGTCCGGGTTGAGCCTGCACGAGCACGCCTACACCGGGATCTCGCTCCGCTCGAACGGGAGCGTGGTGTCGGTGGACCCGGGAAGCCCGGGCGCCATGGCGGGCGTCGTGCCCGGCGACCGGCTGCTGCCGGCGGATTCGACCCGCAAGGGCGATGCGCTCTCGCCCGGCCCCCTCGCCACCGCCGCGCCGGGCGAACCGCTGCTGGTCCTGCGCGAGCGCGGCGGAGCGCGCGCGCCGGTGTGGCTGGCGCCGCGCGCGCTGCCCGAGGCGGAGCGCCGCTTCAATGCCGTGATCTTCGCCGTCGCGGTGGCGTTCCTGTTGCTGGGCGGCTGGGTCTGGCGCGAGCGCCGTGACCGGCTGACGCGCACGTTCTACCTGCTGTGCCTGTCGTTCGCGGTGTTCTTCGCCCCGCTCCCGCACCTCACCTCGCATGCCGCGGAGTGGGCCTACGCGTTCCTGTCCCTGCTCGCGCAATTGTTCATCGGCCCGCTCTTCTCGCACTTCTTCGCGCTGTTCCCCGAATCCGGCAAGCCGCGGGCGCGCGCCTGGGTCCTCGCCTCGTACGCCGCGGCCACCGTGCTGCTCGCCTGTTACCTGGGCGTGATGCTCGAATCCCAGTTCGGGGCCGGGCGCGGCGCGGCGCTGTTGCCGCCGCTCGAGGGCGCTTCGAGCGCGGTGTTCGCGACGGGGCTCCTCGGCGGACTCGTCCTGTTCGCGTTCGCGTTCGCGCGCGTCCGGACGAGCGATGCGCGGCGCCGCCTGCGCGTGGCATTCATCGGCACGCTGTTCGGCGCGCTGCCGTTCGCGCTGCTGGTGGGGCTGCGCAATCTCTCGCAGGCTCCGGCGCTGCCCGGCGAGCGCTGGGCGGTGCCGTTCATGCTGCTCGTGCCGCTGTCGTTCGCGTGGGCAATGGCGGTGCACAACGTGTTCGACTTCCGTGTCGCGCTGCGCGCGTTCACGCGCGCGGTGGTGGCCCTGCTCGGCGCCGGCGTGCTGTACGTGGCCGGGGAGTGGCTCGCCGCCTCGTGGTGGCCGGCGCTGGGGCAGGGCGTGGCCGGGGCCGCGCTCGCGTTCGCGGCGCTGCTCGCGGCGCTCGCGGGCCCGGCGGCCGGCTGGCTGGGCGCCGCCGGCCGCCGGTTGGTGCCGATCGCGGACGAGTGGTCGCTGCGCGACTGGGCGCCCGAGGGCGGCGACGAGCAGCAGCTGCTGCACGGCGCGTGCGAAGCGATCGTGCACGCGCTGCGCCTCGACGGCTGCGCGGCGCTGCGTGTGGACGAGCGCGGCAGCATGCTGGCGCGCACCGGCGCGCTGGTCGCGCCGGTGTTGTCGCCGGGCGTCCCGGCGGTGTTGCGGCACGAGAGAGGCCCGCGCGAGCCGTCCGAACTCCGGCTCTCGCACGAGGACCGCGACGCGCTCGAGCAGGCCGGCGCGCACTGGCTGCTGCCGGTGAACGACCGGGTGGCGCTGGCGCTCGGGCGGCGCTTCGCCGGGGCGTGGCTCTCGCGCGAGGAATCGCGTGCGCTCGAGCAGCTGGCGCAGGTCCTCGGCGTGGGGCTCGAGAACCTGGAGCTCAAGCGCGAGGCGCGCGGCCGCGGCGCGCTGGCGAAGGAGATGCGCGAGGCGAAAGCCGTGCAGGCCCGCCGCCTGCCGCGGCGCACGCCGGTGCTGCCCACGCTCGACTGCGCGGCGGCGACGCTCGCCACCGAGGCGGTGGGCGGCGACTACTACGACTTCGTGGAGACGGGCGGACGAGAGTTCACGCTCGCGGTGGGTGACGCGGCGGGCCACGGCGTGCCCGCGGCGCTGGTGCTGGCGGGCGTGCAGTCGCGTTTCCGCGACGAGGCGCAGCGCGCGCGCCATCCGGGGGAGCTGCTCGAGGCCATGAATCGCGACCTCGTCGCGGTGGACCAGCCCGAGCACTTCATGGGACTGCTGTGCGCGCGCGTGGACGCGGCCGGCGGCACGGTGCGCTTCGCGAACGCGGGGCTCACGCCGCCGCTCCTCCGTCGTCGCGACGGCCGGCGCGCGGAGCTCACCGACAGCGGCCTCCTGCTCGGCGTCCAGGCCGGGGCGGTCTACCCGGTGGCGAGCGTGGAACTCGAGCCGGGCGACGTGCTCGTCGTCTACACGGACGGACTGAGCGAGGCGAGCCGCGGTGGCGTTCCGTTCGGCGACGAGCAGGTGTGGGCGGTGCTCGATCGCCACGCGCACCGCCGGGCCGCGGACCTGGTCGAGGAGCTGATGGGCGCCGTCCGGGCCTGGGCGGACGGCCCGCTCGACGACCTCACCGTGGTGGTGCTGAAGCAGCTGGCCCGCGCCCGCGCGGGCGCCGCTCCCGGGGCGGCGGAGGGCCCGGGCGGGGCCCCCGGAACCCCCTCCTCAAGTCCCCTCAAGTCCGCGGTCGAGCCGACCGATACCCACGGGTGAGGCGACAGGATGCCGCCTCCCCCGCCCGCGTAGCCAACCCACGGGCGGCCGCACGAACCCGGTTGACCCCGTCCGCGGTCAGCGCGGCGGGCCCTCTGAACATCGGAGGTGGCCGTGGACGTCGGAATGGTGCTGGTCCTGCTGGACCTGCTGTGGTGGATCAGGCGCTGAGCCGTCTGCACCGCAGCACATGAAGACGGCCCTCGGGGCTTCGGGTCCCGAGGGCCGATTTTCGTCCGCGGAGCGGGCGGCGCGGCCTCAGCGAAGCGCGCCCACGAGCTCCGACGCCAGCGCGGAGACTCGCGCCACCACGCCGTGCGCGGGATCCTCGTGGACCTGCCGCATGAACGCCGCGCCGACGATGGCCGCATCGACGCGGCCGCGCAGCACCCGCGCGTCGGCGGCGGTCGAGATGCCGAATCCGACCGCGACGGGCAGGCGCGACTGCGCGCGCACCGCGGCGAGCCGTTCATCGAGCGAGCCCGCGAAACCCTCGGCGCGTCCGGTGACGCCGGTGCGTGCGAGGCAGTAGACGAAGCCCCGGCAGCGTGCGAGCACGATGGGAAGGCGCTCGGCGCTGGTGGTGGGCGCGACCAGCATCACCGTCTCGAGTCCGGCCTCGTCCATGGCCTGCCAGGTCCCGGGCAGCTCCTCGGGCGGCAGATCGGAGAGGATGACGGCGTCCACGCCCGCGGAGTGCGCCCGCGTCGCGAACTCGCGCGCGCCCACCCGCGCGACGGGGTTCGCGTACGTCATCACCACCACCGGGAGCGCGGATTCGCGGCGGAAGCGCGCGACCAGGTCGAGCACGTCGGACACGCCCACGTGGCGGCGGAGCGCCCACTCGGAGGCGCGCTGGATGTCGGGGCCGTCGGCGATCGGGTCGGAGAACGGCACTCCCACCTCGACCGCGAGCACTCCGGCGCGCTCGAGCGCGCGCAGCAGCTCGAGCGAATCGTCGAGCGAGGGATAGCCCGCGGTCAGGTACGGAATCAGGCCGCTCGCGCCGGCACGCGCGGCGAACGCCGCCGACAATCGCGAAGCGGTCAAACGCCGCTCAGGTCAGTACGGGAGCAGCGACGGGGAGCCGAGATAGCCGCGGCTCAACGATCCGTACTGGAGCGGCGAGCGGACGTTCTGCATCTCGACGCGGAACAGGGAGTTCTTCGTCGGTCGCCACGCGACGTCGAACCCTTCGAGGAAGAACGAACTCCCGGCGCCCCCGATGCCGCCCGACCCGAACGTGTTCCCGAGGCTCACGCTCATGCTGAGCGGCGCCTTGAACTGGTAGGCGAGGCTCGTGACCGAGAGCGCGTTCGTCGTCGAGCCTCCCCCGAACCCCGAGCCCATGCTGATGGTGGAGGTGAGGTGGAGTCGGGAGGGATCGAACCAGGCCATCGGGGCCGCGAACGCCGACAGCGGCACGCGGGGCGAGTAGCCCATGGAGGAGGGTTCGTAGAGCTCCCCGGCGTGGGCGGGCGGCACACTCGCGCAGAGCACGAGCGCGCACCATCCGACGATCGCCGCCGGGCCCGGGACTCTCCGACGGGCGGCGCCTCGGGTGTTGCTTCGGATGCTTCCACCCATCATGGCCACACCTCCTCACCCACAAAGTTAGGAACCCGCGCGACCGCTGTCAACGGGTGACGTGCGGGGCCGCGCGGGTCCGGGGCGAGTTGACCGGGGCTGGACCGGAGAAAGGGTCCTCAGCTATCGACTTAGCCCGTCGTGTCGAGCTGGAGCTTGATGACGATCTCGTAGCGCGCGCCCGGCGGCAGCTTGACCGGGACGACGATCTGGCGAAGCTGCGTCCCCGCTTCCGAGTGCGTGGGAGCAGCCGGCTCCGGCGTCGGCGCAACCGACACGGGCGCGGCCTGGGGTGACGGCGCGCTCGCTGCGGCGGCCGGGGTTGCCGTCGCCGCGGTGGGTCGCGGCAGCGCGACGCTGCGGAACGGCTCGGCCGCGGCCACGGGCACGGCGACCGGCTCGGGCGTGGGCTGGAGGATCGGTCGCGACAGGTCGCGCGACGCACTCGGAAGGTCGATCTCCTCGCCGTAGTCGATGCGCCCGGATTCGACCGTCGCCGGCGCGGGCGTGGCCTGCACCTCGTGGCGCATGGCCTGGATCGGGGCCTGTGGCGCCGCGGCCGCGCGCGCCAGCGCCGGCGGAGCCGTGGGAGTCGGAGCGGGAGCGGCCTCGGCGGCCGGCGACGGCACCGGCCGGGGCGACGTGCCGGGGGAACGCCGCAGGTCCTTCGTCACCTTCTCCATGAGCAGGTGCGACACGCCGCGGAACGTCTCGAACACGCCCTTCCCTTCGCTCGCCACCGCTTCGAAGCTCGGGACCCTGCCGGGATTCAGCTCCGCGTTCAGCTCGTCCACCGTGTACAGGTTCGGCAGGTCGCGCTTGTTGTACTGGATGACCCAGGGAATGGAATCGAGCGTGAGCCCGTACTCGGCGAGGTTCGCGCGCAGGTTCGCGAGCGACTCCTTGTTCTCCTCCATCTTGCCGACCTCGGAATCCGCCACGAACACGATGGCGTCGGCGCCCTTCAACACCAGCTTGCGGGTGGCGTTGTAGAACACCTGGCCAGGCACGGTGTAGAGGAGGAAGCGGGTCTTGAACCCCATGATCTCGCCGAGGTCGAGCGGGAGCAGATCGAAGAACAGCGTCCGGTCGGACTGTGTCTTCATGCTCACCATCTTGCCGCGGCTGGTATCGGGCACCGCCTCGTAGATGGCCTCGAGGTTCGTGGTCTTCCCGCTCAGGCCGGCGCCGTAGTAGACCAGCTTGGCGTTGATCTCCTTGCCCGAATAGCTCACGACGACCACGTTCGATCTCCTTCCCTGTGGTGACCCCACCCCTTCGCGAGGTGGTCCCATGGAGCCCCTTGCCGCCCTTTCTCCACGGGCCTCGAGGTGCCCGGCGATGCCGAACACGGATGGGGTCGCCACAACGCTCGGGCGGGTGACGCCCGAGTTCCATGGCGGCCTCGTTGCCGCCGAGCGACTCCGCAGGACTTATCGGCGGAGGGGGCGCCCGACTTCAGCGGATTCGTCGGGGACGGGGCGGCGCTGCGGCGGCGGCTGCCCGGCCCGGGCCGCGGGCTCCGGAGCCGAGCGGGTGAAGGTCGGGCGGGACCCTCAGGCCATGCCGGCGATGGCCTCGCGCACGATCCAGATCCCGCCGCGCTCGTGCACCTGGGTCTGGATGCGGGACTCCTCGCCCGTGTAGTGCGACAGGAAGATGCGCTTGAGCGAGTCGGCCTCGTCGCTGTGGAAGTAGCGGCGCGCGCGCGTGAACATGTCGTCACGGTGCGAGTACACGAACGCGGTCACCTGCGTCACGCGGTCGTACTGGTTCTGGTTGTAGGCCGCCTCGGGCGCGTCCTCCATGTCGAGCCACAGCGACGCGCGCGGGTCCACCACCTCGAATCCGTGCTTCGAGGCCATGAGGTGCTCCCACAGCCCGAAGATCTCGAGCGGCACGTAGCGGACCTGGCCCGGATCCCTGCTCCCCACACGGCGAAGCTGGCAGCGCACGATCTTCTGGCTCGACATGTGCCCTCCCGTGGCAAGGGCCCCGCCGTCTCGTGACCGGCCGCGCTCGTGGACGCGCGACTCGGGGCGTCGGGGACCCCGCGTCGCATCCTACTACGGTCACACGGGAGGTGGCAGGCAAATGCTTGACACCCGGCCGAGGGGCCGCCTACGGTCGCCCGAGGACTCCCCGGCCGTCCGCTCTCCCAGCGCGATCGACCCGCCGGGCCGGGAGGACACGTGACGAACGGCAGCGGGGGGAGCAGGAGGCAATGGAATGTCCCGACTGATCTTCGGTTGGCTCACGGCGGGCATCGCGAGCCTGCCGCCCTGGCTGGGTTATGCGCTCGCCGACCTCGCCACCCGCATCCACTGGCTGGCCTTCCCCGGCCGCCGTCACGCGGTGCTCGCGAACCTGGCGGTGATCCTGCCGCGTGCGTCGCGGGCGGACCGGGGGCGCGTCGCCCGGCGCATGATGCGGAGTTACAACCGCATGATGTACGAGTTCTTCCGCCTGCCGCACGTCTCGCGCGAAGAACTTCTCGCATCGGTCGAGGTGGTGGGCAAGGAGCACCTGGACCGGGGCATCGCCCGTGGTCGGGGCGTGATCCTGGCCAGCACCCATATCGGCAATTGGGAGCTGGCGGGGGTCATGGTCGCCCAGTGGGGGTACGCGCTGCACGCGGTGGCCGGGGTCCAGCTCGGGCGCTGGCTCACGGGCGCCGTCCGCGACACGAAGACCGAACTGTCCATCACCACGATCTCGCCCGAGGACGGCTTCCGGAAGATCATGCGCGCGCTCGAGCACAACGATCCGGTCGCGCTCATGGTGGACGGCAATCTGTATGCGCACGGGCACACCGTGGAGTGGTTCGGCCGCTCGACCCAGTTCCCCGCCGGGCCCGGCGTGCTCGCGCAGCGCACCGGCGCGCTCCTCCTCTGCGGCTACTGCGAGCGCACGTCGCCCGGCCGGTTCCGCATCGTCCTCGAGCCGCCGATCGATCCGGCAGCGTTCGCCACCACCGCCGAGCTGCACCAGGCCGTCGCGTCCACCGCCGAGCGGCACATCCGCGCTCACATCGACCAGTGGTGCATCTTCCGGCCGATCTGGGCGGAGCCGGCCGAGCAGGGCGCGGGGGCGCCCGCCGCGGAGGGCGCGGCCGCCCGCTCCGCGGCCGGAGGCCGCAGGGGCCCATGAAGATCGGCATCGTCTCGCAGTCCTACTACCCGCGCTACGGCGGGGTCACGGAGCACGTGCACGCGCTGGCGAACGAACTGCGCCGGCGCGGCCACGAGGTCACCATCATCACCAGTTTCTTCCGCCGCGGCGAGAAGGGGTTCGTCGACGGCGTGCTGCGCATCGGCTGGAACATCCTGGTTCCGTTCAATCGCGCGTTCGTGGACTTCGCGATCGGCCTCTCGCTCAAGCGCCAGTTGAAGCGCGCGATCCGCGAACTCGACCTCGACATCGTTCACGTGCACTGCCCCACCGCCCCGACGCTCCCCATCTTCGCGGTGCAGGTCAGCGACCGGCCCACGGTGGGCACGTTCCACTCGACCGGCGGGCGCACCGCGCTCCAGGACTTCTTCCGGCCGATGGTCGTGAACGCGATGTCCCGGCTCGACGGCCGGATCGCGGTGAGCGCGACCGCCCGGGCCACGGCCGAGATCTACCACCCCGGCCCCTACGACGTGATCCCGAACGGCGTCGACGTCGAGCGCTTCCACCCGCTCGTCGCTCCGTTTCCCGCGTGGCGCGATCCGGCGTTCACGAACATCCTGTTCGTGGGCCGGCTCGACCCGCGGAAGGGCGTGCAGGACCTGATCGCGGCCATGCCCGAGGTCGTCGAGCGCACGGATGGGCGCGCCCGGCTGCTGGTGGTGGGCGACTCCTACCTGCGGCCGCAGATCATGGCCGGCGTCGCCTCGTCGGTGCGCGAGCACGTCCACTTCCTCGGCCACGTGCCGAGCGCCGACCTGCCGCGCTGGTACGCGACGGGAGACATCTTCTGCTCGCCCGCGACCGGCAACGAGAGCTTCGGGATCGTGCTGGTGGAGGCCATGGCCTCGGGACGGGCGGTCGTGTGCTCGGACATTCCCGGGTATCGCACCGTGGTCACTCCCGGCCGCGACGCCGCCGTGTTCCCGCCCGGGGACGTGCCGGCGCTGGCGCGCACACTGTCGCAGCTGGTCGAGGATCCGGCGCGGCGTGGGCGCCTGGCCGAGGCCGGACGGCGGCGGGCGCTCGAGTTCGCGTGGCCGTCGGTGGTGGACCGCATCGAGAACGTCTACCGTGAGGCCAGCGGTCGGCGGGCCGCCGCGCTCTCGGGCACGACCGCGGCCTGAGCCCGGGATGAGCGAGCCGCGAGGCACGGCAGCGGGCGCGCCGTCGCCGCGCCCGCTGCTCCTGCAGCGCGACTTCGCGGCGCTCTGGTGGGGCCAGCTCGTGTCGCTGTGGGGCGACCGGCTGAACTACCTGGCCCTGAACGGCCTGGTGCAGCAGCACACCCGCGACTACCACGATCCGGGGCAGTCCTCGCTCATGCTGAGCCTGCACGGCACCGTCACGGTGCTGCCGGTGCTGCTGTTCGCGCCGTTCGCGGGGCCGTGGGTGGACCGCTGGAACCTGCGCCGCGTGCTCATCGTCTCCGACGTGATGCGCGCGCTGCTCGTGCTCTCGATCCCGCCGATCTACGCGATGACCCACCACGCGGCGCCGGTGTGGTCGCTCGTGTTCGTGCTGTTCACCTGCAACGTGTTCTTCCTCCCGGCCAAGAGCGCGATGACCCCGGAGCTGGTCGCGAAGGAGCAGCTGCTGAGCGCCAACACGCTGCTGGCGCTCGCCGGCATCCTCGGCACCGTGGCCGGCTTCGCGGTGGGCGGCTGGGTCGTGGATCACTGGGGCTGGCCGGTCGCGCTGACCATGGACGGGATCACGTACGGCGTGTCGGTGCTGTCGCTGGCGCTCATCCGGTATCGCTCGCGCCCGCGCAGCTCGACCGAGGTGACCGTGGGCGGCTACTGGCAGGAGATCGTCGAGGGCCTGCGCGTCGTGCGCGCCTCGCCCGCGGTCGGGCTGGGGCTCACCGCGCTCGGGGCGGTGTGGCTGGGCGGCGGGTTCGTGCAGGTCGCCGGGATCCAGCACATCCAGAAGGTGGCGAGCATTCCCGGCGCCGAGCGCATCGCCGGCCTCGGCGGTGCGCTGGGCCTGGGCGCGGCGCTCTCGACGTGGTGGGTGAACACGCGGGGCCGCCGGCTTCCGCGCCCGCTCGTGCTCGGCGTCGGCATGGTGCTCGCCGGTGTGTGGCTCGCGTGTCTCGCGGTCTCGAGGCGCTACGCGGTGTTCGCGATCGCCAGCTTCCTGATCGGAGCCTGCGTCGCGCCCGCGTTCGTGCTCACCGAGACACTGGTCCAGGAAGGCACCGACCTGCACCAGCGCGGGCGCGTCTTCAGCCTGCGCGACTTCGCCATGCGCCTGCTGCTGCTCGTCTCGCTCGCGATCGCCACGCTGCTCACGCCGCTCTTCGGCACCGACGCGACGCTGATCGTGGCCGCGGTGGGGATCGCGGCGGCGGGAGTGCTGTCGATCGTCTGGGGGCGCCGGGCGCGGGAGCTGATGCGCGTCCCGGTGGTGCCCCGGGGCTGAGCGCACGCGCCGCAGGCCCCCGAGGCTGCGCGGCCGTTCACTCGCTTCCGGGCGGGAACAGCTCCACGCCGAAGCGATCGCGCAGTTCATCGCGGAACGGACGCGAGGAGGCCTGCGAGCCCGCGCGCCGGCGGAACTCGTCCCAGGCCTGCATGAGCGCGGGACCGTGCTCGGCGAACAGGCGGCGCTCGCGCGCGGCGGCCTCGAGGGCGGGCCCGAGCCGCGCGGCCAGTTCGTCGAACACGCCGCGCGCGACGCCGCGCAGGTCATCGCCCGCGACGCCCTCCGAGCGCACGTGCCCCGCGGTGTCGACCGCGAACTCGTGCGAGCACGCCGGACAGCGCACGCTCGCCCCCGCCTCTCCGAGCAGTGAGTCGGGCAGAAGATAGCGCGCGGCGCACCTCGGGCATTGAACGGGCAGGCCGGTCATGGGGCGGGAGACTAGCGCGTCCGCGCCGGAACGGCACGCGGCGATCGCGCCGGAGTGTCGGCCCCGGGCAGGTCTCCCCACCCGGGGCCGGGTGCGGCGTCGCGGCTCCGCTCGGCCGCGTGCGATCAGGCGGCGGTCGCCTGGGCCTTGAGGATGGTCTCGAGATCGATGGTCAGCGTGACCTCGTCGCCGAGGATGAAGCCGCCGGTGTCGAGCGCGGCGTTCCACACCATGCCGAACTCCTTCCGGTCGAGCACCACCTCGGTCGAGAAGCCGGCGCGCTCGCCGCCCCAGGGATCACGTGCCACGCCGAGCCAGCGGACGTCGAGCGCCAGCGCCTTCTTCACGCCGCGAAGCCGAAGCTCGCCCTCGACCCGGTAACGCTCCCCGCCCAGCGACTGGACGCGCGTGCTCTCGAAGCGGATGGACGGGAAGTGCTCCACGTCGAAGAAGTCCCCGCTCCGGAGGTGCGCGTCGCGCTCCGGCTGGCGCGTGTCGATGCTGGCCGGGTCCACCTGGAAGCGGACGTGCGATGCCTCGGGGTGCCGGCGGTCGAGCTGGATCTCGCCCTCGAAGCGCGCGAACCGGCCGCGCGTGCGGCTCAGCAGGTGGCGGACGCTGAAACCCACCTCGGAGTGGTCGGCGTCGATGACGAACGTCTCGAGCCCGGTGCGGGCCGGCTCGGCGGTGGCGGTGTCGGGGCGGGTGTTCGGCGAACTCGTGGAAGCCATGTGCTCCTCCTCGTGCAGGTGCTGCGGTGGATCTCGGATCTGCGACCGAGATTTGGTTGCTGCGTCAACGATTGATTTGTCATATATTTGCGCCGATAATGTCGGCGTGCGGTCCGCGAACTGGGTTCAGTCCTCGACCCCGCCCATGGCGCCCAGCAGCTTCACGAGCCGGGTGAGCCCGGGCCCGCGCAGCCGGCCCATGAGGCTGCCCTCGGCGGCGCGCAGCGACACGTCCGCGGAGCGGAGCAGGTCGAGACCTGCCGGGGTGATCGAGCACAGGACGCGGCGGCGGTCCTCGCGACAGCGCTCACGCTTCATCAGCCCCCGCACCTCGAGCCGGTCGAGCAGCCGCGTGATGCCCGGCGCCTGCCCGATCATGCGGCCCGCGATCTCGAGCGTGGGCAGCGGCCCGGGGTGCGCACCGCGCAGGATGCAAAGCACGTTGTACTGATGTGCCGTGATCCCGAGCGGTTCGAGCGCCCGCTCCGCCTCGCGCCGCATCAGGTCTCCGGCGCGGAGCAGCGCCACCGCTCCCTCCTGCTCCGGGCGGGGGAACGGTTTCGGCTGGCGGAGCTCGCGCGGCAGCGCGCTCGGTCGGGGGCGGGTGGGCATGGAAATCACCATACAGGTCAATAGATGACTAGTCAACCAAATCGGTTCGCGAAATCGGTGCGGCCGGCTCGTGCGGTCGGGCAAGTCAGCCCGCCAGCGCCAGTTCCAGCGCCTCGCCAAACCGTTCCCGGAGCACCGCCCGGAGCACCGCGTGCTCCGGCGCGAGGAGCTGGGCGTCCGCCGCGACGAGCGCGCGGCCGACGTCGCGCGCCAGGAGCAGCAGCGCTTCGTCGCGCGCCAGGTCGGCGAGCTTGAATCCGGCGAGACCCGCCTGGCGCGTGCCCCAGAACTCGCCCGGGCCGCGTAGGCGCAGGTCCGCCTCGGCCAGCTCGAAGCCGTCGTCCGTCCGCGCCATCTCCGCCAGCCGTTCGCGCGCCCGCGCGCCCGCCATGCCGCCCGCCACGAGCACGCACACCGAGCGATGCCCGCCGCGGCCGACGCGGCCGCGCAACTGGTGAAGCTGCGTCAACCCGAAGCGCTCGGCGTTCTCCACCACCATGAGCGTCGCGTTCGGCACGTCCACCCCCACCTCGATCACGGTGGTGGCGACGAGCACGTCCAGCTCGCCGCGCCGGAACGCCTCCATGACCGCCTGCTTGTCGTCGGGCTTGAGCTTCCCGTGGAGGAGCCCGAGGCGGAACCGGGAGAGCAGCGGCTGCGCGCGCAGGTGCTCGATCTCGGTCTCTGCCGCGCGCAGGTCGGCGAGCTTCCCCTCCTCGATGGCGGGCACGACGACGAACGCCTGCCGGCCCGCGGTGAGCTCGCGGGCCATGAACTCGACCACGTTCGGGAACCTCGACTCGTCGGTCACGCGGGTCACCAGTCGGCCGCGGCCCGGGGGCCGGTCGCGGATCACGCTCAGGTCGAGGTCGCCGAAGCAGGCGAGCTGGAGCGTTCGCGGGATGGGCGTCGCGGTGAGCACGAGGACGTGGGGCAGCACGCCCTTCGCGGCGAGCACCGCGCGCTGGCGCACGCCGAACCGGTGCTGCTCGTCCACGATGGCGAGCGCCAGCGACGGGAACCGGATCTTGTCCTCGAGCAGCGCGTGCGTGCCCACGACCAGCAGCGCCTCCTTCGCATCGAGCCGGGCCTGGAGCGCGCGTCGCTCCGCCGCGGGGGTCGCGCCGGTGAGGACGGCGACGGGCAGGGCGGTGCCGGCGACCAGCTGGAGGATGCTGTCGCCGTGCTGGCGGGCGAGGATCTCGGTCGGCACGAGCAGCGCCGCCTGCTGCCCGGTCTCGATCGCGGCGCAGGCCGCGACCAGCGCCACCACGGTCTTCCCGCTCCCCACGTCGCCGACGACCAGGCGGTGCATGGGTCGTGGCCGGGCCAAGTCGGCGACGATGTCGCGCAGGGCGGCGTCCTGCCCGGCGGTGAGCCGGAACGGCAGCGCGGCCCGCACGCTCGCGGCCAGCTCGCCGCTGCCCGCGAGCGCCAGCGCGCGGCCCTCCTCGGCGAGCGCGCGGCGGCGGAGCTCCATCACCATCTGGAGCAGGAACAGCTCCTCGAACGCGAGCCGGCCGCGCGCCTGCTCGAGTGTCGCGGCGGAGGTGGGAAAGTGGAGGTCGCGGAGCGCCTGCCCGAGCGGCACGAGCGCGTGCGCCGCGCCGACCTCCGCCGGCACCGGGTCGGGCACGCGGTCGCCCACCGCGTCGAGCGCGCGGCGCACCGCCTGCCGCAGCCCGCGCGCGCTGACCCCGCGGGTGAGCGCGTGCACCGGCACCAGGCGTCCCGCGTGCAGCAGCGATTCGAGGTCGCCTTCGACCACCTCGAACATCGGGTTCAGCATCTGCCGCTCGGCGCCGCTGATCTCGCCGCTCACCACGACGCGCGTGCCGGGCTTCAACGTGCGCGCGAGGAACGACTGCCCGTAGAAGTAGCACGGCAGCGTGCCGGTGCCGTCCGAGACGGTCGCGGCGAAGTCCGCGCGCCCCCCGCGCGTGCGCAGCGCGGCTGCGTGCCGCACCTCGCCCACCACGGTGAGCAGCTCGCCCGGGCGCAGCGCGTTCACGCTCACGAACCGGCTCGCGTCGAGCCAGGTGCGCGGGTAGTGGCGCACGAGCTGCTCGAGCGTCCGGATTCCCAGCCGCTCGTAGGCCAGCGCGCGCTGCGGCCCGATGCCGGGCAGGAACTGCACGCGCGTGTGCGGCTCGAGCGGGGGCGCGGTGCCGGAGGAGCGGACGGTGGTCATGGTGTGGCCCCGGTCGGCGGGCCACCCCGGACCTTACGCGGGCGCGGCTTTACAGGCCACCCGCACCCGGATATAGTCGCCCGCCTCGAACGACCCTTCCGGCCCCGTGCGGCGGATCCGCGCCCCGGGGCCCCGTTTTCGCGAGGAGATCGCCATGGCGAAGTGCTTCGTCTGCGGCAAGATGCGAATGGCAGGGCAGAACGTGAGCCACGCCAACAACGTCACCAAGCGGATGTTCAAGCCGAACATCCAGACCGTCCGCGCGCTGGTGAACGGGCGCGCGAAGCAGGTCGACGTCTGCACACGGTGCCTGCGCTCCGGCAGGATCGAGAAGGCCGCCCGCGGCGGGAAGCCGATCGCCACGCCGGCCTGAGCTCGCGCACCCGACACGCTGCGGCGCCCGGCCCTCCACGAGCCGGGCGTTCTGCCGGGCGGGAATCCCTACGTTTCGCGCGAGGAGGCGACGAGCTCGCGCCACGCCAGCTGGTCGCGCGGCAGCGCGTGCAGCGGGTCCAGCTCGAGCGCCAGCGCGAACTCGGCGTCGGCCTCGGCCGCGCGGCCGAGTCGCAGCAGCACCCAGCCCAGGTCGGCGCGGGCGGCGGCGAATCCGGGATGGAGCGCGAGCGCCCCGCGGAGCGGCGGCTCCGCTCCCGCAGCGTCGCCGCGCGCGAGGCGCGCGCGCCCGAGCAGCGCGTGCGCGTCGGCCCAGCGGGGCCGGCGTTCGAGCAGGGCCACGAGCCGGGTCTCCGCGGCCTCGGGGCGCGCCATCTCCAGCGCCAGCGCCGCGAGCTCGAGCGCCGCGGCGTCGTAGCCGGGCTGGAGTTCCAGCGCGCGCTCGTATGCGGCGGCCGCCGACTCGAGCTGGCCCTCCGCACGCAACACGCGTGCGATCGCCAGGTGGAGGTCGGGCCAGCCGGGACTCAGCGCGAGCGCGCGGCGGAGCGCCTGTTCCGCGCCGCCGAGGTCTCCGAGCTCATAGAGCAGCTGCGACTCGACGAGCGCGGCGTGAGGCGCCTCGCTCCCGCGTGCGAGGCCGCGGCGCACCGAGCGGAGCGCGTCCTCGTGCCGGCCGAGGGCGTGGTAGACGAGCCCCAGCAAGCGCTGCGCGCGCGCGAACTGGCGGTTCAGGTCCACCGCCTTCCCGAGCGGCTCGAGCGCGCCCTCCAGGTCGCCGCCGCGGAAGCGCGCGAGCCCGAGCCAGAACCAGAGGTCGGGGTACTGCGGATGCGCCTCGAGCGCAAGCTGGATCTGCTGCTCGGCCGCGCGCGCCCCGCCGCGTTCGAGTTCGGCGCGCGCGGCGAGCAGGCGCGCCTCGAGGTAGCGCGGGTTCAACTCGAGGGCGACGCGCAGCTCCACGAGCGCGGCATCGGGCGACCGGGCCTCGAGCAGGAGGCCGGCGAGGCGGCAGCGGAGGTCGGCGTAGCCGGGCTGGTCCCTCACCGCCCGCGTGAGCGCGGCGATCGCACCGGAGAGGTCGCCCGCCTGCTGGCGCGCCAGGGCCTCGTCGAGCGGCCCGCGCGGGGTGCGCACGTCGGATCCACCCGGGAGCAGGCGGTGCCACTCCTCGCCGGTCCAGTCCTTCGACACTTCCGGAGTGACCCATTCGGGGGCCTCGAGTCCCAGCGCCAGCGCCTCGGCGAGCGCGGACGCGGAACCCTCGCGGTCGGCCTTGCTCCCGAGGCAGACCGCGAGCAGCAGGTGGGCCTCCATGTAGTGCGGGTGCTCCTCGAGCGCCTGCCGGAGGTCCGCGATCGCCTCGTCGGTGCGCCCGGAGCGCTCGAAGATCCGGGCCCGCTGGTAGCGGAGGTCGGGAAACGTGGGATTCTCCTCGAGCGCGCGCGTGAACTCCTTCTCGGCGCGCGAGAAGTCCCCCGCGTGCTGGTAGGCGAGCCCCAGGTTCGCGCGAGCTTCCGCGGCATGGACCAGCGCCAGGCAGTGATCCGGGTCGTTCGGGTCCCGCACCTCCTGGAGCACGGCCTCGAAGCACTCGGCGGCCTGTTCGAACTCCCCGAGGTTGAAGTGGAGGATGCCCTCGTTGTAGCGGCGCGTGTGCCCCCACTTCACCAGCGACGAGAGAAACGCCACCCTAGCCCGACCTCTTCATGAACGGGTCGCGCTAGTCCATCTGCCTGCGCAGGAACGTCGGCACCTCGAGCGAGTCTCCGCGCGAGCCGGTGCGCCCCCACTGGGGCCGCCCCTCGCGGCGCTGCCACGCCGGGGCGCTCAGCCCGTGCGGATCGCCACCGGCCGCTGCGCCGCCGCCGGCCGCGGCCGCGAGCGGAGCCGAGCGGTGCGCGCGCTCGACCAGCCGCAGGCTCGCGTTGTGCGCCCCGAAGCCCGTCGCGACCACGGTGATCAGCAGGTCGCCGTCGAGCGACGGATCGATGACCGCGCCGAAGATGACGTTGGCATCGTCGCCGGCCGCCTGGGTCACGACCAGCGCCGCCTCGTTCACCTCGTGCAGCGTCAGGTCGCGACCGCCGGTGATGTTCACCAGCACGCCCTCGGCGCCGTGGATCGAGACGTCCTCGAGCAGCGGGCTCGACACGGCCGCGCTGGCCGCGTCGACGGCGCGATTCGCGCCGGAGCCACGCCCGGTGCCCATGAGCGCATTGCCGCGGCAGGCCATGATGCTCTTCACGTCGGCGAAATCGAGATTCACGAGGCCCGGGACCGTGACCAGCTCGGAGATGCCCTTCGTGGCCTGGAGCAGGACGTTGTCGGCCACCGCGAACGCCTCGGACAGCGACGTTCCCTTTTCCACGACCGACAGGAGCCGCTCGTTCGGGATCACCAGCAGCGTGTCCACCTCGGTGCGCAGCTCGGCCAGGCCCTCGTCGGCCTGGCGCAGGCGACGGCGACCCTCGAACTGGAACGGCTTCGTGACCACGGCCACGGTGAGCGCTCCCGCCTGGCGTGCGAGCCGCGCCACGACCGGCGCCGAACCGGTGCCGGTGCCGCCGCCCATGCCGGCGGTGATGAACACCATGTCGGCGTCCTGCACGGCGTCCGTGATCGCGGCCTCGTCCTCCTCCGCCGAGCGGCGCCCGGTGGACGGGTCGCCGCCCGAGCCCAGGCCGCGCGTGGTGTTCACGCCGATCTGCACCCGGGTCGGCGCCAGCGACTGCGACAGCGCCTGCATGTCGGTGTTGGCGACGATGAACTCCACGCCGCGCAATCCCGCCCCGATCATCCGATTCACGGCGTTGCCACCGGCGCCACCGCAACCGATGACCTTCAGCCTCGCCGAGCTGCTGCGGTCGATTTCCAGTTCGAACGTCGACATGTGCACCCTCCCTGGTGCGGGCCCGCGGGCGTCTTGCCCGTTCGCGCCCGGCGTGACGAAATCAGAACAGATCGGAGAACCAGTTGCGGAGGTCGAAACGCGAGCGCCCCTTGGACGCACCGACCTCGACGAAGTCCACTCCCCCCTCCTCGGCCCTCGCGGCGTGCAGCACCAGGCCCACGCCCGTCGCGAAACGCGGATCGCAGACATTCGCGGACAGGCCCCCGAGGCCGCGCGGCAGCCCCAGTCGGACCGGCATCTCGAACACCTGCTCGGCCAGCTCCGCGGCCCCCGGCAGCAGCGACGTCCCGCCGGTGAGTACTACCCCGCCCCCGATCAGGGGTGCGAAGTGGTTCTTGCGTACCTCCTTGTTGGCCAGAGCGAAGATCTCCTCCATGCGCGGCTCGATCATGGAGGCCAGGACGTGACGTGAGATCTCCTTGTCACCCCGGCCACCGACGCCGGACACGCTCACCGACTCGTCGCCGTTCACGAGCGCGGCCAGCGCCGACCCGAACTGGATCTTGATGGCCTCGGCCTTGTCGATGGGCGTGCGCAGCCCGATGGCGATGTCGCTGGTGACGTTCGCGCCCCCGAACGGGATGATGCAGGTGTGGCGCACGGCGCCCTCGTGGAACACCGCCACGTCGGTCGTGCCGCCGCCCATGTCGAGCAGGACCACGCCGAGATCCTCCTCGTCGTCGTCGAGCACGGCGGCCGCGGACGCGAGCGGCTCGAGCGTCAGGTCGTAGACCTTGAGGCCGGCGCGCTGGATGGCGCGGCAGATGTTGCGCGCGCTCGTCACCGCCCCGGTGATGATGTGCACCTCGGCCTCGAGGCGGACGCCGCTCATGCCGACCGGGTCCTTGATGCCGTCCTGGTCGTCGACGATGAATTCCTGCGGGATGACGTGGATGATCTCGCGGTCGGTCGGGATCGCGATCGCCTTCGCGGCCTCGATGACGCGCGCCACGTCGGCGGCGTGGATCTCGTTGTCCTTGCGCGACACCGCCACCACGCCCCGGCTGTTCAGGCTGCGGATGTGGTCGCCGGCGATGCCCGCGTGCACGCCCTTGGCCTGGACGCCGGCCATGCGCTCGGCCTCCTCGACCGCGCGGGTGATGCTCGCCACGGTCTTCTCGAGGTCCACGACCGCGCCTCTGCGGAGACCCTCGCTCGGGGCATTCCCGACGCCCACGATCCGCAACTCACCCGCCGCGTTCTGGTCGGCGATGATGCACGAGATCTTTGTCGTGCCGATGTCCAGGCCGGCGAAGATCCTTGCTGCAGGAGCCATGGGGGTCCCTCCCTCGGTGGCCTCAACTCTCGCGCAATGTCGTGGTCGTGGCGGTCGGCCCCACGGGCCGGGCACCGCGCACGACGATCTGGTCCTTGAAGCGCACGTCGACTTCGCGGGGCGTCATGCCCTTGGCCGCGAGGTCGGCGAGTGTGGCCCGCAGCCCCGACAGCTGCCGCGCGCCGTTCGGCCAGGCCGGTGCGAGCACGCGCACGCCGTTCAGCAGCACGAGGCGCGTGAGGCGGGAGTCGGAGACGTCGACCTCCGAGACCTGTCCGGACAGCCGGAGTGCATTGTCGCTCAAAATCGCCGTCCACGCGAGTCCTCTTCTCACCTCCGGCGTCTGCACCTGGCTCCCGGGGCGATAACTGGAGAAATCCGGGCCCGCAAGGATCGGGACATCCGCGACCACGCCGGCCTGAAGGGGCTCGAGCAGCACGCCGTCGGCGTCGATCTCCCACGGCTCGCCGTGTTCGACCGCGAGCGCGGGCACGCGCTCCTCGACGTGGATCTCCACGCCGCGGAGCCCCGAGCGCGTCACCCGGGCGCTGCGGATGCGGGGCTCGAGAAGCACCAGCTGCCGCGCGCGCGCGAGGTCGAGCGACAGCAGGTCCTGTCCCGGGGCGAGCCCCGCCCGCCGGCGCACGCGGGCCGCGTCCAGGTAGCGGAGCCCGGTGACCCGGACCTGGTCCACGACGAGCAGGCCCCGGCGCAGCTCTCCCCACGGCAGCATGGCGAGCGCGCCGAGCGCCAGCAGCACGAGCAGGACGCGCACGGGCTTCTGGAGCGGCGAGCCCGCGTTTCGCGGGCGGGTCCCGCGCTCCAGTGCCTTGCCCTGGTAGCGGCTCATCCCCCCGCGCCCCCCGTCATCTCGCCCCCCCTCATCGCGCTCCCCCTCATCTCGCCCCCCCTCTCGCCGGGGCGGCGACCGTGCGCCGCAGGCCCGCGAGCAGCGTGTCGGCGAGCTTCGAGACGTCGCCGGCGCCGAGCGTCAGGATGACGTCGCCGGCGCGGGCCTCCTGCACCGCGGCCTCGACCGCCTCGGCGGCCCCGGGGGTGTAGTGCACGTGCTCCGCCCCCTGGCCGCGCGCGGCGTCCACGACCGTCTTCCCGGTGATGCCGGGGATCGGCGGCTCGCCCGCGGCGTACACGTCCATGACCCAGACCTGGTCGGCGTCCCCGAAACAGCGGCCGAACTCCTCGCGCAGCGACTGCGTGCGGGTGTAGCGGTGCGGCTGGAACACCACCAGCACGCGGCCCCCCAGGCCCTTCGCCGCGGCCAGCGTGGCCGCGACCTCGGTGGGGTGGTGGCCGTAGTCGTCGAACACGCGCACGCCCGCAGCCTCGCCGCGCAGCTCGAAGCGCCGGCCGACCCCGCGGAACTCCTCCAGCGCCTCGGCGATGTGCGCGAACGCGATCTCCAGCTCGAGCCCGACCGCGACCGCGGCGAGCGCGTTCAACGCGTTGTGCCGGCCGGGGACGTGCAGCTCGATCCGGCCGAGCGCCGCGCCGCCGGCCTCGATCTGGAACCGCGAGCCCTGCGGGACCAGCTCCAGCCCGAGCCCGCGGATCTCGGCGTCTGGCCGCGTCCCGTAGAGGATGTGCCGCTTCGTGATCATCGGGCAGATGCTGCGCACGTTCTCGTCGTCCGCGCACAGCACGCTCACGCCGTAGAACGGCACGCGGTTCGCGAAGTAGGTGAACGCCTGGCGGATGTCGTCCAGGTCCTTGTAGTGGTCGAGGTGCTCGCGGTCGATGTTCGTGATGACGCTCACCGCGGGCGCCAGGCGCAGGAACGAACCGTCGCTCTCGTCGGCCTCCGCCACGAGGAAGCGGCCGTGGCCGAGCAGCGCATTCGTGCCGAGCGTGCGCAGCCGGCCGCCCACGACGATGGTCGGGTCGAGGCCACCGCGCTGCAGCACCGCCGCGACCATGCTGGTCGTGGTGGTCTTGCCGTGCGAGCCGCCGATCGCGACGCCGTACTTCATCCTCATGAGTTCCGCGAGCATGTCCGCACGGGCGATGACCGGGACCCCCGCGGTGCGCGCGGCGGACAGCTCCGGGTTGTCCGGCTTGACCGCCGAGGAGTACACGACGACCTGGGCGCCGGCGACGTTCGAGGCGGCATGCCCCGTGAACACGCGACCGCCGAGGCTGATCAGCCGGTCAGTCACGTCGGTGGACTTCAGGTCGCTGCCGCTCACCTGGTAGCCCATGTTGAGCAACACCTCGGCCAGGCCGCTCATGCCGCTGCCGCCCACCCCGATGAAATGGATGCGATGCGTGCTTCCGTACACTAGCTGCCCCCCTCCATCAGTTCCCCTCCTCCATCGCCGGTTCCGCGGCGTCGCCGTTCGCCCGGCCCTCCGCCCAGGCGACGAGCGACCGAGCCAGCCGCGCCGCGGCGTCGGGCCGCGCGAACAGCCGGGCATTCGCCGACATGCGCGACAGCGCCGTGCGGTCCGAGAGCAGGTGCGCGATCTCCTGCGCCAGCCGCTCGCCGGTCAGCTCGCCGTCCTCGATCACCACCGCCGCGCCGCGGTCCGCCAGGTTGGCGGCGTTCACACGCTGGTGATCGTGCGCCGCGAACGGATACGGGACCAGGATGCTCGGCCGGCCACACACCGCGATCTCCGCCAGCGTCATGGCGCCGGCCCGGCAGACCACGAGGTCGGCGGCCGCGTAGGCGAGGTGCATCTTCTTCACGAACGGCAGCACGGTGGCGGGCAGCTGCTCGGTCTCGACCGTGTGCTTCACGGCCTCGAAGTCCTCGCGCCCGGTCTGCAGGATGCACTGCACGTCGACGCGGCCCTTCAGCCTTCGCAGCGCATCCACCGCCGCGCCGTTGATCCGCTTGGCGCCGAGGCTGCCGCCGAAGACGAACAGCGTCGGGCGGGCGGCATCGAGATGGAACTCGCGCAGCGCGGGCTCCCGCTCACCCTCGAGGAGATAGGCCCGCACCGGATTGCCGGTGACCTTGAGCCGGTCGCGGCGCGGAAAGTAGCGACGCGCCTCGAGGAACGACAGGTGCACCTCGTCGGCGATGCGCGCGAGCCAGCGGTTGGTGAGACCGGGGATGCTGTTCTGCTCCTGCAGCAGCAGCGGCACCCCGAGCAGCTTCGCCGCGACCGAGACCGGCCCGCTCACGTAGCCGCCGGTGCCGAGCACCGCGCGCGGGCGCTCGCTCAGCACGATCCACACGGCCTGGAGGAAGCCGAACACGTTGACGACCGCGGCCCACGGCCAGCGCCACCAGCGGCGGCGCGCGAAACCCGCGGTCGCGAGCGTGCGCAGCGTGAACCCCGCCTCCGGCACGGCCTGCGCCTCGAGCCCGTGCCGGCCGCCAATGAACAGCACCTGGATCTGCGGATGACTCGCGCGCAGCTCCTCGGCCACGGCGATCCCGGGGAACACGTGCCCGCCGGTGCCGCCGCCCGCGATCAGGATCTTCATGCCACCTCCCGGGACCAGCGCTGCCGCACGAGCGCGTCCTCGTCACCGTTCAGGGCGCTCACCCGGTAGAGCAGCCCCGCCGCGGCCAGGTTCACCATCAGCGCCGAGCCGCCGTACGACACGAACGGCAGCGGCAGGCCGGTGGTGGGCGCGAGGCCGGTCGCCACCGCGAGGTTGGCCAGCGCGTAGAGCCCGATCTGGACGGTGAGCCCGCCGGCCAGCAGCCCGGCGAACGGTTCGGAGGATCGCGCGGCGGCACGCATGCCCCGCCACAGGAACAGGCCGATCGCCACGAACAGGAGCGTGGCTCCGATGAGCCCCAGTTCCTCGGCGAGGATCGAGAAGATGAAGTCGGTGTGCGCCTCGGGCAGGTAGAGGAGCTTCTGCAATCCGCCGCCGAGGCCGCGGCCCAGAACGCCGCCGGAACCGATCGCGATGAGCGACTGGTCGAGCTGCCAGCCGGTGCCGAGGTGATCGAGCTGCCCGCCGAACACGAACCCGGCGAACGTGCGCACCCGGGTCATCATGTAGGGATGCGTCGCGAGCGCCACCGCGACGATGCCGGCGCCCGCCGCGAGCGGCGCGCCGAGGAACTGGAGCGGCGCCCCGGACAGGAACAGCATCACGAACCCGGTGAGCAGGAGCAATCCGGCCGAGCTCAGGTTCGGCTGCTTCAGGATCAGGCCCGCGACGAGCACGAGCAGGACGAGCGGCGGCGCCATGCCGCGCCAGAACCCCAGCTCGGCGATGGGCCGGCGCTTGAGCCACCACGCGAGGAAGATCACGGCGGCGAGGCGACCGAGGTCGGTGGGTTGCAGCGACATGAAGCCGACCCGCAGCCAGCGCGTGGCCCCGTTCGACATGTGACCGGTCACCACCACCAGCACGAGCATGGTGCACGCAGCCGCCAGCAGCCAGGGCGCCAGCGCCTCCAGGCTGCGCAGGCTCAGGCGCGAGCAGGCGAACAGCGCGACCACCCCGATCGCGGTGCGCACGAGCTGCTGGCGGAGGAAGTAGTTCGAGTCGCCGTAGGTCACGAACGCGTGGAACGACCCTGCCGAGTACACCATCACCAGGCCCACGGCCGTGAGCAGCAGGGCCAGTCCCACCAGCCAGCGATCGCCACGCCTCACGCGGTCACCCCTCCCGCCGTGAGCCGCGCCACTTCTTCCTTGAAGCGGCGGCCACGGTCCTCGTAGTCCGTGAACATATCGAATGAGGCGCATCCCGGCGAGAGCAGCACCGTGGCCCGCACCGGCTGCGCGGCCTCGTAGGCCATCCGCACCGCGTCGGCGAGCGTCGCCGCCCGCTGCTGCGGCACGCCCGGCCACGCCGCGGCCATCGCCCCCGCGCCCTCGCCGATCAGCACCAGGTGCCGGACCGCGGAGCCCACCAGCCCGGCGAGCGGCCGGAAATCCTGCCCCTTGTCGCGCCCGCCGGCGATCAGCACGACCGGCTCGGGGAAGCTCTGGAGCGCCACGCGCATCGAATCCGTGTTCGTGGCCTTGGAGTCGTTGACGAACCGCACGCCGTTCACCTCGCCCGCGAGCTCGAGCCGGTGCTCGAGGCCGGTGTACTCGCGCAGCACGCGCCGGAGCGCGTCGTTGCCGGGCTCGAGCGGCAGCACGGTGGCGAGCGCGGCGAGTGCGTTCGCGAGGTTGTGCGGTCCCGGCAGGCGCAGCTCGGCGCGCGGCAGCAGCCGTTCGCGGCCGCCGCGCCGCGCCAGCACCAGCGTGCCGTCCTCGCAGAACGCGCCCTCGTCCACCGCGTGCCGGGCCGAGAATGCGGCCGCGGTTCCGCCCCCGGTGCGGCGGGCGGAGACCTCGGGGTCATCGGCGTTCAGCACCGCCCAGTCCTCTTCGGTCTGGCGAACGAACAATCGCTGCTTCATCGCGGCGTAGGCCTCGAGCGACCGGTGCCGATCCAGGTGGTCGGGCGTGAGGTTCAGCCACGTCGCGATGTGCGGGTGCAGCCGGTCCACGGTCTCGAGCTGGAAGCTCGACACCTCGACGACGAGCAGACCGGCGGGGCTCACCGACTCGGCCACCTCGCAGATCGCCCGGCCGATGTTGCCGCACACCGCCACCTCGCGTCCCGCGGCGCGCAGGAGCGCTCCGACCAGGTCGGTGGTCGTGCTCTTGCCGTTCGTGCCGGTGATGCACACGAGCGGCGCACGCGCGGCGCGGTAGCCGAGTTCCAGCTCGCCGATCAGCGGCACGCCCGCGGCGCGCGCCGCAAGAGCCAGTGGATGGTCGAGCGCGAAGCCGGGGCTCCACACCACGAAGTCGTGTCCCGCGAGCAGCCCCGCGTCGTCGCGGCCCCACACGCAGCGGACGCCCTCGGCCGCCAGCGCGCGCGCCGGCGCCGGCGCGGCGTCCTCGCTCCGCCGGTCGCAGAGCGTGACCGCGAGTCCGTGCCGGCGCAGGAGCCGGGCCGCCGCGATGCCGCTGCGGGCGGCGCCGGCGACGAGCGCACGGTCGCCGGGGAGCGGGTGCCGGAGATCGAGGCTCATTGCAGCTTGAACGTGGACAGCGAGAGCAGCGCGAGCAGCGCGCCGGCGATGTAGAAGCGCAGGACGACGCGCGACTCCGGCCAGCCGATGAGTTCGAAGTGATGGTGCAGCGGGGACATGCGCAGCACGCGCTTGCCGGTCAGCTTGAACGAGGTCACCTGCACCATGACCGAGAGCGCCTCGGCCACGAACACGCCGCCCACGAGCACCAGCCAGAACTCGCGCTTGATGAGCACCGCGACCACGCCGAGCGCGCCCCCGAGCGCCAGCGACCCGGTGTCGCCCATGAACACGTCGGCGGGATGGCAGTTGTACCAGAGGAAGCCGAGCGCCGCGCCGAGCACCGCGGCGCAGAACACGGTGAGCTCGCCCGCGAACGGCAGGTAGCCGGTGTTCAGGTAGGCGCTGAACTTGATGTGGCCGGTGAGATAGCACATGCCGGCGAACGCGATCGCCGCGATCGCGACCAGTCCGGAGGCCAGCCCGTCGAGGCCGTCGGTGAGATTCACCGCGTTCGAGGCGCCGGTGATCGTGAGCATCACGAACGGCACGAACAGGAGGCCGAGGTCGAAGTAGTAGCTCTTGAGGAACGGCACGTGCGTCAGCGTCGGATTCGTGTTCGGCTCGGGCCACGCCAGCACGCAGATGCCGACGATGGCGCCGATCGAGAACTGGCCGATGAGCTTGTAGCGGCCGAGCAGGCCCTTCGGGAGCTTCTTCACCACGCGCAGCCAGTCGTCGAGGAACCCGAGGCCGCCGAGCCACACGGTCGTGAGCAGCGACAGCCACACCTGCTTGTTGTGGAAGTTGCCGCACACCAGCACCGGCACCGCGATCGCCGCGAGCATGAGCAGGCCGCCCATGGTCGGCGTCCCGGCCTTGACGTAGTGCGACTGCGGCCCCTCCTCGCGCACCTTCTGCCCCAGCTTGACGCGCCGCAACCACTCGATCATCGGGGGCCCGAGCAGGAAGCTGATGGCGAGCGCCATCACCGCGGCGAGCGCCGAGCGCACCGTGATGTACTTGAACAGGTTGAGGAACGACAGGCCGTGCACCGTGTGCAGCGGGTAGAGCCACTCGTAGAACACGCTTCAGGCCTCCTGCGCTTGGACCGGGAGTCCGGCCAACACGTCTTCGAGCGCCGCACCCCGCGACGCCTTGAGCAGCACGACCGTACCCGGTTCGAGCTGCTCGCGGAGCGCCGCGGCCACGGCGGACTTGTCCGGGAACCGGCGGACCGCGACCCCGGCGCGGGCGGCGCCCGCGGCGTAGTCCGCGGCGTGCTCGCCGACCACCCACAGCTCCGCGTCGCGCACCGCCTCGCCCACCTCGCGGTGGAGCCGGGCGGCGGTGCCGCCGAGTTCGCGCATGTCGCCGAGCACCGCGATCCGGCGCCGCGCCCGCGGCCAGCCGGCGAGCGTCGAGAGCGCCGCGCGCATCGAGTCGGGATTCGCGTTGTAGTAGTCCACGAGCAGCGTCGCGCCGCCGGCGTGCCGGACCTCCATGCGGCCCTTGAGCGGGCGGTGCGCCTCGAGCGCGGCCACCGCGGCGGCCGGATCGAGCCGCCGCTCGCGCGCCACCGCGAGCGCGGCGAGCGCGTTCGCGACCTGGTGCATGCCGATCAGCCGCAGGTGGACCGGCGGGAAGCCGGCCACGGTGAAGCGCGATCCGCCGTCGCCCAGGTCCTCGACGCTGTCCGGGTGCACCGCGGCGTCGCGCGCGAGGCCGTAGCGGACGACCCGCGCCGGCGCACCCCGCACCGCCGCGAGGAGTCGCGGCGAGTCCGCGCCCACGAACGCCGGCGCGCCGGGCGGAAGCGCCCACGCCAGCGACGCCTTCTCGCTCGCGATGGCCTCGAGCGAGCCGAGGTTCTCCAGGTGCGCGGACCCAGCGTTCGTGATGACGCAGGCGTTCGGCCGCGCGATCGCGGCGAGCGCGGCGATCTCGCCCGCGTGATTCATCCCCATCTCGATCACCGCCGTCCGGTGCTCGGGCCCGAGCCCGAGCAGCGTCAACGGCACACCCCAGTGGTTGTTGAGATTCCCCTCGGTGCGCAGCACCGGTCCCGCGGTGGCGAGCACCGCCGAGACCAGCTCCTTCGTGGTGGTCTTGCCGGCGCTCCCGGTCACGGCGACGAGCCAGCCCGGCCAGCGCTCGCGGAGCTTTGTCGCCAGTCTCTGCAATGCAGTGGTGACGTCGTCCACCAGCACGAGCGGGCCGAGCGGCAGGTCCGCGATGCGCGGGTGCACCGCGCGCGCGCACAGCGCAGCGCCCGCCCCGCGCGCGAAGGCTTCGTCCAGGTAGGCGTGCCCGTCGGTGCGGCTGCCGGGGAGCGGCACGAACAGCATGCCGGGCCGTAGCGCACGCGTGTCGAGCGTGGCGCCGGCGATGCCGGTCGCGAGCAGCGCCTCGCGGGCGCGCGCGTCGCCGGGCACGTCGCGCACGACCAGGTCCCCGCCCGCCCACTGGGCGAGTTGCACCAGCGTCAGCAGCGGCGGGGCAGGCGTCGGCGTGCTCACAGCGCCTCCGCGCCGGCGTTGCGGCTCAACAGCTCGCGCGCGACCGTGCGGTCGTCGAACGGCAGCACCTGTGAGCCCACGGTCTGCGTGGTCTCGTGACCCTTGCCCGCCACCAGCACCACGTCGCCCGCCTGCGCCGCCGCGATCGCGGCGGCGATCGCGGCCCGCCGGTCGAGCAGCACGGCGAGTCCCGCCGCGGGTGCGCCGGCGTCGATGCCCGCCGCGATCTCCGCCGGGTCCTCGCTGCGGGGGTTGTCGTTCGTCACCCAGGCGCGGTCCGCCCCGCGCGCGGCCGCGGCGCCCATGAGCGGGCGCTTGCCGCGGTCGCGGTCGCCGCCGCAGCCGAACACCAGCAGCACGCGCCCGCGCGCGTGCTCGCGGCAGGCGGCGAGCGCGCGCTCGAGCGCGTCGGGCGTGTGCGCGTAGTCCACCACCAGCACGAACGGCTGCCCGGCATCGACGCGCTCGAGCCGGCCGGGCACGCCGTGCGACTGCTCGAGCCCGCGCGCGGCCGTGCCGCCGTCGAGGCCGAGCGCGCGCGCGGCAGTGAACGCGGCCGCGGCGTTCCAGGCGTTGTAGCGCCCGAGCATCGGCAGGTCGAACGTGTGCACGCGCGCGCCCGTGTCGTCCTGGTCGGTGAGCGTGAGCGTGAGCCCGGCCGGCCTCGGCGTGACGTCGGTGAGCGCGACGCCGTCGCGGGCCCCGACCGCCGCCGGCGAGCCGTAGCGGCGCACGCGCATGCCGCCGCGCCGCGCCGCGGCGGTAACGTCGTCCGCGTGCGGGTCGTCGGCGTTCACCACCGCGACGCAGGACTTCGGGGCCGCTCCGCCGGCCGCACCCGGCACGGCCCGCCCGCCGTTCCGGCCGTCGAACAGCATGAGCTTGGCATCCAGGTAGGCGGTCATGGTGCCATGGTAGTCGAGGTGGTCCTGGGTGAGGTTCGTGAACACGCACACGTCGCACGCCAGGCCCCAGGTGCGGCGCTGGACGAGCGCGTGGCTGCTGGCCTCGAGCGCCACGCACGCGACCCCCGCGGCGCGCATCTCGGCGAGCAGGCCCTGGAGTTCGGGGGACTCGGGCGTGGTGAACGCCGAGGGCCGGGTCACGCCGCCCTGCCGAACGCCGGTGGTCCCGACGACGCCCGCGCTCAAGCCGGCGGCGAGCGCGATCGCCTCGACCAGGTACGTGGTCGTGGTCTTCCCGTTCGTCCCGGTCACGGCCACGACCTTCATGGCCCGCGACGGATGCGAGTGGAAGCGCCCGGCCGCCTGGGCGAGCGCGAGCCTCGGCTCGGCGACCTCGACGAGCGTGGCCGCCCCCGGATCCAGGCCGGGCCCGGCGAACACGGCGGCGGCGCCGGCGTCCACGGCCGCGGCTGCGAATCGCGCACCGTCGGCGCGCACGCCCGGCAGTGCGAAGAAGGCGTCGCCGGGCCTCACCCGGCGGGAGTCGAGTGCGAGCCCGGAGATCTCGCGGTCGGTGGTGCCCCGCACCGCGAGCGTGTCCACCTCCTCGAGGATCTCGCGCAGCATCACGGCCGTCGCATCCGGACCGCGGGCGGCGCCAGGAGCATGCCCAGGCGCTCGGTGGCCGAATCGTCGTGGCCCGGCGAGCACCAGAGCCGGCACGGACCGGCCAGCGGCAGGTGCGTCCCGGCGGCCGGCGACTGGCGGGTCACGATCCCGTTGCCGATGATGCGCATCGGCACGGCGCGCTGCGACAGCCGGCGCACCGCATCGCGCAGCGTGAGCCCGACCAGGTCGGGTAGCGCGCGGCCGACGGAATCCTGGGGTGCGGCGAGATAGGCGAGCACGACCGAGCCGCGTTCGACCGGCTGGCCGGCGGGCGGGACCTGCGACAGGACGCGGGGCCCCGCGCCCTCGAAGCGCGCGTGCAGGCCGTAGTCGGCGAGCCGGCGCTCGGCTTCGCGCGGCGGCAGCAGGCGCAGGTCGGGCGCGGTCACGGCGGGCACGCTCGGCGGGCGCATCGCCACCGAGCTGTTCGTGGCGTCGAAGCCCGGCCACGACATCCGCTGCAGGTCGAGCAGCACCTCGCGGAACACGGGAGCGGCGACCTGGCCACCGAAGTACTGCGAGCCCTTCGGCTCGTCGATCACGACCACGCCGACGATGCGCGGCTGGTCCGCCGGGGCGATGCCCGCGAACGAAGCCAGGTACATGCCCCGCCCGTACGTGCCGATCGCGGCGTCGTACTTCTGCGCGGTGCCGGTCTTGCCGGCGATGCGCAGCCCCGGCACGCGCGCGCTGGTCGCGGTCCCGCTGTCCACGACCGCGCACAACATGTCGACGAGCGTGGCCGCGGTGGCGCCGCTGAACACGCGATGCGAGGGCTGCGGCGCGCCGTGCCGGATCTCCCGCCCGTCGGCGTCGCGGATCGAGCGGACGAGCATCGGCTGCATGAGCACGCCGCCGTTCGCCACCGCCGCGTACGCGAGCGCGAGCTGGAGCGGCGTGACCGTGACCTCGTGGCCGATCGCGATCGTGGGCGTCGAGCGCGGCTGCCAGGCGCGCACCGGGCGGAGCCGGCCCGCGGTCTCGCCGGGGAACTCCACGCCGGTCAGGCTGCCGAAGCCGAGCGCGGTGGCGTAGCGGTACAGGCGGTCGGAGCCGAGCTTGAGCGCCAGCCGGCCCATGACGATGTTGCTCGAGTACTGCATCGCCTGGCGGAACGACCATTCGTCGTGCGCGTGCGTGTCGTGGATGATGCAGCCGGGCACGAGCTCGGCCTGCCCGCTCGCCGCCGCCTCGAAGCGGTCGTCCGGACGCGCCAGGTTCTCCTCGAGCGTGGCGCCGGCCACCACCACCTTGAAGGTCGAGCCCGGCTCGTACTGGTCGGTGAACGTCCAGTTCTTCGACTGGCCGGCCGCGAGGTGCGGCGCGCATGCGGCCGCGAGGATCTCGCCGGACCACGGGTCCACGAACACCGCGAATCCCCGCTTCGCGTGCAGCGAGTCCACCGCCGCCGCGAGATGGTGCTCGACGATCGACTGGAGGTCGGCGTCGATCGTGAGCTCGATCGAGGCGCCGTCGCGCGCCGGGCGCCCCTCCGCGCCGGGCAGCAGCAGGCTCATCCGCGACGAGCCGGTCGGCACCAGCGTGACCCAGCCGGTGCGGCCGCCGAGCAGGTTCTCGAACTCGTATTCGACGCCGTCCACGCCGACGTTGTCACGGTTCGTGCGTCCGAGGATCTCCGAGGCCGCGTCCCCGATGCAGTAGAAGCGCTTGGTCTCGTCCTCGACCACCACGCCGTCGATGCGGGCGTCGCGGATCTTCTGGCCCACCTCGGGCGGCAGGTCGCGCGCGATCCAGGTGTAGCTGTGCAGCGTGCGCAGGCGCTTCGAGAGCTTGTCCACGGGCTCGTGCACGAGCGGCGCCAGCACCGCCGCCGCAGCGGCGGGATCGCCGAGCTGCGGCGGGTAGATCGCGACCTGGCTCACGCCGAGATCGTGGGCCAGCACCTTGCCGCGCCGGTCGGTGATCACGCCGCGGTGCGGCAGGATCTTCTCGTGATGCTCCTGGTTCTCGCGTGCACGGGCGGCGAAGTGCCCGTGCAGCGCGGTCTGCAGCACCGCGACGCGCACCCACAGGCACCCCAGCCCCACAAAGAGGCCGGCCGCAGCCAGCAGCACCCGACTCTTGCGCATTTCCTTGTGGGCCAACTGTTCCCTCCGTGGAACGGCGGTTCACGCAGACCGCCGGCCCTTCTTGCGCGGTGCTGTGACGCGGCCGGCACAACTCACCGGTCGACGATGTGTCGATGGCTCAGTTCACGTGGCGACCCCGTGCCATCGCTTCCGGCACGAGCGACTGGAGGGTGCGGCCCGCCGCGGCGAGCAGCGTCGGCGAACCCTCGTGGTTCGCCACCACTCCGTCCTCCTCGAGGTAGTCCGCGGGGAGCCAGACGACCTGCGCGGCATCACCCGGACGCACACCGGCGCTGAACGCCAGCGAGCCGACCTCGGCGCGCGTCCCGTTCCGGTCCAGTTGCGCGCGCGTCCACTCCAGTTCGTTGCTCGCGCGCTTGAGCTGGTCGTTCGCGGCGCCCGCGCGGAGCGACAGGCTCGCGACCGCGGACTGCTGCCAGACCTCGAGCAGCAGCATCGCCAGCAGGAGGAACGCGCCGAGCACCCAACCGGGCTGGATCCGGCGCGCCGAAGGGACGCGCCACGACGGAACGGAATGCCGCCACACCTGTCTCATCTCGGCTTCCTCCGAAAGGCTCTGAGCCGCGCACTGCGCGCGCGTGGATTCGTGAGCTGCTCCTGCTCCGATGCGACCACCACCTTGCGGGTGAGCTCCTGCCACGGGCCGGCGGCGGACTCCTCCGCGGCCGGCGGCAGGCGTCGCGACGCCGTGCGCCGGGAGCCGCGCAGCGCGTGCTTCACGCGCCGGTCCTCGCCGGAGTGGTAGGACAGCGTCACCACGACGGCTCCGTCGGCCATGACCCCGGGCAGCCACGCCAGGCCCGCCTCGAGGTCCGCCATCTCGTCGTTGACCCAGACCCGCAGCGCCTGGAACACGGGTGCGACCGCGCCCGGGCTCGAGTCCCGCAGTACCCGGCCCGCGAGCGCGGCGAGCTGGCGCGTGTCGGCCAGCCGTCCCGCACGGGCCGCGGCGAGGATCTCGCGGGCGAGCGCACGCGCCCGCGGCAGGTCGCCGTGCGTGCGGAGCACGTCCGCCAGCTCCTGTTCCGTGGCGGTGTCGAGCCGATCGGCGAGCGTGGCGCCGGCGCTCGGGTCCATGCGCAGGTCGAGCGGGCCCTCCTGCCGGTAGCTCATGCCGCGCGCAGCATCGTCGATCTGGCGCGACGAGAGCCCGAAGTCGAACAGCGCGCCGGCGAACCGTTCGCCGCCCAGCCCCGCGTGCGCGGCGGGCAGCTGGCGGAACGTGCCGTGCGCGAAGCTCACGCGATCCCCGAACCCGGCGAGGCGCCGGCGCGCGAACGCGAGCGCTGCCGGGTCTCGATCGTTGCCGAGGAGCCGCAGCTCGCCGGACGCGAGCAGCAGCGCCTCGGCGTGCCCGCCGTCGCCGAGCGTGGCATCCAGGAAGAGACCCGGCCCGGGACGCAGGAACGCGAGGGTCTCGTGCACGAGCACCGGTTCATGACGCGCGCTCACGCTCGAGGCCCGCGGCCGCAGGCACCGCATCCAGCAGGTCCGAAGCCGAGGGCCAGCAGCACAGCCGCGACTCGCAGCCGGCGATCCGGAACAGGTCGCGCAGGTAGCGGGACAGGCCGCACAGCACGACCGCGCCGGCGTGCGCCTCGAATCCCAGCAGCGCGTCGGCGAGCCGCGGCACGAGGCGGTAGTCCACGTGCAGCAGCTGCGAGCAGTCCACCACCAGGCGCGTGACCCCGCGCGCGCTCAGGTCGTCGAGAGCACGCTCGATCCCGCGCTCCGCCGAGAGGTCCACCCAGCCGCGGACGGCCAGCAGCCCGACCCGGCCGGCCGGGCGCTCGTGCACCTCCAGCCGCGCCGCGGCGCCGTGGCGGCCGCGCGTGAACTGGAGATTCATCACCACGGACGTGCGCGCCTCGGGTGATCCGGTCTGCGACGTCATCCCTCGCCCCCCAGCACCTTCTCTGCGAGCGCATCGTAGTCGGCCGATTCGGTGACCAGTGCCTGCTGGAACCGCTCGGGCGACCAGATCTCGATGCGTCCAACTTGGCCATGCAGTACGGCATCCTTGCCGAGTCCTGCATGGCCCATGAGTGACGGTGTGATCGTGATGCGTCCCTGCCCGTCCACCGCCACCTTTCCAGCCCCGACCAGCGCCGTCCGCGCGAACGCCCGGTGTTCCCGAGGCCCCGTCGACAGACGCTGGAGAAGATCCTCGAGCCGCTTCCAGTCCTCCTCGGCGTACAGCCACACGCAGCCGTCGAGTCCCCGCATCAGCACGAACTTCGTGAGCGGCGCCTTCCGGCCCGCCACGCGGCGCATCGGCGCAGGCACCACGACGCGATTCTTGTCGTCGATCGAATAGGTCTCGGTGCCCAGGAACGTCGCCATCGTGCGTTTGCTCCACGGGGATCCATTTCTTCCCCACTCCTACCATGAATCCCCACGGCTCCCCACCGCGGCGCAATGTAGGGGCAGACCCCGCCGCGGTCAAAAGAAAAAACGCGGGGGTCGACAAAAAGATGCCTGCACGGGCGTGCAGCACGCCGGATTCCGCGCGGTTCGGCGGTTGACGCGCTCTGGACGCGCGCGATCCGCGCGGATGAGGCCCGTCGCCCGCGCGGCCCGCGCACGGTCGCGGGGCGGGTTATCCACATCGCGCCTCCGCGCGCTGCGCTCGACCCTTCCCCACCGCCGACCTGGGCGCTGCGTCAGCGCGACGCGGCGAGCGAGTCGTACGCGGCCCAGTCGATCCGGTAGAAGGAATAGACCGCCTCGCCCGGGCGCGCGACGCCGAGGTTCGGCAGCGAGGCATGCCCGAGCGGCACCAGCGCCGCGCTCCACGGGCTCCGTTGCACGAGATCCCACGCCCGCGCGGCGCGATCCACCACGAACTCCGGCCGCGCGAAGCGCCCGAACTCGAAGCGCGCGATGGCGTCCTCCTCCGGCATGCGGCGCAGGATCGGCACCATCTCGGGTGTGACGAGCCCGGCGAGGTCCACGACCCGACGCCGGCTGAAGTAACCGAGCGCGCCGATGTCCGGAGCGGCGATGACGGCGTCGGGCGGGGCGTGGAGATCGAACCAGCGGCCCCAGGGAATGAGGCTCCGTTCGAGCCCGGCGCTGAACGAATCCACCTGCGGGCGGACGATTCGCTCGTAGACGACGAGATTCTGGCCGAGCACGAGCGCGGCGACGAGCCCGCCGGCGAGCGCCGCGCCGCGCGCGCGTCCGTCCGCGACCCGGAGCGCGCGGTCGAGCGCGCGCCAGGCGAGCCAGCCGAGCACGGGCAGGAGCGGCACGAGGTACCGCGACAGCACCGGCACGCCGCGCAACGAATAGGCGATCGGCACCGCGAGGAGCCACGCCCACGGCAGGAGCGGCACCGCCGGACGCGGATGCGGCCGGGCGCCGCGGACCGCGCCCGCCACGAGCGCCGCGAGGAGGACCAGCACGAGCGCGCCGTCGGTCGTGGCCACGATCGCCCCCTGGCGCCTCCACTGCTCCAATTGATAGGCGAGCCCCTCGCCCCCGGCCGCCTTGGCCGCGAGCGTGTTGGGCCAGAACGTGCCGAAGTAGCCGCGCGCGAACACGAGCCACCCCCCGTAGACGAGCACCGCCGGCCACAGGCCGCGTGCGACACGCGCGAGGCCGGCGCGCGGCCCGTGATCGATCAGCAACAGGACCACCCAGAGTCCCGGCAGGAGGATGCACTCGGGGCGCGCGAGCGCGGCGAGCGCCCACAGCAATCCGGCGATGGCCGGCCGCTCGCCCCACGGCTCGCTCGCGGTGAACACGCACATTCCGCCGAGCACGAGCGCCACGGCGAGCGGGGTCTCCATGCCGGAGAGGGACCAGCGCAGCATCCACGCGTGCCCCGCCCACGCCAGCGTCGAGCACACGCGCAGCCACGGGCTCGCGATCGTCCGGCGCACGAGCCACCACCAGAGGAGGAGCGAAGCGAGGAGACCGGCCGCTCCGAGGAGCCTCGCGCCGCCGAGCCCGTCCACCCCCAGCGCGATCGCATCGGCGAGCAGCAACACCCAGAGCGGGCTCGTGCTCCCGTAGACGCGCTCGCCCGGATTGAACACGAACCCCTCGCCGTGCGCGAGGTGACGGGCGTACTGGAGATGGATGAACGTATCGTCTGTGACGTAGTGCCGGAGCGGCCATGCGAGCGCCGCGCAGAAGACGGCGGCGAGCGCGAGCCCGGCGAGTTCGAGGCGCGCCCCGGGCGCACGCGCGGTCACGTGCGCGCCCCCACCAGCGCATCGAGCTCCCGCGCCAGCTCAGCGGCGAGCCGCGCCCGCGCGTGCGCCGCGAGCCAGTCCGGTCGCGAATCAGGCGTGCGTCCGCCCACGCGCCAGCGCGCGAGGCGCGAGCCGAGCTCGCGCGCGAGCGCGGAGGTATCGCCCGGATCGAGCCGCGTCCCGCCGGCGCGCTCGACCAGGCCGGCCGCCTCGTCGCCCGCGGGCAGCAGCGCGAGCACGGGCCGGCCGCTGTCCAGATACTCGTAGAGCTTCCCCGGAACCATGGTTCGAAACCCCGTCCCGTTCGGCTTCCACAGGAGGAGCAGGTCCGCCGCACGCTGGAGCGACCGGCTCTCGGCGTGCGCGAGCGGCCCGGGCAGCCGTACGACCTCTCCGAGCCCGAGCGCCACGGCGCGCGCGGGCCACTCGCTGTCGTACGGCCCGGCGAGGTCCACGCGCAGCTCGGCGCGCGCAGCCGGATCGCGTTCGAGCAGTTCGTGGACGGCGGCGAGAAGTGTGCCCGCGTCCTCCATGAGCGACAACGACCCGGTGAACACGACCCGGAAGTGCCGCGGGTCGGCGCTCCCCGACCCGGCGGGTGCGGGCTCGTATCCGTTCGGGAGGAATCGGAGCCGCTGCGGGCGCGCGTGCGTGCGCGCGGTGAGCTGGTCGGCGTGCGTGCGCGAGGCGGCCAGCACCAGCCCGGCGTTCGCGGTCACACGCGCCTCCATGTCCGACTGGCGGGCGGCATGCCACGCGGTGGGCGGGCGACGGAAGTTCAAACCGATCCACGGATCCCGGAAGTCCGCCACCCACGGCACGCGCGTGTCGCGGGCCACGTCCGCCGCGGCGAGGTGCACGCTGTCGGGCGGCGAGCTGGACATGAGCGCGTCGATGCCGCCGCGCGCGATGCGCGCCCGTGCCGCGCCGCGCGCACGGCCCGCCCAGCCCACGTAGGAGTCCGGCAACAGGAACCAGTCGGAGAGAGCGCGCAGGGCGGCGAACGCCCCGCTCGAGCGCCGCCCGGCCGTGCCCGCGGCCGTTCCCATTCCGCCCGTCCGCAGGAGTCCCGCGAGCGCGCTCCCGCCGGCCACGCGCAGGACCTCGGTGCCGGCCGGCACCTGCGACAGCAGCGTCTCGTCGCGCACCCAGTAGTCGTGTGCGCCTGCGCACACCACGCTGCACTCCCAGCCGTGTGCCGGCAGGTGGCGCGTGAAGGACAGCACGCGGTGCACCCCGCCGCCCGCGAGCGGCGGGTAGAAGTAGGAGAGGATGAGGAGGCGCCTCACGCGGCCCCCGCGGCCGGCAGCGGCCGCCCGGCGGCGAGCGCGGAGAAGAGTGCCTCGATACGGGCGAGGTTCACGTGCCAGTCCCCGCGCGCGGCGATCACGGCGGCGTTCCGAGCGCGTGCGGCGGCGGCCCACGTGCCGTCGGCGAACGCCGCGTCCACCGCGCGCGCGAGCCCCGCTGCATCCCCGGCGGCGAAGTAGCGCCCGCCTTCGCCGTCCCCCAGCCACTCGCGATTGCCCGCGAGGTCGCTCACCACCGGCAGCGCGCCCGCGGCCATCGCCTCGAGCAACGATTGCGAGGTGGAATCGGAGCGGGCCGCCGAGACATAGAGGTCTGCGCGCCCGAGCCAGCGCGCGAGCTCCGCCGGGGCGAGCTGCCCGACGAACCGGTAGCGGCCGGCGGGCAGCCTCGCGGCGGCGAGCGCCTCGAGCGCCTCGCGCCGCGAACCGCTCCCCGCCAGCACCAGGCTCGCGTGCGGGTGCCGGGCGAACACGAGCGCCGCCGCCTCGATCAACGTGGGCAGGTCGTAGACGTCCTCGTGCATGCGCGTGGACAGGAGGAGCCCCGGCTCGCGTTCCGCGCCCGGCCGGAAGCGCGCGCGGTCCACGCCCCAGGGCAGCGTGCGCACGCGATCGGCCGGCGCGCCGGCCGCACGCGCCGCGGCGGCGAGATTCTCGGCATCGCACAGCACGAGATCGGCGCGTGTGAGCGCGAAGCGGGCGCGCGCACGCTGCCAGCGGTTGCGGCGCGCGGCGAGCAGAAGATCGCTGCCCCACGCCGCGAGCGAGAGCGGGTGCCGCCCCGCGAGCGCCGCGAGCACGCCGTAATTGGGCACGTAGTGCGCATCCACCAGGTCGGGCGCGAACGCCGCGAGCTCGCGCGCGAGGCGCGGGAGCGCGAGCGGATAGCGCACGACGCCGGGAAGCGGCAGGTTCGGCAGTGCGGTGGCGACGAGCCCGGGCGGCGCGGGCTCGAGTGAATAGAGGCGGACATCGTGCCCGCGGCCACGGAAATGCTCGACCCAGCGCTGCGTGTGGACGACCGAGGCGTTCGCGAGCGTGGCGAGTCGCATTACACGGCCTCGCGTCCGGCTCGGCCCGCCCGAAGCCGCGACTGCAGTGCGGCGACGGCCCGGCCGGGCCAGGGTGCGAAGCGCGCGTCGAGGCGGCGCACCGGATAGGGAAAGCGCTCCGCTCCGAGCGCCTGCTTGAACGATGCCACGGCCGCGAGCCCGGTGCTGGCCCCGAGATTCAGCCGTGCGCGGCCGCGAGCGGCCGCCCACTCGGCCACGGACCTGAGCAAGAGCACGAACGCCCGGCTCCGCCGCCCGTCGGCATGCGTGCCGCTCCACCACGCGAACGTCTCGTGCGGCCCGTCGAGCGCGAGTGTCGCCGACTCGAGGCCGCGCGACGAGCGCAGCGTGAAGAGCCGCGCCACGGGCTCCACGCCCGCCGGCGCGGAGAGGAGCCGGCGCGACAGCTCGAGCGGCAGCGGCCGGTGTCCCGGCCAGTGACGCGACTGCGCGAGGTGGAGCGCGTAGGCCTCCTCGAGCGCGCCCGCGTCCTCGGTGAACTCGAACCCGCGCGCTCGCGCGTGCTGCAAGGCCTGGCGCTGCTTCCGGCTCATCGCCGCGCCCGTGCTGCCGCCGGCGTCGCCGAGCCGGATCAGGGCGGCCTCGACGCGCACCGTCTCCCCCGGCACGCGGGCGAGCGCCGACTCCTCCGGCGGCGGTCCATCCGGGCGGTAGAACGACCACGTGCCGCCGACCACGCGCTGCTCGCGCGCGAGCGCCGCGAACGCGTCGGCGAGCGCGGTGTCGACGCGGGCGTGCGCGGCGGGCCGCGCGAGCGGCGCGGCGGGCAGGAGCCACGGCAGCGCATGCAGCCAGCGGAAAGGGCCGCGCCGGGACAGGATCACGGGCGCACCGCCCACGAGGACGCCCGCCTCGTGGTGGGTGAGCAGGCGCCACTCGAAGTCGGGCTCCACGTCGGCGAGTGCCTGCCACACGGCGGCGCGGTGCGACGGCGACGCGGACGGATCGGCCGCGACCAGCGCGTCCCAGCCCGGCGGAACCGGTCCGGACGGCACGGCCGCCGGTCCGTTCACCGCCGTTCCGCCGTGGCCCCGGGAAGGCGCTCCATGGGCGTCGGCCGCTACCGCAGCACGACGACGCGGGACGTGGTCTCGGCGCCGCCGCCTCGCACGTGGACGAAGAACACCCCGGCGCTGACCCAGTTCTGCTCGAGATCGCGTCCGTCCCAGAACACGAGATCGTTGCTGGTGTGGAAGCGATGGACCAGCCGGCCGTTCAGGTCGTAGACCTCGCCGTCGTACGCCGTGGCCTGGCCCCGCAGGTGCAGCTCGAACCCGATCCCCGTCCGCCACGCGGGGTTCGGATAGAGCGTGACGGAAAGGGACGGCAGCGTGGGCGGCGGTGGCGCAACGTAGTCCGGATCGAACCGGTTCATGCCGCGGGCGGTGCCGATCCACACCACGCCATTCGGATCCACGAACACGGCGCGGATCTCGATGTCGGCGAGCGGCGAGTTGTCCGGGGTGTAGTCCACGGGCAGCTGCCCGCGCCGGTGCACGCGCAGCCCGCCGGTCGTCCCCACGTACACGGAGCCGTCGGGGCCCACCGCGAGCGGGTGAACGGCGCCGCGCGGCGCGGGCGGTCCCGCGAGCGGCAGCTTCGTGACCTCGGTCGTGTCCCTGAACCGGTGCAGTCCGTCGGTCGCGAGCACCCAGATCGAGTCGCCGTGGACCGCGATGCCGAAGCAGTCGAGCGAGCCCGTGTTCGGCACGTCGCTGAGCACGATCTCGCTCCCGATCGTGGTGGGGAGCGGGAACGTGGACAGCCCGGCGCTGGAATTGCTGGCGTAGCCGACCCACATCTTGCCGAATCGCCTGTCCTCGGCGAGCGCGCGGATCTGGCCGTTCCGCAGGTTCGGGTAGTTGGGCGGGTAGTTGCGGATCAGCGTGCCGGAGGTGTCGTAGAGGTCGATGCCGGCGGGATTCTTGTTCGGGTTGCCCTTGTCGTTCGTATCGAGGCCGAACCAGCGCCCCGCGTTCGCCCCGGTGTTGTCGTCCGCGGTCGCGGACCAGACGAACGTGTGCAGATCCACCGTGTCCGGGTTCGAGCTCGGGTAGCGGATGTTGTCGAACCGCGGCGGTGCAACGTCGTCGTCGAAGTGCGCGAGCGGACCCGACCACATCCCGATCCACTTGCTGCCGTTCGGGTCGGCGAGCATGCCGGTCGGAAAGCTCGCGTCCGAGAACGTCGTGTCGGGGTCGCACCCCGGCAGGGTGCACGCGACGCCCGCGGGATAGTTGGTCCACACGCTGTCCCGCAGGCGCGACACCCCTTCGCCGTCGTAGCCCACGTAGACGCTGCCGTTCACCGACATGACGTTGAAGCAACTGTTCCCGATCGGCCCCGGCGGCACGCGGCCGAGGAAGCTTCCCGTCGCCTGCTGCTCCATCAGTTGCGCGCGCGCGAACGCGAACACGTGGCCGGTGGGGTCCGCTCCCACCTCGACCCCGCCGAGGAACGTATCGTCGTTGTCGGTGGCGGGCGAACCCGGCACGAATGTCCAGCCGCCGGGAAACGTCCGCGCGTAGACCCCGCCCGTGGTCGTGGCGAGCAGGTGGCCGAAATCGTCCCGCAACCGGCGCACCGACGGCGAAGGCGGGAAGTCGCCGTTCCACTGCGCCTGCGAGGGATACCAGAGGAAGCTGGTGAAGATGGGCTGGGCGGTATTGAGGGGGTTCACCCCGCTCGCCAACCCGAACACGTTGTGGCCGTCGGTGGCGAGCCCGCGCACGTTGAGCTCCTGATTGGGCAGCGCGCCGGTGAGTGGCAGCCCGTTGTTGATCACGGTCCAGGTGGCGATGTGCTGCGACAGGCGCGCGATCTGCACGCCGGCCGGGTTGCTGATGAACAGCGTGTCGCCGGTCACGGCGATGCCGTTGATGTTGTTGTCGAGGAACGGCGACGGCGTGCCCAGGTCGGGCACCGAGCCGGCGATGGTGTGGCCGTCCCACAACGCCAGCCCGCGCGTGGTCCCGATCCAGATCGTGTCGCCCTGGGCGCGCAGCGCGAGCGCCGAGTCCGACGGCAGGCCGTCGAACGTGTTGAGCAGGGACCAGCGGCCGTCCGTGCCGAGCCGGCCCACGCCCTTGCCCGGAAACGACGCGAACAGGTTGCCGCGCTTGTCGAACGCGATCTTGTTGACGTTGTTGCTCGCCATCCCGCTCGGCTCGGCGGTGGTCGACGCCCAGGTGTCCGTCGAGCGGAAGTAGCGCACGAGCCCGGCCTCCGCGGTGGCGATCCACACCGTGTCGCGCAGGGCGATCAGGTCGTTGCCCGTCTGGGTGTGGAGGTACGTCGTCCACTGGCCCTGGGCGCGAGCGGCGGAGGCGGATCCGAGGAGGAGCGACAGGGTGAGGATCAGGCGACGGTGCATGCGTTCACTCCAGGCGGCCCAGCAGGTCGAGGAAGCGGAGCTTCCACACCATCCACGCGGCCTCGAAGATGATCTGTCGATTCATTTTCGAGATGCCCGCGCGGCGGTCCACGAACACGATGGGGATCTCCTTGATCCGGAACCCGCGCTTCCAGCAGCGGAAGGACATCTCAATTTGGAAGCCGTAACCCTCCGTTCGGACCTGGTCCAGCCGGATGCTCTCGAGCGCGCGCCGGCGGAAGCACTTGAATCCTCCCGTCGCGTCCGCGAGCGGCATGCCGGTGATGATGCGAGTGTACAGATTCGCCGAGTACGACAGGATGAGCCGCGACAGCGGCCAGTTCACCACCGTGACCCCGTGCAGGTAGCGCGAGCCGAGCACGATGTCGGCATCCTTCGCGGCCTCGAGGAAGTCGCCGATCGCCTCCGGGTCGTGCGAGAAGTCGGCGTCCATCTCGAAGACGTACTCGGCGCCGTTCGCGAGCGCGTAGCGGAAGCCGTCGCGATAGGCCGAACCCAGGCCGAGCTTGCCCGGGCGCTCGATCAGGTGGACGCGCGACGAGCGGGCCTGGCACGCCCGCACCCGTTCCGCCGTGCCGTCCGGCGAGCCATCGTCCACCACCAGCACGTCGAGGCCGTACGGGAGCGCCAGCAGCCGCTCGAGCAACGGGTCGATGTTCTCGCGCTCGTTGTAGGTGGGGACGATGACCAGCTTCTCCATCAGGCCGCCTCTCCCTCCATCGCCGGAATCGCCGGCACCGGCGGCGGCCGCCGCTCGAGCCACCACCCGATGCCGATGAGCAGCATCGCGGCGCACACGCTGCCGAGCGACAGCAAGGCGCCCAGGGTGAACGACGCCGAGGCGAACTTGAACACCACCTTGTGGCGTCCCGCGGGCACCGCGACGGCGCGCATCACGTGATCGGCGCGCAGCAGCCGTTGCGGCTTGCCGTCCACGGTCACCTTCCAGTCCGGGTAGTAGAGGTCGGCCAGGCGCAGCACCGCCGGGCGCCGGGCGTCGACGTCCACGTCCACCCGGTGCAGCCCGTAGTGCGTGATCGTGGCCGCGCCGGCCGAATCGGCGGCGCCGGACGGAATGCCCGGGTCGCTGGCCAGGTACGTGAACACGCCGGGGTTGTGCACGACGGCGGTGATCGAATCGACCACCGCGCGGCCGGTGTCGGCGACGACGTGCCACGAGCCGATCACCATGGCGCGCGGCATCGCGAGGCGGTACTCGTACACCACGCCGGCGCCGCTGCTGAAGACCTGGCGCAACATCGCGTACCAGCCGGTCGGGATGTCGGTGGGCGCGACCGGGCGCGAGAACACCCAGTAACGGGCGTTCATGAGTGCGAGCCACGGCAGCTTGTAGTCGTCGTGGGCATCGTCGAGATCCTGCCACAGCCGCGTCTTCGCCGAGTGCCGGCCGCCGATGAGGGCGATCCCGAAGCCGGCGGGGCGGTTGTCCATGAACCACTCCTGCTCGGGATAGAACACGCGGAATGTGCCCGGCGGGCCGGCCTTCGCGAGCCAGTCGATGACGTCGTCGCGACCCGCCTCGAGATTGCGGGTCACGGGGTCGCCGATCGTGGGCTGCATCACCGCACGGCTCACCGGCCACAGCTCGAACAGCAGCAGGGCGAGCCCGACCACCGAGGCGAGCCCCACCGGGAATCGCCCGCGGCGGGTGAACCACGCCACCACCACGAGCGCGAGGCCGACGACCGACACCTTGCCGAGGTCGCCGGCGAACGCGGCGAACGCGGCACGCGCCGCCTCCCCGGGCATCTGCGGCTTGTGCTCGAGGGCCATGCTGACGTAGCCGCCGCGCAGGGATTCCACGCCGAACAGCGCGACCAACCCGAGCACGGCGAACGCGATGGCGGCGCCCGCGACGATCTTGTCCACCGCGTCGCCCTTCCCCCTCGGCGCGCCGGCCGCGATCAGCGCCCCCCAGCCCCACGCGGCCGCCATGGCCATCGCGAGCTGGAACAGCACCAGCACCATGACCGGGATGCGGAACTTGTTGAACATGGGCAGGTAGTCGTACATGAAGCCGTAGAGCGGAAAGTTGTGGCCGAGCCCGACCAGCAGCGCGAATGCCGCGAGCACGCCGGCGAACCAGCGCGCCGTGGTGTCCCCCGCGTCACGCGCCGCGAATCCACACACTGCGAGCAATGCCACGACGATGCCGATGTACCCGTTCGGGTAATCGGTGAACGGCATCCCGCCCCAGTAGGTGCCGTCGCCGAACCCGACGAAGTTCGGAAACACGATGCTCGGCAGCTCGTAGAGCGCCATGCTCCAGCCGGTGGCGTAGGCCAGTGGCGCCCCGCCGGTGGCGGAGGAGCTGCGCATCGAGTACTGCGCGTAGTCATGGAGCGGCACGTTGTAGATGCCGGCGACGCCGAACGCGAGCGCCGCCGCGCCACCCAGCGCCGCGGCGCGGATCAGCACGCCCTTGAGGTCGGCCGGCCTGCGCGCGACTATCGCCAGCGCGACCAGCGCGTAGATCGCGATCGCGAGCCAGGTGTAGAAGCAGATCTGCACGTGGCCGCGCAGGAACTGGAATCCGCCCGCCAGCGCGAGCCAGCCCAACTCGGTGAGCGTGCCCTTCCGCATCCAGCGGGCGGCCAGCCACAGCATGAGCGGCAGGTAGGCGGAGTCCACGAGCTGGCTCCCGTGCCCGTGCGCGCCGACCGCCACCAGGTTCGGCTGGAACACGAACGCCAC